>DASYAN010000365.1:0-3975 GCA_036501345.1 Ktedonobacteraceae bacterium
CCTTTTAAGATGACGTGTGTTGGTTTTGTCAACCTTCTAAGGAGACACTTTTTTCTCTCTTTTTACAATACTTCTACCCTTTTATCCATATGCTTCCTCATGTCGCTTGCTTGCTGTTATCTCGTTGCGCAACTCGTGGGAGTTTCCAGCCAAGTTCCTCTTGGGATGGTGCATTGGTCGCTCAATTCATGTGATAACTGCAGAAGTTAATAAAAATATTGTTATGCATCTGAAGTTCTGGATAGCAAAATAAGAGCAAGGAGAAAATGATGTGTCGGAGCATCAAGACGCTCTTCAACTTTGACCCCCCGGCTACCGACGAGGAGATCAGGGAAGCTTCGCTGCAATTTGTGAGAAAGCTCTCAGGCTTCAACGAACCTTCGAGAGTCAATGAGGTGGCGTTCAATCGTGCCGTCGATGAGGTAACTGCCGTCGCCCGAGGTCTACTGGATTCATTAGTGACCAGTGCCGAGCCGCGCAATCGCAACGTCGAAGCCGAACGCGCTCGCACCAGGACGGCTGAAAGGTTCGGCTTGCATGAAATTTCTTCTCACAATGACCCTGAAGGAGGGTGAATGGAACAATCCAAGGCTGATCAAAGATAATAGCGAAGAAGAAGTGTACAAGCTGAAGCTGCAGTCCGGTCAGGCCATCTTCATCCGTGGCAGTGACGATCTTGTACAGACGCTGATGCAAAACGGCCTCATTAAAACCGGGTCAAGCTCAGAAATTGGTATGGGCTAGAGAAGAATCAAGAACTCGCTGGGCTTACACCCACTCAAGATTTCGGCTGATAAGCAGCTCTGTCATTTTGGCATGGTGGGTATTTTTCATCGCAACGAGGCGCGTGGCAAAGCCGTAGCGAGCTGCTAGCTCACGCACTCCTTCTGCATCGTCATAGGTCATAAGAAATTCACCTTGGAGCGAGGCAGCGATACGGAAGAGTTCTTCGTGATCAAGCTCATAGTAGGTGTAGAGACGCCGGCCTGCCTTTTTGCCTGCAGCAGTGTAGGGCGGATCGATAAAGAAAACCGCATCTGTACAGTCTGCATGCTGTCGCATTACTTCAAGCCCATCTCCCTCAATAAAGGTGATGCGCTCACGAATAGATATGATGTCGAGAATACGCTGCTTGAGTGTCTTAGGGTACCAGCGTGACAACATCCCTCGCCCATTTTCTCCACGTTTCACCATACCTGAACCAGGAGCAAGAATACCACCATGATTGACGCGATTTTTAACTATGGTGCGGAATGCCATTTCTCTGGGCGTCAATTCTGACTGATTGAGTATCCTCTGCACTGCCTCAGGCGTTAGCGTAAAGTTCAGAATTTCATGAGCAAGCCATTCTCCACCATCACCCATGATCGTGCCCCAGACAGCAGCAACCTCTTCATCACGCTCTACCATGATGATATGCTCCGCGAGTTGCTCAAATGCTGTCGTGAGGCCCACAATTGCTCCACCTGCGAATGGTTCAAGAAAAGAAGACGAGGGTTGGCCACGCATCTTTAACCATCGCCGAATATGCGGAACAAGCCAGGTTTTTCCTCCTGGATACCGAAAAGGGCTTCGTTGAGGCACGGAAGCAACATTGACGATAGGGTGCTGTTCAATCGGTTCGTCGCCGAAAAGGGTTGTCTGATACATTGCTGACCTAATAGCTATCAATTTTCAACCGAGACATCATTGTCAGTCATTGGACCATTCTGGATGATGTCTTGGAGCGTTGGAGCATCTGGTGAGATGCTGTCCCCGTTGTCGAGCTTTTCATCAAGCTTTTGCTGTAAGTTGCCAATAAAATCTTCAACTGGGCCAGGCTCTGCACGTGTGATACGGTCAAGTGCTGCCCCAAATTGTGTGTAAACAATTTTCTTCTGTACCAGTTGGTAGCGGTTTTCTGTGGAGAGAAACTGCAAATCATAAATCATCCATGCAATATCGGCCTCATGTGGATCCACTTCTGGCAGACTTGGTAAAGTATGGTAGAAAGTAGAATCGAGCGCTACGGCTGTTTTCTTTCGCCAAGCGTTGAGAATACCACCTTTGTAGATAAGTTGCGGAGCCAGACGCTTCCGTGATGAGGAGAGAAAATCTGGGCGCGGATAGTAACGCTGTCGGCTCCAGTCCATATCAGCATGTGCGTGAGGATCATCCATATAGTGGGCAAATGCTTGCCGGATATTGCCCGAAATGTAGACCGCTTGAATTTCAAGTGCGCCAAAATCGAGAATTCGCCCAGATGCGTCATAAGAAACAAGCACAACATCTATATTACCAGCTGACTTCCCGTATGTATCATTCAGGCGTATTTCTGTGAGTGAAGTCCACAAGGCACCTGAGGGAAAGAAGTAAGCAGCGGCATCATCAGCGATAATCCAGTTCTGGCGAAAACGAACAGGACAGGTAATGGTAAAGTTCGTTCCATCCTTAACGCTACACACACCTAAGGGGTTTTCTGCCTTATCTTTTGTACAGTTCGGTACCTTATTCCCAAATGGACAGAGCCTATGCCCACGATAGCGATCAGCTTCTGGAGAAAAGTTATTCGTAGGGAAGCCGAAAACCTCACCGAGAGGGTGCCGAGGAGTTGATGGCATAACTCTGTAGTATCCCTTCCTAAGTATAAAAGTAAAAGGACATGAACGACCGATTTAGCAGTATACCATTATTAAAACTCCAAGCTCTTAACCTCAGCAAGTCTCTAGTACGATTGGTGTCAACTTGGCACTGACTTCATTGTAGCACGTGACATGCTTGAGTAGCGAAGAAGAGACCAAGCCTATGATCGTGGCAATCTAGCCGAACAATGCAACAAGGAGGATAACAGAAAATGTAAATTCGTCCTCTTTTGAAGTTGCCTGACTGACCATAGCTGGAAGAAGATCTCTCATTTATGGCATTCCAAAGGGCAGGACGTCAAAAGAGCATTACTCGAAAGTAAGGCAGGCTTTCACTGACGCGAAGGCAGGGTGTTGCTTTCTTTGACGAGGCAGGATGTTGCCCAAAAATGGGGCAGGTTTTCGCTGGATGCTTTTTCTTACCAAAAACAATGTTGTCTCCTTGCTGGCCTTTTTCACTGTTCGGTTGTCGCCGAATGGTTTGTGATCGGCCTTGAGGGAGACGGATCGGAGAAAAAGAGCAGAAGACGGGGCTCGAACCCGCGACAGCCTGCTTGGAAGGCAGGAGTTCTACTACCAGCCCTACTCCTCGAAGAAGTCAAGGAGAACAGTGTTCCTGATGGAAACGAGGAAGGAACAAAGTATGCAAGAACCGTTAGAAACAGAGCTCCTGACGATTCCGCAAGTTGCTCAGTACCTTGGAGTATGTCGGGTATATGTCTACAAGCTCATCAATGATGGTCTGCCAGTGATCCGACTTGGACGCGTCGTGCGCATTCACATGACGTCATTGCAGCGTTGGCTGCAAGATCAGGAGCAAGTCACTGATCCTTCCTCGTGCATCCAGGAGAACAAAACACTGACTGCTCTGCTTGCCCAAAACTGAGAGTATCCGTTTGGGTAGAGTTGGAGAAGGGAAATCCGGTACGCTCTACAAAACTGAAACAATCTCAGAGACCGAGAAGGAGCTTCCAAAAGGGCCTGGAACGTGTCAGAAACGTGGACAAGCCGTGCCTCAGGATAGCAAAACGAACGCTGAGGTTGGAAGCCGCATCTATCCTTCCTATAGTCATAGGATACATCACTGTATCTCAACTGCCAACGCAGGGTCTGTCTCAGGCTTGCCATACCCGCACCGTTCCATCAAGGCTTCCAGAGGCGATATGTTGCCCATCCGGTGACCATGCCACCGTCGAGATCCCAAGCGTATGACCGTGATACGTATAACGCGTGATTCCGCTCTTGGCATTCCAGATGTGCACTGTCTTCTCAGAGTGTGTCGGAATTAGGTCCGCAAGGGACGGAAAGGAGTCAAGCGGGTCAGAAAGAGACGGATAGAAGCAATGTGGATGAG
>DASYAN010000366.1:0-12164 GCA_036501345.1 Ktedonobacteraceae bacterium
AGTGACGACTTCAACATTTTTTTGTTCTTCGCTTTGCATGGGCTTGGCAACCGTAACTTCCTGTTCTAGGTTAGCTGCCGTGTTAGAGACAGCTTCAGCATTTTCTAGTTCTTCGCTTGGCATACGCCCCTCCTGGCGTAGTAATGAACAACTCGGCAATTTATCAGCAGGCTTTTATATACTGCTTGACTGGAATCCCAATAAGGACGTCGGGGTAGGGTGGGCACGATACCCAAAGGGTATATAGCAAATTGGCCCTCTACCTAATGGCGGATCACCTAAAAGTGATGCATTAAATCGCGTGGATCAGCCCGATTGGTAGCTGGATAATGACAAGATTACACAAAAAAAGTTTCCATATCTCAAACAAAGATCTGGTAACTGTTGATAGTATACAAAGACAAGAAAGTTAAGTATTTTTCAACTTCAAAAAAAATCAGAGAAATGGTTTTGCCAGGGCTTAATGTTGCTGAAGCTCCCTTTGCAATTGTAATAGGGAGTGCTGTAGCTGTGATTGAACAACAACAGCGGTAAGATCTCCGCGCGTTTTCTCAAGAAGGCCTCGTACTGCATCGGTCGATCGTCTCAGCCCGGAAGTGATTGCATCGGGAAAGTCGACTGTGATCAGAATAGCATATATATCATCCATATAGTTCAGAAACACTTCGCAGTTCTCGACATTGCCACGACGTAACTGGTCCAGTACGTAGCGTCGCAACTCTCCAGTTGCCTCGGCCAGACCATTGAGATAGGCTGCATGACCAATTTCCAGCTCCTGTGGTGTTGGCAACGGCTGATGCTGGGCAAGAGCAGCAAAAGTTGCTGCTTCAGCATACTCCTTCTGGGCATCATGTACGAAACCAGCATAATATATATCCTGGTGATTGTGCAAGTCAACCCTCATCTCTGCAAGCAAAGCGGCGGCCTGTGCGATCAATTGCGCAGCGGTAGTGAATTCCTGGCGATGGCTAGCCCGGATGCTATTGGCACAGTAGCGAATAGCGATACGTGACTTTGGAAGTGCCTGTTCGCGAGCAGCATGTTTGAGGGTGAAATAATCTATAGCCGTGCGGCCAATATTTTCTATCTGGTCAGGCATAGCGGTACATCCTTTTGTTTAATGACCATAGTGTATCATAACTGCAAGTTTAATGACCATAGTGTATCATAACTGCGAAATTTTCGAGGACGTTCCCTCGTTTGTCTGCAGTGCTACAATGATATTAGAGAGTATACTCTTGAGCACAAAGAAGCACTTCATTGACGCTTCTTTATTATGTTAATGTATTAAAGAGGGTGCTATGATGAATCAAGCATTAGATAGCAATTTTTTTGATTATGTCAACTATCCTACTGTGAAATGTCCTGTAATTGCCAAGTCAAACGTAGAGCAAGCTGTAAAACAACCTATGACTAACATGCAGGAAAATGAGGTTCCTTTGCAATTATCTATTCAGGAGCCCTATTATCCGGTGTTTGCATGGGAGCCGTGTCTGGCGTTTCTTGTTGTCTTTGTACCATTGTTTCTTAGTGTGGTGATCAATGCGAACGCAATTATCTACATCTTTGTAACGCTAATGGGGAAATTCACGGGAGCACAATAGGAGGAACATTTCGCTGTCTCATTTAAAAGGTAGCGTTGTTCCCTGTAAGAGCACTGAGTGTATTATAGACACTCAGTGCTCTCTTTGTGACTGGGCCTTTTCGCTATTTCATCGATTAATATCGCAATTTGCGACATGGTTAAGCAATGAGACCTTCGACTGTATGTAAAAACTCATCGATTTCAAAAGGCTTTTGGAAGCCAATGAGACCGCGTTTCTTAACCTCATCGTGCGGTAAGACAGCACTAATCATCACTACAGGGATATCATGGAGCGATTTCTCAGCATGAATGCAGTCATAGAGCATCAACCCATTCATCCGAGGGAGCAAATAATCCAGCAGGATGAGATTGGGTTTAATATGCTGAAGAAAATTCCAAGCGGTCTGACCGTCGGAGGTTGCATACACACGATGCGGAGTTTCTTGCTTAAAGAGGTGATAGAGCATCGATCCATGTGAGTGGTCATCTTCGACCAAGAGTATCAGTTTCTGCTCTACTTCTTCAGGCAGTTCTGCACCGTTTGAAGACTTTTTGGTAAGAATGCTAGACGAGTAGGGGGCATCAGGAAAACGAGCAACCAACCCAGACCGCAATCGAATCTCTACCTTATCTGATGTGATTAAATACCAACCCTTGGTATCTTTGTCGAGCTGACCTGCAATCCAGTGGCCCATGATGCGGGCCTCTACCTGCTCCCTACGCCGCAGAGCAAGACCATTGAGTTCAAGACGATTGTGTTGTTGGTGGTGAATAAGAGTTCCAAGAGACATAAATTTAAAGTAAGTCTTCTCCTTTCCTCAAGAAATGGCCAGATTCTCTCTCCTTGCAAGGAATTACATTGGATTACCTCTACAGATAACACGGGCTAGCGTCCTGAAGAGTTTCAATTAGTCTTCTTCCTCGAGTTCATCGTCATGCACTTCTTTCCACAAGGCACGCATGGCGTGGGTTGAGACTTCATAGCTAAAGCCGCGCCGTTGTAAAAATGGGCCGAGGCGAGCGCGAAAGGTTTTGAAATCCATCTCAGATTGTCGTGCGAGCTGGGCTGCTTTTTTGCGTCCAGCCCGTAGTGCTCGTTCTTCATCCTGATCATCACTAACCAGTTCATCTAGAAGCTCGCGTTTGACGCCTTTCATGCGCAACTCATTTTTCAGTGCCTGTGCCCCCTTAGGATTGGAGCGTTCGCGTGACTCGACCCAGAACTCAGTGAAAGACTGATCGTTGATCAGATTGAGCTCGTCCAAGCGTTGTATAACCATATCAATCAGCTCTGGAGGTGTCTCTTTCTTACGCAGGTAGCGGCGCACCTCTTCGCGGCTACGTGGGCGAAATGAGAGATAATTTAATACACGGTTGGTTGCCTGCTGGAGTGCTTCTTCCTGATGCAATTGCTCTAGTTGCTCAGGTGAGAGTTCTTGCCCGATTCGCAGTCCCATCTGCAGAACGATGAGTGCGCTGACACCCAACAAGAACTGGTCATCAACAAAAATGTTGATGCGATCCTGATTGTTTGTTTGTGTCTGTAATGCTGTTATACGCATATGATTTTGTATTTTCTTGGCATGTTAGCCAGGATAGTCAACGGTTGGCAGGTGGCGACCAATGTATCCAATGATTAATTCTTGCTGACTTGCTATAGGGTGGAAATATATACGCCACTCGCCAGGAGTCAAACGCATATGCCAAGAGAAAAGACGTTTTTGTCCATCGGGACAGAGGAATGTCCTTTCCTTATCGTATGTATGCAGTGTTATCGGGCTTTCAGGACTTATTTTACTGGCAATCTTCTGTGGGTCGAATTGCCCATTATGCCACTCTGTACAATAGCTCTCTAACTCTTGCACTTTCTTCTGAATGGCTAATACTTTCAAATCTCCTGTCAGAAGGGCTTTTAGCTGATTTTCAGCCGATGCACAAAAATGCAAATGTGGGAATAAAATCTTTTTCTGTAGGCATAGATCTGTTCCACTGCGTATTCTCGCTTGGTTGCCATAGATACGTTCTCTGATCCATTCGAGGTGCTCTTTTATATGGTCAGCACGGCTGGCATAGTGTATGTTTTCTATTGTATCGAAGAGTCCACCATCTTCATCAAGTTGACACATCCTTATAGAAATATGACTTGTATCCCAGCGTTGCTCTAATTGAAGGCTTATAGCAAGTGCATCAAGCCAGAATGCCATCCCTAGTCCGATGGCACGTTCATGCTCAAGAAAGGGATCAGACAGTACGACTGTATCATGAATAGGAGTCTGCTCTAAATCTTGCAGAAAGGGAGTTTTAGTAGTCAACGTTCTGAAAAAACGACGAGCTTCGAGGTCAACCTTGTTATCATTCATCCATTTGCTAACTGGATAATTGGGGCCGAGCATTAAAGCATAGAGATCATCGTGCGTACGTATGGATCGCTTTACGCCATTGTGGGTCGCCATTGCCACAGTCTCAAGAAAAGCCGACATTCTTTGCTGAGCTGTCCAAATATCGTTAGCTGGTTGCAGTGACAATTCATTCAGCACCATCTCGACATCCATGCTTTTACATCCCTACTCTCTACATATTTCCTGGTAATATCAATGACTCTAAATTCTTATCCCATTCATCGAAGAATCCGTCGGGCCACTGATCGATACGACCATTGCGATCAATGCGTGGAGACAAAACTTGTGCTTGACCATCTTTCTGGCGTTGGAAGAAATGGATCTGTACGTCTTCAGGAGCCAGTTCTCCATCATGAACGGCAACGCGAATACCATTCAAGACATGGTCACTATGTGTTTCCAATACAATCTGGATACCGCTGTGTGCTGCATGAGCCAACAATTTACCCATCTGACTCTGCCCTTTGGGATGAAGATGTGCTTCTGGATTCTCAATTAGCACCAGTGCACCCGGTTGTGAGGAGAGTACAGCGACTAGAATAGGGAGAGCATAGGTAATGCCAAAACCTACGTTGGTTGCACGATAAAAGCGACTGATCTCCTGACCAACAAATGCGTATTGCAAACTGATAGTGTCTGTTCCCAAATTGGGCGTAACAGAAATTTGTGTACCAGGGCTAATTTCACCTAGCCACGCTTCGACCTGATTTTTCAGATCTAGTGATGCTGCAGCTGGGTGAGCGAGATCTGTATGAACTTTTATTTTGTCTCCGTAGATACTTAAAAAATGTGCCGTATGCTCACCCGCTGGACCTAGCTGGCGTTGATGATGCACTTGAAAATCCGACATATCAAAAAAGCGCCGAGGTCCTAGGCGTTCTGCGGCCAAGTAATGAAAATCATTACCAAAAAGGCTTGAATTATAAATCTCTATGTCGTTGGTATTAGAGCTATCCAGGCTTAAGACATCAGTTTCTCGGTCATAGAGAAACCTCCAAGTTTGCTCATGTCCATTTTTCAAGCGAAGCTGGAAGGCAATTGCATCCTCTGCTGCATTCTCGAAGAGGGCATCTTGTGCAGTTCCAACGTTTGCGAGATCACCATTGAGGGCTAATCCTCTACCTGGAAGAAGGTCCTGCTGGTAGGACTGCCTCAGCAGCAGTAGTGATTGAAGCACAGAGGATTTTCCTGTGCCATTTAAGCCGGAGAACAATGTTAATGCTTTGAATGATACACATTGGTCAACAAAGCACTTATAGTTGTGCAAATAAAATTCCCGAAGCACTTAATACCTCCCGCTCTATTCTGATAGCACTACCATGATGATATTCTCGACAGCTTTAAATCGATATTTCACTTTTTTCTGATCTCCTGTACCCTGGGAAATTGCCTCGTTAAATGCTCTATCAATGTTCATTAAAGCAATAAATTTCTGCTTTACAATATCTCTACACTGTATCAGCTGTGCTAGTTGACTATCCGTGAGTTGGTTGAGGTTGACGGACCAGCTTTCGAACAATGCTTTGTTAATAGGTTGTCTTGGGTCATTGTCTTTAATTCGTTTGCGGAAAGCATCTTTGTCAAAAAGTTTATAGGCAGCGTTCATAGCTCGTTTGAACTGGCGTTGGAGGTCCTTTGATGTCTGAGGAGCCATTTTGTTGAGATCTTTCATAGTTTTGTTCAGGAAATTATCGAAGCTCTCAATAGTTTTGTCATATTTTGTGTATGGCATGAGTGTAAATGCTAAGAAACGTAGTACGCATTCACGGTCTGCCATACGATCATCACGAATGCTGTAATCCGTAGCCCTTTTAAACTCCTCAGAGTTGGCAAGCTGGGTAAGAAACTCAGTGGCGATTCCTTGGTTCAAAGCATGACGGATTTCCTGTGCTGAGAGTGGTAATCCACCAGTATTAATGCGTTTAAAAATGTTGAATTTTACTTTATCCGGCGTCCCTTTTTCTATTAAATAAACTGTAACCTGGGTTTCGCCGATACGACGTTGATAATTACGTGGTAGCTCATTATATAATTTACCTTCTAACTGAGTGAGAAACTCAAGGCCGCGCAAACGAAGTTGCTTTTCGACGATAAATCTTTTTATTGTCGTAAGGCGTTGTAGGCCATCTACCACTAACCATTTTTCATCATTTGTCGCATCCATGTAAAAAGCGGGTAGTGGAATGCGGATAAGCATGGATTCAATAAGCCGACTTTGGGCTTCATCTTTCCAAATACCTCCTTTGCGCTGAAAACTAGGTGCCAAATCCAATTCTTGATACTCGATGCGTGAGCGGAGAAGGTCAATAGTCATTGGCCTAGTATCTACACGAATGAGTGTAGGATCAAATGGGTCAATAATACGCTCTCCACTACTGATTTCTTCATGTTCCACACCAGTGCCATTATCAGAAAATATCTTTATAAATTCTTCTCCGGTACCATCTTTATCTATCACCTTTTTTGCTCCCTAGATCACAATGCCAATTCTCCCAAGCTACCACAAGTATAGTTGGATTGTACCACATGATTCCTCAGTTTCAAGGTAAGCCCATCCAGAGCAGGAATTAGGTTTCCTCCATCAGAGCCACTTGCTTTATTCGCCTAATTTATACCTTATGCTTTGCCATTTGCTATTTATGTAGAAAAAATTTAACTGGTGTAACACTGGTGCGAGCTGTGTAATAATCCAATGATCCCTATTCCTGTAAATTCTTCTTGTGATATGGTGATCATGATACTCGCAAATCCAACTCTAATTTAATCTCTCTTGGGCATGATTATCAAGGGGGATTCATACTATGAGGATTTTGCCAGCTGGAGCCTTTGGTAATATCGGCTCATCAAGTGCTCTTTCGGAATTGTTTCGGTAAGGGAATACGGTATGGTGTTTCGATGCTGAGGAACCTTACAAACGTTTGGTAGGGAGGGGGCAAGTAGCGCTTCATCCAACCATCGCGGTCGAATGAAAACTACTCGAAGTTACTTTAGGAGTAAGCAACCTCTGGCTCAAGGGCGACTTGTTCTTCAAACTCTGGGAGCATTTCGATTAATGGGACATGTTTTTGTTCGGTGATCTTGTTATCCTCGTCAACGAAAACGATCTCTGGCACTAGAGTACGGATCTCTTCTTCCGTATATTGGGCATAACTGATAATAATGACTTTATCTCCCTCGGCGGTCAGGCGAGCAGCTGCACCATTCAGGCAGATGACTCCAGAGCCACGTGCGCCCAAGATGGCATACGTTTCCAGGCGCGAACCGTTGTTGATGTTGACTACCTGAACCCTCTCATAGGGATAAATGTTGGCTGCTTCCAGTAGATCCTGGTCAATCGTGATGCTACCAACGTAGTTCAGATTGGCCTGGGTGACGGTGGCACGATGAATTTTTCCTTTACACATAGTACGTAACATAAGCTTAACAATTCCTTTCTCTTAGTAGGGTGGGTGGGCGGGCGCAATGATGATTGTTGCCAAATGAAGATGGCAAGCCCCGTCCCCCCCCACCCACGGGCGCAATGGAATTGGGCCCCTACACTCGCGCAATAAATTGCCGCATTCATTTGTCAAAGAGCATAATTGGGCTCCTACTGATGGCGATAAATCGCGTTGATCGGCCGGATCGATATCTTGAGTTGTTAATTCCAACCTTACCTTATTAGTAATAAACGTCTCAAGGCCTGATTTTGCAACAAGACTGAGAATAAGGTAAGGGTGTATGTGAAATATTACCCATTTTCCGTCTCGATTGTGGTTTCAAGCTCTTGAGGTTGTGCAGAGTGTTGGACGATGGAGAGCAGTGCCAGGGCATAGGCCTCGGGGACGCTTTGAGCGTCGTGCATGGTTGCGCCTATCAGGAGACGATAGTGGCATTTCCAGCGTCGTGCAGGCCAATCTGCGAGTTTGATCAGTGTATAGGTTGGGACACGCGCTTCGAGTTCCTGGCGTAGCCCAACTTCGTCATAGTGTGTGATACCGTGGTGTGTGAGCTGCTCCTGCAATGTCTCTGGAAGTATGACAGGCATTGATGCTCCTAATTAGGTTAGGCTTGGGCTAGAGGAGTAAGCGCATGGCAGCACCTGCCTCTTCTGTACTCAAGTTTTCAAAATCTGTTCTGGGCAGCTGGCGAGGAATAACAGAAAATGGTCCTGTCCAGTTGCGAGCGTGTTTCTCCAAGCAGTCCAGAACCTTAAATGACTTCTGGCGAGACTGCTCAACGATGGGAAAGTGCTGGGCAGCGCGGTCAAAGACCTCGTGATCCTTGGTATAGACGCTGTAGTCTTCATTTACCACAACATCTATGTAGAGATCTGTATAGGTCATCTCTTTTGCCGTGTTTGTATAGTCGGTGCTTGGCAGAACAACATCGCAATACCCGCTGAGAAAGCTACCGGTCTTGTCATTATATCCGATATGGATGGTAAACCAAGCATCACGCCAGAAATAGGTTAACTGGTGTTTTTGTGAAATCCAGGTGCCTGGTTTCCAGTGCATCTCCGTCCCCATCGGAGTCCAGATGACAATATACTGATCACTTACTGGTAGATGATAACCATGCCAACTAGCCCACTGGTTACCATCTACCAACAATTTCCGAATGGTCGCATCAAGCAGCATGCTATGACCCCTCTCTGAGAACAACCAGACGAGTTTGCCACTACGATTATACCCGAGGAATGGGCTAGTGGACAAGCACGGATTTGAGCTTTAGGTTGAGTCATTGTCTAATAACCAAAGAAGTCTGACGCTTCCATTAAAAAAATATTAAAAACCTGGGTAAATGCACAAAAATAGAACAAGTATGCATACGAAAAGCTTCTTATGTAAGCGAAAATATGCTATATTTGTGGAGGACTGTTAAGCTGTTCAAAAACAGAAAAAGCTAGAATGTGTAGGAGAAAAAAGTATGGACAGTCCACTCCAGTCTTGGAGAGAATTGCTCGGTGTCTTGACGGAGCATCCTGCAGAGCGGCAACGAGCGGCTGATGAGCTCGGGGTCACCCCTTACACCATTACGCGTTGGGTGACTAAAGTATCGGAGCCACGTTTGCGTTCCCTCAAACGGCTTCCTGAGGTCTTTCCTCGTTACCAGCAGCATTTAGCTGAGTTGATTGAAGCAGAATTGAATCCTTATAAGTCTCCTCAGGCACGTTCCTTCCCTAATCAACCCTCTGTAGATATGCCTGATGTGCCTGTAGAGTATCTTGTTCGTACTTTGTCTGCGTATGCGAGGATTAAGGGGCCTCTTCGCACCTGGTCGCTGTGCTCACTGGCGATACAGCAGGCCCTTGTCCAGCTTGATCCTGATCAAGTGGGTATGGAAGTCGTCGTTATCCAATGTGTTCCTCCGACATCGGAACAATCCGTGCACAGTCTGTGTGAAAGGATTGGTGTGGGCACAATACCTTGGAATAGCAGGGTTGAGCAACGATTGAGGTTTCTAGGAGCGGAGTCGTTCGCTGGCTGGGCGGTTGGACGGGGAGAGCCAAGAATTGTGCACAACTTGGTTCTACAGCAGGAGGCTCTTGCTATTGGATCTGCTCCTCATGAGGGAAGTGCTGTTGCTTGGCCTGTGCAACGTGGAGGGAAGCTTGCAGGATGTTTGCAGGTAGTAAGTGCCCAACAGAGCTATTTCACCCCGGCCCATCTCTCTTCTGTTGAGCTATATGCTAATGCGCTCGCGCTCGCATTTCGCGATGAAGAGTTTTATCCTCTAAGCGAGATCAACTTACATATCATGCCAGCACTGTCTACCCAGGATGATGATACCGCTCTTGCCCGGTTTCGTGAGCGTATTGGTCATCTCAGGAGTCAGCAAGAGGCTCCTTTCTCTCAAAGCGAGGCCGAGAGGCTCATTCTACAAGAGGTGGAAGCCTCGTTACTTCACACGGAAGAAGAAACCTGATCATATGCTAAAGAAAGGACAAAGGACAAATTCATGGAAGAAAAGACACCTCATCATCAGCTTCGTAAAGACGTGTTAGGTACGTATGATGCGTTAGCGCAATCCGTTGCCTTGTTGTCATTGGCCTTGAGTGTCGCACTTACTACTTCACTTGCTGCTGGTGCGGCCGGAACAGCAGCTCCCTTAGCCTATCTCTTGGCTGGATTGGGCTGTCTATGTCTGGCGTATGTTTTCATTCGTTTTGCTCGTTTTCTGCCGAGTTCAGGAGGTACCTATACATATATTGCCCGTGGTCTTGGCCCTATTGCTGGTTTTCTGGGAGGATGGATGTATTCTGCCGCGTTCACCCTTGGAATTGCCTTCACTCTGACAATTGCTATCGTTTCTCTCCTCCCTTTATTAGCTGCCATCCATATTACCGTGCACTGGTTTGTCCTATATATAGTACTGCTAGCTGTGCTCTTTTTATGTGCCTTCTTCGATATTCGTATCTCAACCCGCTCACAACTCGTGCTGGCAGCTGCGGGAATCTTGTCGATTCTCGTCTTAGTAGTCATAATTCTGGGAAAAGGAGGAGCCTCAGGGCTTTCACTGACCCCATTTTCTATAGCAGCTTTGCCAAATGGGCTCTCTGGGTTGTTCTTTGCCATGGTCTTTGGTTTCACGGCCTTTATTGGCTTTGAAGCGGCCACTGTTCTGGGTGAGGAAACGGTAAATCCGCAGCGAGCTATTCCACGAGCTGTATTGAGTGCGGTACTGGTAGGAATCGTTTTCTATGTTCTTGTCGTCTATTGCTTTTCGGTTGGCTATGGTATCGCCCATGTTGGTGATTGGGCGAAAGATCAAGCTCCATTGGACACGCTAAGCAACCGCTATGCTGGGCCTGTCTTAACCACCATTATTGACCTCATGGTTGCGCTCGGTGGCCTGATGGCCTCTCTTGGTACTCTCAATCTGACTTCACGTCTGATCTATACTATGGGACGTGATCGAGGATTGCCTTCTGTGTTTGGACGAACCCACTCACGATATAAAAGTCCCTGGGTAGCCCTTCTGTTTGTGACACTACTTACCTTGTTGCTGGGTGCAACGCTTGGGCTCAAGTTAGGGCCATTTGATTTCTTCGGTTTCCTTGCTACGATTGCCACGCAAGGCATCCTACTGGCCTACATTCTCGTGTCCTTTTCCGCGATCGTGTTTTTCTGGCGGTCAGAGATGCGCTCAAAAAAGCCTCTAGTGCGTATTTTAGATGTGGTATTGCCTTTAATAGCCATTTTCCTGTGTGGAGCTGGAATCTTCAGTTCCGTATGGCCAGTTCCTCAAGCTCCTTTAAACCTTGCTCCGTACATCGTTGCAATATGGTTGGCACTGGGAGTGATCGTGGTGGTATGGCTTTGGATAACGAAGCGTGAACTCGTGCGTGCCTTTGGAAAACTTTTGGCCCATTCTGCGCCGAGTGATATGGAGCCGACGTGAGACGATAGACTTTCTCAACTGAATCGAAGGGGCTTCTCTCTTAAATTGAGGCAGAGATGCTCGTGCTGTAACAGATAGAAGCCTCGTTTCTGCATACTGAAGATGCAGTTATCTAAGGAGTATGATGTCATGGAAACACCAACCAATTCTTCAGCAAATCAGACTACTTATTTTATCAATCCGGAAGAGGCGGAAGAAACGGCACGTCTGTTGCTTCAGGATCGCTTGCTCACTAAGGAGCTAGGCAATGTCTTCCCTAAAGATTTTAATCCAAGCCGGACCCATCTGGTGTTGGATTTGGCCTGTGGACCTGGAGGGTGGGCCACAGATGTGGCTCGTCTTTATCCGCAAATGGATGTGATTGGCGTCGACATATCTCAAAAAATGATTCACTATGCTCAGGCGCATGCCCAATCTCAACGCCTAGACAATGTTAGCTTCCAAGTAATGAACGTTCTCAATCCCCTGGAATTTCCTGATGACGCTTTCGATTTTGTCAATGCCCGCTTGCTCTGTGCTTTCATGCCCACATCTGTATGGCCATCATTTGTGCAGGAGTGCGTGCGTATTACACGGCCAGGAGGCATCATTCGATTGACCGAAGCCGAATGGGAATTCACCAACAGTGCCGCTTGTGAGCGTCTTGCGAATATGCTCACGAGTGCGATGTGGAAGGATGGGAAATCTTTTTCTCCCGATGGGAAACGCCTTGGAGCTACATTGATGATCAGTCAGTTTCTCAGAGAGAAAGGGCTCATCAACATTCAGCGTCATGCTTACGCTCTGGATTTTTCATT
>DASYAN010000367.1:0-6145 GCA_036501345.1 Ktedonobacteraceae bacterium
TCCTCTTCTCCCATCTCGATCCATAGGAGATATATACTCTCCTAAGAGTGAACCCTTTCTCTTTCCAGATGAGTTTTCTTTTCTCCTCTTCTTTTCTTCAATCCATCAGATATTGACTTGAAAGTTGTGGGGAAAAGTCAGTCTCGCAACTGGGTGTACGCAACCTGGATGGCTATCGCAAACTACGCAAACAGAAGTTTGAAGAGAGTGATACCTCGTTAAACAATTTACCGACCATTGTCATCATTATCAATGAACTGGCAGACTTGATGATGGCAGCTCCCGAAGAAGTAGAGGGGATGATCTGTCGTCTGGCACAACTGGCTCGTGCAACTGGCATTCATCTCGTGATAGCGACCCAGCGTCCCTCCGTTGATGTGATCACCGGGCTGATCAAGGCAAATATTCCGACGCGCATCTCCTTTATGGTCAGTTCTGCGATAGACTCGCGCACGATCATCGACATGGGTGGAGCGGAACGTTTGTTAGGTCGGGGTGATATGCTCTACCTGTCAGCGGATGCAGGTCGTCCTGAGCGTATCCAGGGAGCATTTCTCTCGGACGAGGAAGTGCAAAGATTGACAGACTATTGGCATCAGGAAGTTGCTAGGCATTGGGGCTCAGCCAGTGGTGAAACCTGATTGGGAATTGATGGATCAGCCAGCGGAGGAGGTTGTCCTAGAGGATGATCTGCTGGATAAAGCAGAGGAGGTTGCGTATAATATGGGCGGGCCTGGATTTCTTTGTTGCAGCGCCATCTGTGTGTCGGCTATGCGCGTGCTGCTCACCTGATTAATTTGTTGGAGCAACGTGGCACCATCGGTCATTTTGAGTAGGTAGGCGTGGCGTGGTCCCCAGATGGCCATCGTCTCGCTTCCGCTTCCGGTAGCTGGAATGGCAGGGATAAAACTGTACAGGTCTGGGACTCTGCCAGTGGCAACGCCTTACTCACTTACAACGGTCATTCCAGTTGGGTGAACGCTGTGGCGTGGTCTCCAGATGGCCGTCGTCTCGCCTCCGCTTCCGACGATCAGACCGTGCAGGTCTGGGACGCTGCCAGTGGTACTTTATTGCACACCTACGACGGTCATGGTTCTGATGTAAATAGCGTGACGTGGTCGCCCGATGGCACGTGCATTGCGTCGGGGGCAGATAATGGGGTGGTGGTTGTGTAGCAGGCGGTGTGAGGGAGCAATGGGCACGAGCCATGGTGTCATATGGTGGTAATACGTTGTAAAGCGTGTGTAATGTCAATGGACACGATAAATGACGCCGATGGGGAATCTTATGCTGTGCAATAGTTGGAGCACTGATGGGTCAACCAGCTTGGCGACTTTGACCAGTCTTCGTCGCAATGACGAGCACATGCATTGGTTGCTCCACCGGGACATCCCCTTCACCTTTCCTGGGCACAGGCAGGTCAAACCCGCTGCATGAAAGGAGCTCCTGGTCGGAGGGCAATTTCACAGGTCGAAGGATCTTGCTTGCTCTGAAACTGTCCCATCAGTGGGGCCCCTTGCCTCGAGAAGAACACCTCCAACAAAGATCATGGAGATAGTTACAAGAGGAAATACGAGATAACCTCTCTTCAAAGGGGCTCAAATTGGAAAAGGGAGAGTAGAGAGGTCAAAAGTCAAAAGTTCCAAGGACTTGCAGAAATGCAAAAGCTGTGTTATGATTACTGATGATACCCTCACAGAGGACAAGGTCGCCAGTCTTCTTTATCAAAACAGGCAAGAGCCCTTTGATACACTGAAGCTGGATATCATCTCTCCCCCCGCGTTGCACTGTCGCACACGTTCAAAAGGCAACGAAAGCCTCTTAGGTTTTCGAGCCACTCATTCTCATGTTTGGGATTCTTGAAAATACACTGATCGCCCACCAACCATGAGGTTCCCAGCCTCTTTTTGTTTGAAATTCTCCTTTTTCTTTGAACGGCTTTGTTACTAGATACTCAGGCGGTTGGCTATGAACAAACCACCTAGGAGAAATGAGTTCTTGCGACAGGCGCGTCGCGAGCAAAACTGGACCCAGAGCGATCTCGCTGAAAAATTAGATGTGGGGAAACAGACCGTCCAAAGTTGGGAACTGGGTACCCGCATCCCTTCTCTCCAATTCCGTCGCCGTCTCTGTGATCTCTTTTCAAAGACTCCCCAACAACTCGGGTTGCAGCTCGATAGTAAGGATGAGCAAATCTCTCAACAGTTGTCACTGTCACCACCGCTTCTGGATACCGCAGCGCTTCCGTTTCTCCCAGAGAACGGTCGTGTTGATGGTGAGACAGCACCATCATTGCAGGAGATCGCTCGTCGTCGTGTGACCAATCGAGGAGATGAAAACCGTCAGCGCATGTTGAGACGTGTGCGCTTCTATTGGATTACGGGTGTCTTGGAGCGTTCCCTGTATCACGCAACACTGATCACTCTGGGATTACAGGAACAACCGGGTGCCATTGAACCTCCCTGGCGACTGGCTGTTGCCGAGTTGGACCTGCCACCACGTCCCTTGCCTGCTGGTACACGGATTACCCAGGTTTATGATGAGGCCGATGGGGAGTTGTTGATCCTGGGAGAGCCTGGTGCGGGCAAGACCTCACTGCTCTTAGAACTGGCTCGTGATTTGCTCGATCGTGCAGAATATGACCAGAGCCATCCCATCCCTGTGATCTTTCCCCTCTCGTCATGGGCGATCAAGCAACCACCTCTTGCCGACTGGTTGGCAGAAGAGCTGCATACCAAATATCGTGTACCTCTCAAGATTGGACAAGAATGGATTGAGACTAACCACCTTCTTGTCCTGCTTGATGGCCTTGATGAGGTGACCGAAGTAGCCCGTTCTGCCTGCATCAAAGCCATCAATGCCTACCAACAAGCCCATGGGCTTGTTCCCATAGTGGTATGTTGCCGCAGAGGAGAATACTTCATGCAAGCAACCCGTGTCGCACTCCGGCGAGCTGTGCTGGTACAACCACTGACAGGACAACAGATTGATAAATGTCTCTGCGGTGCTGGTGAGCAGCTTGAGGCTGTACGCAAAGCCTTGGATGCCGACCCTGAGCTCCAAGAGATGGTCAAAACTCCACTCATGCTCAGTATTGTCTCCTTAGCGTACCAGGGGGAAGCCAGTACGACCGATGTCCCAGCAGGCTCCATTGAGGCACGCCGACGGCAGATCTTTGCGACCTATGTCCAGCGGATGCTGACTCGTCGGGGAGCTGAGACCTGTTATAGCGAGGAGCAGGCGATCTCTTGGCTGGCATGGTTGGCCTACCAGTTGGTACACCATAGCCAACTGGAATTCTACCTCGAACGGATACAGCCGGATTGGGTTCCAGACAGTCAACGCCATCGAAAAGGGATTGTGCGGTTAATTTATGGCATGGAGTGTGCCATGATCGCTGGATTATTGGGCTGGATCCATGGAGGAAAAGTAGGCAATACTAATGGCGTAGGAGCGGGACTCCTTGGCTGGCTTGGAAGTGGACCTGGCAATCGTGTGCTGGGTTGGATGGCTCCAGGTTTAGGAAGGGGAGTCGAAGGAGAGGGAATGTTTGGGCTTATTCTCGGTGTCGTCTTTGTGTTAGTGATTGTCTTGATCGATGGATCTTCACCAGCAGAAGTCCAGTGGTCTTGGGCACCTATACAGCAGAGCGTCGCACATGGTCTTCTCAACGGTGTCAGGTCTGGATGCATCATCGGGGGGTTGTGTAGCATCCTATTTCTCGTGATCAGCGGCAATCTTGGTTCTGCACTGTCCTTTGGGGCACAGTTTGGCTTCCTTACTGGTACCATTATCGGATTCCTGAGTGCTCTGGTCGTCTCCAAACGTGACCATTCCGTTGCTCTTACATTTGTCGACCATGTCATTGATGGTCTTGTGATTGGTGTGTGTGGTGGCCTCGGCTTCGGGATCATCAATGGGCTCCTGGTTGGAGCGGACCAGGGCTTCATGAATGGATTGATCATTGGATTGGCTTCTTGTGTTGCTTTTGGATTCGGAGGTGGAATCTCTCTGATTCGAGATCTTGGCTCAGAAATCAAGCCAGCCGAAACAACTTCCTGGAGTTGGCAAAGCGTCAGGAACCATCTGGTCGGGAATCTGTTCAAGGGGCTGATGATTGGACTTTCTGTCACACTCATTGTTGGCATGATCACTGGCATGGCCAGCAGTCTCTTCTACGATCCAGCTTACGGATGGGTGCACGGGCTGGTCTATGGGCCAATTGTGGGATCAATCGCTACCATAGCAAGTCTTCTGACTGGTATACTGAACAGTGGATGGTCAAGTGATATACTTGATGAGCGTCAGCTGGTCAGACCCAATGAAGGCATCCGTCGTTCTGCATACAATAGTCTCTTGGCTGCATTGCTCTTTGGACCATTTGGGGGAATTGTCAGTGGAATTGTCAGTGGGCTCTCCTTTGGATTGATTGGAAGGCTCACAGGCTGGCGGGTCCTTGGAACAGGGTTTGCAATTGTCTTTGGGATCATCTTCACGTTTGAATTCTTGATGCTACGAGGTGGGATTGCATGCATTGGGCACTATGTCCTCCGGTGGCGTCTCTGGCGGCTCGGCTCCATTCCCTGGCGCTATGTCCGCTTTCTCGATTATGCGGCTGAGCATATTCTTCTCCGGAAGGTGGGGGGCGGCTATCTGTTTGTCCATAGCATGTTGCTTGAGTATTTCGCAAGCCTCTATCCATCTGAGCAGGGAAAAGGCCCATTCCCTCAAGATGCAGGAGAGGAAAGACCCGGCAATCACATGCAACAGGCAACCTGAAGTTCAGTGCTCACTCATGAGGATTGGGAGTCCCATTCCTGAAGGGAGGAGATGTGAAAGAATGGCGAGAGGACATACAAGAACGATCCTTGCTTCTCTCTGGAGAAAGGTTCCCTTTTCCCGATTTGTAGGAAGGCTATAAAATAGCTGTAGTATCGTCTTCTTGTTACTTTGGAAGGAAGCTTCTTTTTCTTTCAGAAAGAAAGGGCACAATCGTGTTTACGACGATCATGTATGGTACTGGTGTCTTCTGGACGCTCACGTATCTTTTGATTATCCGTCGCGGTCATCTCGATCACACCTACGGGATGCCACTGGTGGCCTTGTGTGTCAATATTTCGTGGGAGTTTCTTTTCTCATTTCTCTATCCACAATCCGTAATCCAGCAGATTATCAATGTGATCTGGTTTGCCTTAGACGTGGTCATCCTGATACAACTGCTTCGCTACGGCCCTCGTGAATTTGCTGATCTGTCGAAGCAGGCCTTCTATGCGATCGTGGGTCTGGCGCTGGCGACCTGTTTCTGCGCAGTTCTCTTCTTCACCATTGAATTTCACGATCGAGGAACCTATTCGGCCTTTGGATCAAATCTTCTGATGTCAGTGCTGTTCATCGAAATGCTCTATCATCGCCGCTCCTTGCGTGGTCAGTCGATCAGTATTGCTGTGTGCAAACTGCTGGGTACTGCCCTGGCATCTCTGGCCTTCTATCTGTACTTTCCACTTGGTCACCAGCCGTTGTTCGTGATGCTGTTTCTCTACGTGAGCATCTTCGTCTGCGATGTGATCTACGTGGGGATGCTCTATGTGCAGCAACGAGCAATGACCCAGAAGCCGATGATGGCATCCAATCAGAGAGAGATGTCTATGGAGTCAGGATAGCGGCCAGCGCTTCTTTCCTGTAGGCTGCATTCCTGTACCCCTCGTTATCAGTATTCTGTTGGCTACAGAGAGGCCCTCATCTTGCTCTTCTGCTGATAGTTGGCTTCCTGCCAGATAGCTATCAGACTAGGGCAAACACATCTAAATTTGGGCAATAGCCTAGCTTCGCATGAAAGCAAGCAAGCGTATCGGCCCTGATTTTCTCTATCGCTTCTCACGTCAGGCTAGGCACAGTCTAGAAAATAAGATGCATTTGCCCTGTTTATCAGACTTACTCATCTCAGGACACACCGCTTATCATCTCATTTTTAAATCATATGGATCGATAAAACGGTTGGTTAAGCAAGCAGAACCTGCGCAAGCATGATACTGGTATGGTCATATCCTCCCGCTTCCAGTGCAGCTTGCACAAGCGTGGGACAAAGCAAAGCAGGAGATGAAATGGGTGGCTCAAGCAGCCGCTCGACGATATGCAAGAAAGTCGC
>DASYAN010000368.1:0-3519 GCA_036501345.1 Ktedonobacteraceae bacterium
TGAACGTTTCCTCAACCCCGAACGCGCGGACATGCCTGATATTGATATGGACTTCCCCGATGATCGTCGTGAAGAGGTTATCGATTATGTCTCGCAGAAATATGGTCCCGAGTGTGTAGCGCAGATGGCTACCTTTATGACAATGGCCGCCAAAAACTCTATCAAGGATGTAGCCCGTGTGATGGGCTTGCAGGAAATCGGTGACCGTATCACGCGTCTCATTCCATCTGGACCAAAGGTTACACTGCAAAATTCGCTGGATGGCGTGAAAGAGCTAAATGACCTGTATAAAGAGAGCACACAGGCACGCGAGTTGATTGATCAGGCGCTGGCGTTGGAAGGGGCAGTGCGCGGTACTGGTGTTCATGCAGCTGGCGTGCTGATTGCCAACGAACGGTTAGATAACTTTGTACCATTGCAGTTGCGTGATCCCAAAGATCCTAAGAAGGGACGTGTAACGCAATATGAGCAGTCGCACCTCGAAGAACTGGGTCTAATCAAATTTGACTTCCTGGGTCTCTCCAATCTGACTATTCTGGATAATACCATCAAATTCGTTAAAGCTGCACGCGGCGAAGAGGTTGTGCTGGAGAAGGTCCCGCTTGATCCTGTGCCTGGGCAAGATGAACAGAACACAAGGCGTCAAAAAGCCTTTGACCTGTTGGCCAGCGGTGAGACTACAGGTATCTTCCAATTGGAAGGTGCGAAGATGCGTGAGTATGTCAAGCAGTTGAAGCCAACTTGCGTTGAGGACGTGACTGCCATGGTGGCATTGTACCGCCCTGGCCCGATGGATAGTATTCCTGATTTCATCGATGCCAAGCATGGCAGAAAGAAAGTCACTTACTTGGACCCACGCCTAGAACAGTGGCTTGTCGAATCCTACGGCGTTATCGTCTATCAGGACCAAGTGCTGCTCATCGCGGTGCACTTGGCTGGCTTCTCCTGGGGTAAGGTCAATAAGTTCCGTAAAGCTCTCAGTAAGAAATTGATGGCTGAGGTGGAAGCATACAAGGGCGACTTTATTAAAGGCTGCGTTGCTAATGGCGTCAAGCAGGAGGTTGCTGAGCAGCTCTTTACCTTGATCTTGCCGTTCGGTGGCTATGGTTTTAACAAAGCCCACGCCGCCAGTTACGCCGTAGTTGCCTTCTATTGTGCCTATCTCAAGGCCAATTACTCTGCCGAATTCATGGCTGCGACGATGACAGCCGAAGCTGCCGACGCTAAGAAGATTGCCAGTGCAATTGCTGAGTGTAAGCGCATAAACGTTGAAGTCCTGGGTCCTGATGTCAATAAAAGTGGTCAGGGCTTTACCGTAGAAAATGGCGCTGTGCGCTTCGGGCTGCTAGCGACTAAGGGCGTCGGTGAAGGCCCAATCGGCGAAATCTTACGTGCCCGCCAGGAGAGCGGACCTTTCAAGTCGTTAGCGGACTTCTGCACGCGCGTTGATCCCAGAGTTGTGGGCAAAGGAGTCATCGAGACACTGATCAAAGCGGGCGCAATGGATTCGCTTGTCGGTCCCAACAAACGTCATCAGTTGCTAGCTTCCGTCGAGCGTGCCATGCAGTTTGGCAAGAGCGAGCGGGAAGCCAAAGCAAGTGGTATGCTCAGTCTCTTCGGCGACCTCGAGGAAATCGGCAACGCCTTAGAGTTCAAGCTTAACGACAAAGTCCCTGAGATTGGACGTCAGCAGTTGCTCGAGTGGGAAAGGGATCTCATTGGTGTCTATATTACCAACCATCCTCTGGCCTATCTGAATGATATGCTCAAAGAGAAGGCAACCCATACAACAGCCCAAATTTTGGGAGATATGGATAAAGAGAAAGTCGTTGTTGGTGGCATGATCAAGGAAGCACGTCGTATCACGACTAAAAAGGGCGATACCATGTGCGTGCTGCAGCTAGAAGACATGTTTGGTACTATTGGGGTAACTGTCTTCCCTAGAACATACCAGGAATATATAGACGATTTGGAGGATGGTACGGTGGTAATTATAAAAGGTGAGTTGCAGCTTCGCCGTGACGAGCTTGGTATTCTCTGCAATAGCATCGAACGAGTCAAGAGAGTGGAGGAGGAGATGAATCGCAAACGCTATCAGGTCTGGCTCAGACTTGAACGCGGCGGTGATGATGAAATCTCAGTCTCCGATGATGTGCTCAAAGTACAAGAAATTTATCGTCACCTCACCGAACGACCGGGCCGCGACCACTATGAGATTGTAATCGCTAACGGCGAATGGGAGGCAAGGCTAACCCCTAGTAACAATACCATGCATTATACTTCTGAACTACGTGCTAAGCTCGAGTCTGTGCTGGGCACTGGCATGGTGAAAGTGCAGGAGCTTGATGGCATAGCCGTCTAATTTCTCTTTGATCTTTGTTCTACTTGCTTTAAACGGATTTGTACAAAAAACACAGCAATATATAGGCTGTGTTTTTTGTACAGTTGTCCCATATGTCACCTCTTTTCCGCTCTCGTGGCAACAGGGGAACTGGAGGCCTGGGTCGTTCCTACGACTCTTCGCTTTCGCTGCTCTCATCATCGCTCTCTGGAGGCCCTCTCAGCCTTCATCGGAGCGGCGACGAGGATCGGTAAACGATACACCACTTTCTCCTTGAACTGAAGTAGTAAGATGTAGCTATGAGTCAGGAAGAAATGCCCGAATAGCTCCCACCCAACAGCGAATGTGAGACTCCGACAGGAGAATATGCAACTGCGAGATGAAAACCAGCGCTTGCAGGAGCAGGTAGAACAGGTAAGCATTCAGATGCATGACCTTGAAAGGACGTATGAGCAAGGACAGCCACAACAGCAGCAACCCTCCTTCTCGCGATGGGTATGCCAAAAAGACGAGCAATCTCCGGAAGAAGAGCGGCAAGAAACCAGGAGGACAAACAGGCCATCGTCTCTGTATGCTTGTCTGCCAGCTTTTTGCTGATGGTCCCCACGCCAGCCAGGACAAAGACGATGAAAGGAGCCAATGAGAAGATGAAGTGGAACGTCCTTTGGCAGCTTCTGCAGAGCAGAGCTGGAAGAATTGGGCTTGCCCCAGCCCTCAGGTATGGGATAGCATTGCTCACGCTGGCCACTGTGTACTTGGGCACCGGACGACTAGGCCTGTCCCTGGGATCTGTGAGTGGTTTTGCCACGCTGGTTTGGTTGCCCTCAGGTCTCTCGGTGGCTGCCCTGTTCCTGTGGGGTTCTCGCCTCTGGCCTGCAATTGCCATCGGGGCTTTTCTCGTCAATCTCTTCACGGGAGCACCCTGGCCCGTGGCTGTGGGCATCAGTATCGGCAATACCCTGGAAGCCGTCGTCTCGACAGCGTTGCTCAAACGGAAGGAGGTGCGCCCGGGGCTGGACTCGCTGTATGATGTGCTGGCCCTTGTGCTGTGGGCCACCCCCATTGGCACCCTCATCAGTGCCACACTGGGAGTAGGAAGTCTGCTGCTTGGTAGTGTGATTGTCTGGCCCTCGGTGTTTGAGACCTAGAGTGCGTGGTGGCTCGGGGATATGATCAGC
>DASYAN010000369.1:0-6190 GCA_036501345.1 Ktedonobacteraceae bacterium
AAATTTCAAGAGAGACGATCTCACCCAATCGTCTCTCTTTTTTTGTCGGGACAAAATTGCTGTCCAACTGAACATAAAAGATTCTCATGAATGGGTATTCACTAACGTATGTGATATAATTGATACAATTGTATAAAAAGACATTATACAAGAAACATTACCTATGGGCTACAGTATAGGACCTAAAACGTTTAAGTAGAGGGTAGAGTGCTATCCTATATAAATAGAGTCGCGCAAATATGTATCAGTGTCTGGTGTGGTCATTGTAAGGTAGAGCGTGGAGGAAATTGCCTGTTATGAATCGGTGTTTGCGTTGTGGGAGTGCATGCGAGCAAGAATTGTTTTGTGATAATTGCCAATCTTCATTACTTCGTCGTTCTCTGCAAAAACAAGAAACGTATGAAGTACTTGCCAGAGCTTCTTTAGGTGTACGTGCCTCTATTGCTGAACTGAGTTCGCGCAAAAGCTCGGTGCAGGATCCTGTTATGCAGACCTCGTTATCCGTTTCGGTACAAGATGTTGTAAGTAGCAAGGAACAAGATGAGCTCTACAATGTGGCTGACAAGGCATCTTTGCCTGCCGGGCAGAGCGCTACACTGGTAATGTCGCAAGCTCTTAGTCGACAACATAGTAGGCTATCACATTTAAGACGCATTTTTAGTGTAATGGTTGCTATAGCCATTATTGCGCTGATAGCAGATTCCATACTTATTTTTCTAGTTATAGTTCATCATCAATTTCGTGGTAGTAATGATCAAAATGCTCCTATAATAAATTTAACTTCTAACACAGTTTATCCTGGGAAAATCACTCTTCTACATCTCAGTCATTTTCCTGCTAGGGCGCGTGTGTTACTGCGCCGCGATATTGAGGATCAAGTGCGCCTAGATACGGGGTCTCCACTGGTGCAACTAGGTTCAACAGGAGCATCTGATGTACACATGCTCGTTGATGATAACTGGGGGACCGGTAGCCATTTTATTGAGGCTGAAGATATCGACACGCATTATGTTGCCAGTACAGTGATACAGGTCATGGGTAGCGTTCCTGCACAACTTCCTCATCTGCAGGTTAGCCAGAATGAACTAGATTTAGGTGCTGATCTGCAAGGGGCAAATACATTGCAGTCTTTGACACTTGAAAATACTGGTGGCGGAATGATCTCTTGGACGGTGCGGAGTAATCAGCCATGGTTAATGCTCACTCCGATGATGGGGATGTTCAATGTGAGTCAACGAGTGGTGATTGCGGTCAATCGTTCCCATCTCAAACCTGGGGCTTATGAGGGAGCACTCACGTTTGTTGCAAATAATGGCTTCAGCATCCCCGTTGATGTTAAAATGTCAGTATTGCCGTTGCAAACTGATTTGGGTGCAGTGGTTGTGGTTTCTCCTCCTGTTCTGTCGTTTATCGCTACTGATGGTGGTCCCGATCCAGCGGCGCAATTGTTGACGGTGAGCAATCCGGGATCTCGCCCATTATATTGGTCCTTGAGCGGTAGTGTTCCTACGGTGTCGACTGATGGAGAGGTACCGTTTATGGCTAGTACAAACTGGCTTAGTGACAAACCTACCTCGGGGGTGATTGCCCCCGGTTTAACGACGTCTATTCATTTCACTGTTGCTAGCCACATATTATTACCAAGTGTATACAGTGATATCCTGACATTTACTGGAGGGCAGAGTGCGCTCAATAATCACCAGTCGGTGGCAGTGTCGCTGGATGTGCAGCCGCGTTGTGGTGTTATGGCAAATACAGGGAATATGTCCTTTAGTGCGGTTAGCGGTCAGAAGAATCCTACTGGTCAGTCGCTGGCATTGGGCTTATTTCCTGGGTGTAGTGGAGGTGTTGCTTGGCAGGCATCCTCGATGGCAGACTGGCTGGCTATTACCCCATCTAGTGGACGAGTGAAGGCGCAGGCAGACTCACTGACTAGGCTCACTGTTAATAGTAGTGGACTTCCACCAGCGACATATACTAGTTTTCTGGTCTTTTTGACGGACCATCGTACTCAAACGGTGGAGGTCCAGTTGACTGTGTTGGCATCACCTAGTAAGTCGGCTAGGTCAGCTAATGGTTCTTCCTTGCCAATAGGTAGCACTTCCAATGACTCAAATGGGTCGGAAGCAACTTCAACTGGTGAACCAGCTTTGGGCATCTCACCTAGTAGCATGACCTTTAGCGTGGCGCAGGGAGAGAATAATCCTCCTAATCAGGCTGTAACCGTGGTCAATACTGGTGGTGGCTTACTCCATTGGCAGGCACGTGCGGATACAACTGGTTCATGGCTGCAGGTTTCTCCAGCAACGGGCTCGGTTGCCAGTGGGCAAAACGAACATATTTTTCTGAGTGTCGATACAGGTTCATTATCTCCTGGTACATACAGATCGAATGTTGTGGTGAGTGCTACTGACGATTCTAGTACTCAGGTGCCTGAAAGTCCGCAGGTAGTTGCTGTTGTCCTCAATGTTGTGCAGCCATGTACATTACGAGTAACTCCAACTAGTCTGAATTTTTCGGCTTCATTGCTAGCTCCAGAGCCAGCGGGGCAGGATATTACGCTGCAAACTGTCGGCAGTTGTGCGTATCCTGTGACATGGACTGCTACGGTGGATGCAGGTAGCAATTCTTGGCTTATTCCATCGGCAACATCGGGCCAAGATAGTGGCAACGGGAGTGTGATTACTGTGAATGTCAATACCAGCGGCATGGTCTTAGGTTTTTATCAAGGGCAGATCTCGGTTTCTGCTGTTGAAAGTAATGGCACTTCGGTGGGGAATACTACTCCAATAGTAGAAGTAGCACTCACAGTCGTTGGCTAATTGTAACTACTAGGTACCCATCATGCTGATCAATGTAGTTGATCGCTATTAGGTAGAGGCCCGATCTACTGTGTCTGCTAGCCACTAGAAAGGATGGCGAGGCTTATGTCATATGAAGCACAATCTTCTGACGTACACCAACTTGAACTACTCATGACAACGATCTTTACCTGTCGGAGTGTAGTCAAGTATAACCTGACCCTAGGCGAAGAGCCAAAAAAAGAACTTCTTGCTGATATCGATACGTCGCTGGAGGTACTACGCTCTTATTTGTTGACTGATTCAAAAGCAGCTTCATTGCCACCCCAGCCTACCAATTCCTCATCTATACTTTCTCCGGTGGAAGATGCACTTGTTCCCAGTGATAATGCCGCTAATGATCATGAACAACAAATATTGCAAGCATTGTATAAGATGTATCATGCTTATATGAGCATGAATCAAAACAAGAATCTGAGTACTTTTGTTTCCCGCTTTAACGATGCAATGGCGACTATTCAGGAGATCCAGCGTGTGGTGGAGCGTAACTATCAAACAAGTGACTTCTATACGCGCGATACTTCTGCAGAAGAGCCATTGCATCGCGTAAAAGTCTTCATTGCGGACCTTTATTATATATTTATGGAGTTTATGCGTGTTCTGTCAGAAACACTGCAACAAAACAATGTTCAGTTGGATACTGAGAAACTTTCCTCCTTACAAAGCAAGCAAGCCGCAGATGAGAAATTGCCATCACAATATAATTTGGTATCTCTCCTTGGAGCCTATGAGGCTCACCAGCGACTAAGTCAAAAGAGAGGTGTGGTTACCGCTCGTATCGCTGATGCCACTGCATTTTTAGAATTCCTGAAGGAAGGTCTTGGTGCTGATGTCAATCAGCGCGATGAAGTTCTATCACAACTGAATAGTGTGATCAGGCTGCTGCATGAGCTTTCTCGTTTAGTTGCAGATTATGAGAAGGCTGCCGCCACTCTTTTCTGTATTAAATAAGGAGATGCCATAGAGCGGACCTGCTAGGAACAACTAAAAGACTTGTACCTTCTCAAACCGTACATTTGTGAGGACCTTGTAGTTAGAGGTTATCACTCCTACTGTACCAGCGGTTAAGTTCTTATCATCTATCTGTGTAATAAACTGGCTATTGATGTACAGATAGATAGTATGCTTCTGTGCCACGATAGTCAGCCGATTGGTCTGATTAAATCCTTGCTTGATTGCAGGGCTATATTTAGTTGTTAGAGAAGACTATCGGAGTATCAATGGTGCTTGTTCGCGCTGGAGGGCACAAGCGCAGTAGTGTTTTGTATCATCACGTTATAATCGCCGCAACCGCAACTACCAATCCAGTACTGCCATAGAACAGGCTTCTGTCCTCCAACGGTGACGTTGGTGACTCCGGAAGCTAAATGAGTCCTTACTCCGGTAAGTGTGTTGCACTTTGTATTACAAGGGGGGCAGATCGAGCTAATACAGGTTTGGAAACCAGTCAGCCATAAGACAAATTTGAGCGAAGATCGGAAGTTGTGTCCAAAAAAATTGTTCCAGATGCGTGGGCTGATATATAGGCCAGGGTATGTTTTTGATTGTGTTAGTGCAAAAGCTTCTTGTAAGAAGCCATTAAGGACGTCCTGATTGGGTTTGTAATTTCCGTTTCGCCAGCCTCCGCCACCTAGTTCTATATCTGCGAAGATGGTCAGTCCTCCAATACTGGCGGAGTGGGGACCTGAATGCCACGCGTTCCATGCACACGATGCTTGCTGTTGTCCCCAGCTATATGCAGATAGATTGCTAGGCTTACTGCCGGGTCCCTCGACAACCCAGTATCCATAGGTGCGATAATGACCAGCCTGATTGGCAGCATTAATGTTGAAGAAATAGCCATCACCTTTTGGTTGTGTCCCATATCCCATACGACCTATATAGAAATTCTGAGGTATGCCGTAGCCGCTCTGAGTATTGCTATCGGTTCCCCACCAAGCAGGTATATATAGGGCATGCTCGGCCAATGCCTGCTGTGCTTCCTCTGCCAGATTCTCTATCATCGATAGCGCCCCGGCTGTACCCACGGCGGTTACCAATTTCAGCAGATCCCTGCGCTTGATCTTGCTGTCTTCTGGTTGAAAGGATAACCCGTCAACAGTCTGATGAAATTCTGCCTGCGTGGCACCATACTGTTTTGCAAGCTCGAAATATTTTGCTGCACACTCGATACAGCCTTGCTGAGCTTTTTTAATACCCATTTTAATAGCATCGGTGCGGATCAATAGTGGATGGCGTTGGCGTTGCATTATTGAGCTATTCTCCTTTAACCACGTTTAACTATATTAACCTCTGCTTTTAAGATACTCTTCTAATAAAATAGAGTAGGAGTTTTATGCATGGAGTATAGAAGGTGATAGTTTTATGTATGGGATATATGACACTTTTTGGCGCGGGTCAATTCCACTCTTGAATGGCAATTCATTGCCCGAGTGTAGGGGCCCAATTCATTGCGCCCGAGGGGTGGGGTGGGGTTTGCTGGCTTAATTTGTCAAACATCATTATCGCGCCCACTGGGGCTCTGTGAGCATTGATGAGGATAGCCTCTGAGTGGAAGTACAGCACATTGCTGCCGTTAGACACTGTTCATATAGCTGTGGTACAATATAATTCACTAATTTACTAGTCTTAACGGCTGCTGCTGATAATCTCTACCGCTATTAGCAGAAACAGACCCTTTCGAGTACGTTGATCAAGGAGTTTTTATGCCATCACAAGGGTACGTACGTTTCCCCAATATTTATCAGGATCACATCATATTTGTGGCCGAGGATGATCTCTGGCTGGTATCGAGTGAGGGAGGGCGAGCTGAACGCCTGACTGCGGGGGTAGGAGAAGTAAGATATCCCCGTTTCTCGCCAGATGGTGAGCAGTTGGCGTTTGTGGGGCGCGAAGAGGGTCCAAGCGAAGTCTATGTCATGCCTGCATTGGGAGGGCCGGCCCAACGTCTAACATTCCAGGCGGGCAATTGCCGTGTCCTGGGCTGGACACCTTCCGGTGAAGAAATTCTCTATGCCAGCAATAGCAACCAATTCGTCTCTCGCTTTGATGCCATCTATGCTATTAAACCCACTGGCGGTATGCCGCGTCAGCTTCCCTATGGTATGGCTAATGCCATTTCGTATAGTCAGGATGGTGGAGTCGTTATTGGTCGCAATATCAATGTGCGGGAATTTTCGCATTGGAAGCGTTATCGTGGAGGCACGACAGGCCATCTTTGGTGTGATGCCAGTGGCGACGGGAATTTTCAGCGCTTGTTACAACTACAAGGCAATATTGCAGACCCTTGCTGGGTGGGTGAACGTATCTATTTTCTTTCTGACCATGAT
>DASYAN010000370.1:0-5328 GCA_036501345.1 Ktedonobacteraceae bacterium
ACTGCGGATCGTGATCGCCTCCGGCAAGTACTCAGTAATTATCTGACCAATGCGCTGAAGTTTTCAGCGAACACCGAGCCTGTGGAGGTTGGCCTTTCGCTTGAAGCAGGAGACATCCGGGTCTGGGTGCAGGATCACGGACCGGGCTTATCTTGTGAGCAACAGCAGCACATCTGGAAACGGTTTTGCCAAGTGCCTCAGATTCCTGTCCAGAGCGGGTCAAAGGTAGGTCTAGGCCTGGGTCTCTATATTTGTCAGCAACTTATTAGCAGGCAGCAGGGACAGGTAGGCATCGAGAGCACTCCAGGAGAGGGAGCGACCTTCTGGTTCACTCTTCCCCGGCTCTCTTCTCTGGACTAAAAAAGGCCAGAGGCCGTTACGCGTCTTTATACGTTGGAGTGGGACGACGATGGAAGCGTGAAAGAGAAGGTAGAACCTTCGTTTTCAACTCCACTACTCTCTACCCTCATGGTGCCATTCATTGCTTCGACAAGCTGGCGAGTGATGAAGAGTCCTAGGCCGCTTCCTCGAATGGCACCATGCATATCGCGTTCCAGGCGCACAAATTTGTCGAAGATGGTTTCTTGCTTGTCAGGAGGTATACCGAAACGGCTCTCCATCCTTGGGGGGAAAACTCATAATGACCACTCTCATCATAAGCATCTCCGGTCTCACCTGATGGGATAATCATCAGTATATAGCAGTCCATCGCCTTTTTCCTTCACACTGCTCTGCAACTCACATGCACGTTTCTTCCATAACTCATGCACCATACGTCGCGCCCAACTACAAGCCTCAAGCGTCGCAGAAACGTCTGGCTGCTCAATAGAGTGGTGATGCTCCAGAACAGCCTCTATCAACTCAGCAATATTCAGAAAGCTAATTTCACCAGCCAGGAAGAGTTGCACAGCCTCTTCATCAGCGCCCACCAGAGCGCCAGGGTACGTCCCTCCACGTCTGCCAGCCTCGATCGCCAGACGGAAGCACGGGAAGCGTTCCACCTTGAGCTCCTCAAAATAGAGAGCTCCAACCTCAGCCCAACGCAATTCACATAGCAGTCCAGTCTTCTCACTATTCAAACGAAGCGGGTAAGCCAAGGCATTCATGATCGGCAAATGCATGCTTGGTAAACTGGCCTGCATCTTCATGGAACCGTCGATAAACTCCACCATTGAGTGAATAATGCTTTCCGGGTTTTTTTGGACCCTAGGACTTGAGTTATGGAGATAGATACCTCCTTCTCAGGTCTTCAATACATCGATTAGAAGAGAGCCGTAAGCTTAGGCACTCCCCTCTAGGAGGTAGGTTCGCCTTGGTGTCTTAACAACTGAACATAGGGACTTACAAGCATGGTGTTTTCGCTTGAGGAACATATTCTTGGCCGCTACTGAACGCTTCTTATTTCGGAAGTGGTTGAGTCACGTTGGATAAGCAGGGTGTCCGTTAACCCATCCATCTGAAATGAGATTCGCGCTCAAGATCTCAGTTTAGATGAGCAAGATTCCCAGTTTCCTTGACACCCTGATAAGGGAAAATATTATCGGATTTGGTGATCTGACCTCAGTCCAAAGTGATCTGACCCTCTGCTAAGAGCGCTTTGTGTTGAAAATAATTTTGGCAATGTTCAATTAGCACATAAGTCACCAATATCTTTGATATATTCTTACCATATGGGGAATGAAAAAGCAATAGCTAAAGGGGTAATCTGAAACTATTTATCCACGGTTCGCATCTTTATTTTTGTCAAATCTGGCTTGCCCTGGCTATCCTTTATTGCCATTTTTGATACCCTTGCTTAAATGCGTTATACATTGCACAATCATTTGATTTGCATTAGTAGTAATAATTACCTATGCTGCCAATTTGGTCCCTTTGCTTAAAATGTGTTATACAGCTTGGTTGTATCATTTGTAATAATAGCATATTGAATACGTGGAAGTATATGATCAATAGTGCTAATTGAAGAGCCGAATCGCAAGTCACTTGACAACTGTTGACATTAAGTATATACTATTACTAAGCTTAAAGCGTTTCGATACAGTAGTATAGTGGTAGATGCAAAGCAATTGCAGAGCCCGATACAAAGAATGTTATAAATTAGCACTTATACATATAATGTGTTTTTAAAGGGAACAAATGCAAAAGCAGTTTAAGTATCGCATCTATCCAACTAAAAAGCAGACACGGCTACTCAACGAAACGCTTGAAGAGTGCCGCTGGCTCTATAACCACCTGCTGGAACAGCGCCGGGAGGCCTATGAGCATGAGGGAAAAATTCTCTCGTGTTTTGGGCAGCAAAACACGTATGCGCAGCTTAAAGAGCAGCGTCCCTCTCTAAACATAGCACATTCCCAAGTGTTGCAAAACGTGGCGATTCGCATCGATCTAGTCTTTAAAGCGTTCTTCAGACGGTGCAAACATGGCGAAAAGCCAGGTCTTCCCAGGTTCAAAGGGCAAGGGCGCTATGACAGCATCACCTATCCGCAAGTTCCAAACGGCTGCCAGATCAAGGACGGCAAACTTTTCCTCTCCAAGATTGGGCATGTCAAGATTGAACTCCACAGACCGTTATGTGGGACTCCAAAGGCCTGTACAATTTCCTGTAGTACCACGGGCAAATGGTATGCCTGCTTCTCCACTGAGTGCGAACCCGAACGTTTACCCGATAATTCCCAGCGAGTTGGCGTGAATGTTGGACTCAAGACTTTTGCTACGCTCTCCAATGAGGAAGAGATTGACAATCCTCGCTTCTTCCATACAGAGGAGAAAGCTCTCGTCAAAGCGCAGCGTCGACTCTCCAAAGCTGAAAAGAGCACCAGACAGCATCGCAAGAAATGTAAGGTGGTGGCTCGTGTGCATGAGCGTACCAAATGGAGGCGCCAGAACTTTACCCATCAGCATTCACGATCGATCGTCAATCGCTTTGGTGTCATCTGCATAGAGGATCTTCACACGAACCAGATGGCACACCCCCCTTGTTTGATAAAAAGCATTGCGGACGCGGCTTGGTCGACGTTCTTTGATCAACTGTCTAGCAAAGCGGAAGAAGCTGGCAGGCAGTTCATCAAAGTCAACCCGGCCTATATTGCGCAGACGTGCAGCAAATGTAGACATCGGCAAAAAAAGCCTCCTTGCGAGTATATTCTCGATTGTCCCTGCTGTCATCTGCACATCGACCACGATCTCAATGCCGCTCTGAACATTTTGGCTCTGGGACTACAGAGCCTGGGTAACCATTCCCTAGAAGCTCCTGCTTTTGCAGGGGAGTAGTCACACTTTAACAGATTAGATGCGCGGTATCGTCATAGGGATAAAGATACAACTCTGTATCAATATCCCAGAAAATTTTGTTAGCCAAGCTCTCTTTGTAGGATGGACGCTATGGACGAGACCAACAAGAGCGAGGTTGCCCGCATCAAGCAGCAAATTGCCATTGAATATCAGGCAGCATCGCGAGTATTTACCGATTTTAATGCAACAGCCAGGCATGCCTACCTCACAGCCCGTCAAGAAAAGCTGGGAGCCTGCCTCGAGGAACTCACACAACATATGAGTCCCGAGGATGCCATGCAAACATTCATCCAAGCGCAAGTAGAAACCACCCAGAAACTAGCTAGCGATGAGACAGACGGATCGTCATCCAGTAAGATTCTAGCAGATGAGCTTAACACTCACCCAACAGACTCCTACGATGAGACAGATGGATCATCATCCGATACGACCTCGTAGAGGTCACAGACATTCACTCCAAGAGCTTTTGCCAGTCTATCAAGAGTACTTAAGACAGCATCATGATATGGATTATGGTATATCGCTTGGATTGTGTTCAGCGATACATCAGCCATGCGCGAGAGCTTAGATTGGCTGATCTTCTTCTCTTGGAGGACTTCTTTGAGCTTCAGGCGGATCATAGGTACTCGCTTTCAAGTTCACTTTTTACTATGCATACTATACAAGGAACGTTTGCATTGACACAATAGTTTTATGGTGTTAATATTAAACTATTAACATTAATGTAGAAGCATCAATAGGCAGATGGGAGGATATTATGACCATGGAACAGGAACAGAGTAACTCTCAGTACGAACAAAAGGTGCTTGTCAAGCTATCCAGAAACGATCTAGCTGCCATTGGGTATGCGCTGTTTCCCTATGCTCAATTTGTCCATCGGATCATCCCCCCATCACAAGAACGAGGACGCATCTTGATGGTTATTGAGCACTTACGGAGAAGAATTGCTAGTTTTCAGTCATCATACATGCATGATACAGAGGAGCAGTTTCCAATAACTGAGGAAGATTTAAGGGTGATTGATGCAGCACTGGGTACCTTTCTTGAGGGTGTTCACCGTTTGATCCCTCAGTCAAGACAGCGTGATGAAACAATCCAGGCCTGCTACAACTTGCGCCAACACTTGGTAACAGCGTTATCTGCTGGCAACAGCGAATAAGCTCTCAGTGGCATTCAACCAGAGCATGTGTTCTTTAAACGTCACTCATTACCAGGGTGTCCGTGAACTCTTCCATCTGAAATGAGATTCGTGCTCAGATCTTGGTTTAGATAAGCAGGGATTCCCGCTTTCCTTGACTCCCTGATTACCTAAAATCATGTGTTTTTACACTGTAAACTGAATTTCAGAGTACCATCTTGCTTCTCTAATAAACCTTTCAGTGGATCAGTTATGTCACTACTTAAGGTCAATTGCGTATTACCTGCATCAGAACCCTTGACTAATTGGCAGGATGGTCCTGATGGATGTTTGTGTAAAGCTAGCTGAGAGCTATTGCTACTATGCGAAACAGCAGTTAGAGTTGGTATCGTATGTGGTTGAACTGGTCCTGAACAAGCCATCTGGATGTGCTGGCTGCTCTGGCTCACACAACTTAAAGGTACATGTGATAATAATGGCCCTGCCAGATTTGATGGAATTGGTGCTGAACAAACCGCCTGACCGTTCTGGAACATGCAACTTACGAGTGCATTTGGACTGGATGCTCCAGTACAAACAAATTGGTTATTCTGGGGCCCGCAACTTACAGCTCCATTTGGTGGTATTGCCATACCTACTACAGATGTTAAGAGCTGAATCAAAGCTGATCCGCTGCAACTTATCGCCTTGTTCTGTATCCCGCAATTGACAGGTCCGGCTGGCGTTGGCAATGTTATACCAGCCGGATCTGTACAAGATAGTTGAGTGTTCTGGAGCGTGCAAGTTAAAGGTCCGCCTGGTGTTGGTATTGTCACAGTCGATGGACCTGTCGCCATACAAACTAACTGGCCAGCTTGATACCCACAATTGACACTTATGACTTGGCTGGGATTGGGGTT
>DASYAN010000371.1:0-5925 GCA_036501345.1 Ktedonobacteraceae bacterium
AAGAAATCGTCGAGTTGCATGAAGGCCGCATCTGGTGCGAATCTGAACTGGGTAAGGGCAGTACGTTTTTTGTGGAGCTGCCACTTCGCAATAATGAATAAAAGCTCCCGAACCAAAATCCGGTTAAAGTGGGAGTACTGAAGCGTGAATGTGTAACTATTCAACTCCTCTGGCTCGCCACCAGTCGCCTCCGCGCTCAAAGGTCTTGATGCGATGACAATTTGCACAACGTACCTCGCACTTGGCAATTTCAGCCTCGATAATAGACCAGTTTCGGCCTTGAGTGAGTAAGCGGGATATATTAGCCATCTTATGGCCTTGTACATGGTCAAATTCGAGTAGACGAATATCTCTTTCGCCACAATCAACACAGGAGTGGGTCGATAGGTAGGTATGCATCATTTGATAACTTCTGGTTTGCTGTTGATTATGCTGGAGGCTACGCCAATTTCTATTGTGTTTAAAGGTCTTGATACGATGGCAGTTTGCACAACGTACCTCGCACTTGACAATTTCGGCCTCGATAGTAGACCAGCTGAAGCCTTGTCTAAGTAAATCAGATATTTCACCAGACTTTTGTCCATAGACGTGATCAAATTCGAGAAGGCGTATGTCTGTCTGACCGCAATCGACACAAGGGTGCGTGGAGAGGTGAGCATAGAGTCGGGGTTTATTTTCAATAAGTATCTGAGTTTTGCGAATACGAGAGCGGTCTTGATAAGCCTGTTTGTTGTTTTGGTAGTGGAGCTTACTAAGTGCTGATTGGCAGTACTTGCAACGTTTCATACGAATGCCACGATCCTTAGTATTCCCATCGAAAATCCTTCTCTGCGTCGCGCTCCAATTCGCAATGGAACAGGCCTTTTTCACAGCAAGGTTCCTTCCTGACTTGACTCTCTTGCCTTAATTTTATAGAGAGTTGGGAGCTATCAACAGGGACCGTATCTATCAGCGCAATCTCGAATGTCGCTGTTGTAGACGAGCAGATCGGAATAACTAGTACTCTTAATGAAACTATAACATTGAGGTACGATACAGTAAAGCAGATAAAAAAACTCCTGAACTGCGATAGTTCAGGAGTCTAGGGCAGGGGTGGCAGGAATTGAACCCGCAACCTTCGCTTTTGGAGAGCGCTGCTCTGCCAATTGAGCTACACCCCTAGGATTCCATTATGTATTGAATTGACTTTCCTACAATATCTAGAACTGGCGGAGAGAGTGGGATTCGAACCCACGGAAGAGTTTCCCCTTCAGCGGTTTAGCAAACCGCCGCACTAGGCCACTATGCGACCTCTCCTGAATAATGCTTGGAGTCAATCCATTGGGTCTGACTCTAAGTGCTATGCCTTTTAATCACAGCACCACGCTAAGAATGATAACAGAACATACCATGATTGTCAATATATTTTCGCTGTGATTTATAAGCTCTGCAATTAAGCATTCTCTTCTTGCAAGGCTAAATCGCTAAAAGGCTCTTTGATCTATTTCACAGCGAACTTTATATGATCGGTGTGAATGGGGGGAAATTCCTGGAAAGGAAGACTGGTACCTTCAGCGAATTCAGGCTACCATTGAAGCAGGATTATCTCCACTCACACCAACTGCTTTAGCATACATGATAAGAGAGGTTTTTTCTAGGGGAAAATAGGACATCTTGAGAGAAAAGTGAGCCAATTTATTGGGTAGCTCTGCCATTATTGACAAGGGCAATAGCTATTTGCTATACTGTTTATAGCAAATAGCTATGATGGGGGAGTGAAGATGAATCTAGCGGAGAAGATTAAACATTTGCGCGAGATAGAGGGTGAACTGCGAGGATTAAACCGACCAATGACCCAGATGGAAATTGTCAAGGCTATGCAAGAAGAGTTGGGCGAAAGTATTAGTCAGGCGTATATGTCTCAATTAGAAAGCTCGAAACGCCTACATCTTACTGCGTCAAGCCGCAGCTTGTTGGCCCGCTTCTTCAAGGTTCATCCTGGTTATCTGGTCAGTGATCCACCAGACTATAGCACGGACTTACTAAGCGATATGGGACAAGATACAGATCGGTTTAGGACATGGCTCATCGCCAATGCTGTGGAATGGCGCTCTGAGCCAGCACTTCACGATCTATTGGAGTTTCTGGCCCAATCCAACGACCCACGTCGCTATCTCGAAGGTTTTCGTAGCTTAATACGGCTGTCTGTAGAAGAACTCGAAGCTATCGTTGACGCGTTGACTAAGGCAGAAGAGGTTGATGAGGCCACACCAGATCACGTATTGTAATTTTGGAGTACGATCTCGTTTTCTTTAGTATGATACTGCGCAGTCGGCTTTTGCGACGCAAGGGTAGTGTCTCGTCGAGTCAATAGTCAAAGAAGGAGCAGGGCTATGGCAACTGATCCACTTTCATTGGCATTTATCGGCTGTTTTCTTATTGGGTTACTCTTTCTACTGATCACTTCCTTTACTGGGCCTAATGCTACCCAGCATATGGGTGGCGCAGGGCACATGCATGCGCTTCATCCGGGTGGACATGTCGGAACTACTGGCGGCGCGGCCCACCATGGGCCTAGCGCCATGCAGGCGCAGCAGGGTACATCAGCCGGAGGCTCGTGGCTGCTTGGCTACCTTAATCCCATGTCTCTTGCACTCTTCCTGATTGGGTTTGGCTTCCTTGGTTACATCTTCCACAACGCAATGGCCTCTCTTGCTCTCCAGTTTACCTTTGCAATAGCTGGTGTGGGAGGCATTATTCTCGCGCTTGTCTTTCTTGTCTTGCTTAGCCGTATCTTCGGCGATAGTGAGGGTGCTACCGTGCAAGATGTATCAGACCGCACAGGCCTATTAGGCAAGGTGAACATGGCCATTCCACAGAACAGTATTGGCGAAATCACCTACATCTCTCCCGGAGGTATGCGTAAAAGCATTCCGGCACGCAGTCTAGACGGGCAGCGACTAGAGCGAGATCAAGAAGTTGTTGTCGTCAACTATCAAAACGGCATTGCTGAGGTCGATACCTGGGACCACTTCATTAATCAGGAAGGAACAGGTATCACTGAAGGCTCTCAGGCTGATCAATTGGTAGCGAAACAAGCGTTACTTGACAAATCAGGCAAAACTGATGAAGCGTATAATATACGCGAAGAATCTCAAAAGGAGTGAAATACTATGAATCTAGTTTTACTCATCCCGACAGGAATTGTTGGTCTCCTCATCGTATTCTTTATATGTTTTCGCGTCTATGGTGGTCTCCTGCGTAAAGTTGGACCTAACCGAGCCTTGATTGTTTATGGCAAAGGAGGCACGAAGGTTATCACTGGAGGTGCTGAATTTGTGGTTCCTCTGCTGCAACGGGCCCAGGAATTCTCCCTTGAATTGATGTCCTTTGATGTTGCTCCACGGCAGGTTCTCTACACCAGCCAGGGGGTAGCAGTCAACGTTGAGGCTGTCACCCAGATTAAAGTGCGCTCAGATGAGCAAAGCATCAAGGTGGCTGCTGAGCAGTTCTTAAGCAAAAGCCAGGATGAACGCGAAAACCTGATCCGTCTGGTGATGGAAGGTCACCTGCGTGGTATCGTCGGCCAGCTTACCGTTGAAGATCTCGTCAAGGATCCTGAGAGCATGGGCGCAAAAATGCTCGGGACTGTCACCCCTGATATGCAGAAAATGGGTCTGGCAGTGATTTCCTTCACCATTAAGGATGTACGCGACGAGAACGATTACATTACCAATATGGGGCGTCCACAGATTGTAGAAAATCGTAAGCAAGCTGACATTGCCACAGCCCTGACCCAGCGTGATACACAAATCCAGCAAGCTAATGCTACCCGTGAAGCAGCCATAGCCCGCTCAAAGGCAGATCAAGAGCGTGTGAAGGCTGAAGCGGAATCCCAGGCGCTGCAGGCTGAAGCCCAACGTAATTTAGCCCTAAAGAAAGCTGCATTCGATGCCGAGGTGAAAAAGCAGCAGGCTACTGCGGACAAAGCTTATGATATCCAGGCCAATGTAACACAACAGCAAGTTGTTACCGAAGCAGTGCGTGTCACCGAGGCCGAAAAGAATGCTCAGATCAAAGTGCAGCAGGCCGAGATCGAGCGCCGTGAGTTAGAGTTGCAAGCCACCATTCAGAAACCAGCTGAGGCTGAACGGCGACGTGTCGAAACAACTGCTGAAGCTGAACGTCAGCGTCTGATCTACGAGGCACAAGGGCAGGCCGATGCCCTCAAGGCACGAGGTCTTGGTGAAGCTGAAGCTACCAGGGCACGTGGTCAAGCTGAGGCTGAGATCATCAAAGCACGCGGTCTCGCCGAGGCCGAAGTCATCCTCGCCAAAGGTCAAGCCGAAGCCGAGGCCATGAAAGTCAAAGCCGCAGCATTCCACGAATATAACCAGGCGGCTGTGCTTGATAAGCTGCTCACTGGTATGCCAGAGATGGTTCGGGCGATTGCAGAGCCTCTGTCAAAAGTGGATGGCATTACAATCGTCTCTACTGGTTCTAATGGAAGTGATGGACTTGGTGCTAGCCGTCTGACCAATGATATTACGAACATAGCGGCTCAGGTACCGGCCCTTTTCGAATTGCTCAGTGGAATGCGCATAAGCGATCTCATGAAGCGTGTGCCAGGTTTGTCAGGGCAGGAAGTCGAAGGTAGCGCAAGTCCTGATGGGGCCAAGGCAAATGGCGCAAATGGCGTAGCCAGCACAAGTGAGCTGGGTGGCAAAGACAAGTAGTCGATAAAGTGGGGTGGGCTTGCTCGCCTACTCCACCTACCCTACGGAAGCGATAGACCCTTTTATAGGTAACCTGTGTAGTAGCGGATAATAGACGCGGGTACCGGGGGCATAAATGAATTTATTAGAGCGTGTCATCACTTTGCTGCGAGCTAATCTGAATACTGTCGTAGAAAAGGCCGACGACCCGGAAAAGGTATTACGTCAGCTCCATCTTGACATGCGTAATCAATTAGTGCAGGTCAAGACACAGGTCGCGACTGCCATTGCAGAGGCACATAAGTTGCAAAAGCGTAGCCAGGAGAGAAAAATTGAGGCAGAGAAGTGGCTGAAAAAGGCAGAAGCAGCGGTCCAACAAGGTAATGACGACATTGCTCGTACAGCTCTTACCCACTATAACGACATCAACAAGCAAATCCAGCGCTATCAAGAGCAGAAGACAGAGCAGGATCAACTGGTAGCTACGATGCGCAATATTTTGCATCAGCTCGGAGTAAAAATTACTGAGGTTGAGACCACCATTGATTTGCTCGCCACACGTAAGCGCAATGCGCTCATCCAGCAACGTGTTTTTGATGCGTTCAATAAATCCGCAGGGCCCGAGGAGAAAGAACGTATCAGCAAAGCCCAGGATGCCCTTATGGAGGCCGAGGCACGTGCACGCGCATTAGCCGATCTGCACAACCGCGACTTGGCGAGGCAGCTTGATGAGCTTTCAGGGGAGCAACAGATCGAGCAGCAACTGCAAGCTCTCAAATTGCAGCGACAGGCAGGACAGGAACCATTACTCCTCCACGAAGGGCAGGCCGACATAGATGCTCTCTTACGTCCTGATCCCCAATTGACCGAGCCTGCACAACGGCCCCAACCGAGGCAAAGTCGTGATTTGAACGCCCCCTTTAATGTGCCGGAAGCAACTGCTTCAACCAATGATCTCGATCTCGAACGGTTGAAGCAGTTGCTTGATCTGTCTCGGCATACCGACTCTTAATATCTTCTCTGGAGAGAAAATGCACAAGCATTTGTGTATAGGCATGCCAAGTATTGAGGTTCTCAATCATTTTTAGTGGGGGAAGAGGATGGCAAAGAGAATAATGATCGCCAGAGCAATAAACATCCCCAGAATAAAGGAAAATCGTTTATTGGGCTGCTCTTCTTCTATAGGTTCTTCTTGCTGCTCGCTCACTTTTTTTTGCTCTTTCTAGACTAG
>DASYAN010000372.1:0-13628 GCA_036501345.1 Ktedonobacteraceae bacterium
TTCCATGTATCAAGAGGCATCTTAGCAAGAAAGGAAAACCAACCAAAATGCCGAGGGACGAAGAGGAAGATATGACGATTTACAAAGTCGTCGTTAATCACGAGGAGCAATATTCCATCTGGTCAGCCAATCGTGAAAACCCACTGGGATGGCAAGACGCGGGCAAAAGTGGTCTGAAGTCCGAGTGCTTGGCCTACATCAAGGAGGTCTGGACAGATATGCGACCTCTCAGTTTACGTAAGCACATGGAAGAACAGGCAAAACAGAATCAGAGTTGACTACTTTTTATAAATGGGACTCAGGGAGAAGGCTCAATATTGATCAAGTATGTATTCAGGAGGTAACATGACCAGAAAGTACTGTAAGGCCTACTGTTTGAGAGACCTCAGGCAATTTCATTACTGGACGGAAAAACGAGAGGAGAACGCACCAGAACTCACTGATGATCAAATTGTCTACCTCTGGGACGATTTAACAGTTGTAAGGAGCCCCATCATTCCTGAGAAAGATGTCTTATTTGATATGATGACTCCCGAGTGGCAGGAGTTCTGCAATATGACCCTTCAATTCAAAATTCCGCAAGAACTGCGTTATGCCTATGAAAGCAGCACAGGGCAATAACCAAGGGCCCGATGGACAGGGCGTAGCCTCCGTCCAGCAAGTTTGAGTTACAACTTACCACGGCACTTCTCAATAGAAGGAGTATTTCTCATGGATGATCTTGTGCAGCGTCTCTCTGAGGGAGACCACCCTATAGCCGTCGGGGGACCAAAGCCTTCACTTGAAGAGTTCAAGAAACGCGTTGAAGAGATGGGCTACGTCTTCATTAAATTCACTGATACGCGGGGGGGGACCGACCTGGGAGTACACGTTGATAAAGTTGCCACTGACCTCAGCCGGGCCAACTTTGATCAACAGAACGGGACAGCCCATGTTGAAGGGACGCTCATCCTGAACTATGTCAAAGTGCGTTGTATCGCTGACATTGCTTTAGGAACGCTCCAAGGGACTGGACATCTGATTGCCTTGGAAGAAGTCCATCCCTAATTCTCGATTTTTCTTATCCAGCCCACATTCCGCAGTTATTTTTGGGAGATCGCTTCCGAAGGTGGTTTACATTGCAGAGATAGTCGTAATCTCAGCTTTGCAAAGCTACTTAGTTGGTCATCTCGTAATTGGATTGCTGTAAGCTAATGGCTTCCCGAGTTCAATGATAGCTTTGTCAATGGCAAATTATTTGCAGGTTGACCCACTTAGTACACAACCGCAGAAAAAAGATTCGGAATTCGTACCTCTGAGCACGGCCTCGTTTCAGGTGGCAAGAGCATTGATACGATTGCTAATTAGAATCCTTCTTTTGTGGTGCTGTACTTAGGGAGCCATTCTCGATTCAAACTGAGAAATGTGGGATCTAGTTCCAAACCTACCCTGATCGAGAGCCGAGGCTCGCTGATGAGAAGGAGATCCTCATGGAGCAGTATGTCAGCACAATCATAACTGGGGTACGAGCAAAGTGCCTCATTGACCGACTCGCACGGTTTGAGCAGCCCTATGTTGATACCTCCAGACTGATCTTCCAGGCCAAGGGTATTTCTATTGGTCGTCGTCACCTGTTTACTTACATGATCCGAACAGGACTGGTGTTCTGGGCCTGGTCAAAAGAAACCTGGGTGGAAGTCATCCAAACAGTGCTAAGGAAGGAACAGCCTCAAGGCGTATGCCTGCGGATGCGGATGCTGACATATCTCTTCAGCAATGGCCTGTACGTAGGAGCATTGACTGCCTATGGCTTCATGACTGATATCATCTTTGGGTGTGCCACATAGACGCTTGTTAGATCCCTTTCGGAGAAAGGAGGGGTTGAGAGGAAAGACCCCTAAGACGGTCGCTTACATTGGAGGGGAAACCCAAAGAGGACTGTAGCATGCGACGAAGGCAGACATGTCCGAAGGCGTTTACGGCAAGGTCTGCGTGTCTTGCGCGTCATGGTGAAGCTACATTGCCAAACCTTGCCTACCAGCGGCGGAATGGTACGCCCATTGTTGTACATAGCGCCTGTTGCAACGTTCCCGAAATATACCGAGGTTCTCTAGACTAGTAAAATACTCTCTTCGGGAAGCGATGGGAAGTGATCCCATTGAAGGAGGCGAAAGGGTACCTAAAACTGCGCTAGAACGTCTGACAAGTGAGAATGCGGGAAACGCTACGGGACGCGCGTCCTACGAGTTCGGCCCCCCATAGTAATCGCAGGAGTCACGACCTGCCAGGAAGGTTGGGAAAGCCAAACGTAGGGCAAAGGGGCAACGCTTGAAAGAGCGCCAGAGGACACCCTTTGACAAAGGTGCTCAGGGTAGGTGTCATCGAGTTGAGTGGAGAAAGGGGCGCGTGATGCGTGAAGCCCGCACTATCCTGCAACTCTTACGTGAACGAGGCAAGACGAAAGCCGAAGTCCGTTCACGGAAAGTATGATGCTGGAAAGCTTATTGCATTGAAAGGTGCATGACGGGTGTGGAGGAAGGGGATCAAAAAAGGATCACAGGAATAGGGTACCTCGTCGGCCTCCCATCCTACAAAGACCAGGATCAATGCGGAAGTAGACAAGCTGTGCATGCTACTCATCAGTATCGGCTACGAACAGGGACGAACTAGGCATCAGCAATTTCGCTGGCTTTATGCTTTGATGCTTCTGGCAAATCACCATCCGGTTATAGAGGAAATTCCAGCCTCAGCACTTGTCACTGTAGATACATTATTAGTTGCATGGTGAGCTTCGGGAGTATTCGAGGACGCCGAGCATTGCTACAACTGCAACTGTCCTTGTGTGAACTGGGGATTCTTGATGAGCCAGCCATTCTGGTCTCCATGAAAGAAGCCTCCTTATAGAAACACTGGAAGGATAGATCAAAAGAGAGGTGTCTTAGTACATTCTAATAGTTATCTTCAGAAATGGATAAATCATGTTCCTAATGAATTGCAAAAATAGATGCAAATTCGCTCGTGAGCTGTTGGACCGAAAGGTTGTTTGCTTGACTCTAGGAGCCATTTCACATGGATGGGCTGCTTTAGCCTGAAACGCCTTCTGAAGGCCTTTTCAAGGTGCAAGTGACAGATTTGTTCGTCTCAAGTGGCCTTTGTCTACGGAGCGGATGGCTCCAGAAGTCTTTTTAACTGAACAGTGCAAGATGGCTTATAAAGCCAAGCAAACAGGCTCTTACTAAATATGCGTTCTAGCAATTCCGAGACTGAACGTCTACTGTCATTTGATTTGTTTGACTTTTGTGATCTTGGACTGGATCTCTTGTCCTTGATGCTGTTGCAGTTGTAATTCATATAGGAGAGTTTCGTGTTATACCCATTTAGTTTGTATTGTTTGATTCCTGGTATCGATCGGTTTTCGTTACTTCCTCATGAGTACCTTTCTAAGGTCATAGAGACCGCTCAGATGTCAGAACGGTATCACTATACTGGTGCACTGATTCACTACAATCACTTAACTCTCAGCCCGTGGATTATTGCAACTACGGTGATCGAGCATACTTCATCTCATGTCCCATTGATAGCTCTACAGCCTGCTACAATGCCACCGTTCACCGTTGCTAAGATAGTTCAGAGCATTGGGATCATGTATGGTCGTAAGGTTGCGTTGAACGTCGTCGCAGGGGCCTCTAAGAACGAAGTAGGCCAGATTGACGATATCGTTGACCATGACCAGCGATACGAGCGGATGAGAGAATACATCGAGGTTATTCGCATGCTCAGCGTAGCAGATGGGCCAGTCACGTATCATGGCAATTTCTACAATTTGCGCTCTCTCGATATGAAGCCAGCGCTACCCGCTGGACTCGTGCCCAGCATTTTTGTTGCCGGATCATCGACTGCAGGTGCACAGGTTGCACTCAATGTAGCCGATGTTGCGGTAACACATCCTCAGCCGGTAGGACTGTTTAATCAGCAAATAGTAAGCCCGTTGACTCGAGGGAATGTTAACATAGGCATACGAGTAGGCATCGTTGCAAGATCGGAGGCTTCGCAAGCGTGGGAAGAAGCACGTGCACGGTTCCCACTCACACGTATTGGGAACGTTAGAACTATTCAACAGCGCAGCTCTGATTCACAGTGGATCAAAGATCTTGCGCAGCTGGCTCTCAAAGGAGAGATCTACGACAACGTGTTTTGGATGGGGGCTTATCATAGTGGTAAGGCCAACTGCCCTTATCTAGTAGGTGCCTACGACCAGATTGCTCAGTACATAGCGCAATATATCAAGCTAGGTGTGCGGGAGATTCTCGTTGATGGCCCGTTCGGGGAGGATGAATTCATCCACACAGATGAGGTATTCCAGCGCGTCGTTTACGACATGAAGAATTAAGGCAACTAAAACGAGAATATGAGATTTTCAAAAAAGAAAGGGATATAATTAAAAAAGCGATACGCATCTTCGCGTAGTCCCAGCCACGAAGTATACCTTCATTGCCGCTCATCAGCAGGCATTTCCGATCAAGCGTATGTGTGAAGTGTTGGGTGTCTCGGAAAGTGGCTATTACACTTGGCGCAAACGGGGAGATGAGCGGTTGGCTAAGCTGATCGAAGATGCGTATCACAAAAATAGACAGGTGTATGGCAGTCCGCGTCTACATGCAGATTTGAAATAGCAAGATATGCACGGCACGCGTAAGATGATTGCGCGATTGATGCGTGAGTATGGAATTAATGCAAAAGCGAAATGACGTCGTGTCAATACAACCGATAGTCAGCACAAGAATCCGGGTGCACCCAATCTGCTGCAGCGCGATTTCACTGTTGATGCACCTAATACCAAATGAGTGGCAGATATTACAGGCATTGAGATACGGGAAGGGGATGGCTCTCGCCTATCGGCAATTGCCGATATTTTCTCTCGACTCGTCGTTGGCTCTTCGATGGGAAAGGAACGAGACGAACAATTGGTGACAAAAGCTGGTGTAATGGCACTGGAGCAGCGGCACCCACTAGCTGGTCTCGTGGACCGTTCGGATCGCGGGAGAAGAGTATTCTAGCCAGGGATATCTTGCTATGCTCTTTGAGCAAAGCATTCACAGTATGAGTAGAAAAGGTGATTATTACAATAACGCGCTCATGGAATCCTTCTTTTGGAACGCGTCATCTAATGAATGTGTTGAACGCCGAAAACATCAGAACACGAGCAGAAGCGAGAAAATCTGTTTTCAAATATATTGAGGTATTTTACGTGCGATCCGTTCAGCCGAGTGTGACCCGATAACTACCGTTGTGATGTAAGGCGAAATTCCTTACCCGCGAAGTGAGCGCGGACAGCATCCCTCCGCCAGTGCGACTGGACATCAATTTGGCGAAGCGAGGGAGGATATGGAGGAGAAGCATAAGTCTCATAGAAGCATAAGTCTCATATGAAGCTCTTCTAGCTAGTTGACCATGACCAGGAGACGAATGTACGTTTGAACCATCGTTAACGGGACCAAGCCTACGGAGGCTAAAAGGCTTGACCAAAATGGTACTGACCGTGATAAACCTATCACCATGCAGAAGACCTTTCGGGTTGGTTTTCTGCTCACTCATGAGAAGTCCGGTGGATAGTACAGGTCTAAGGCAACGCAAAACACAACAGTGGAACGGGATAACTTTCAAATCAGCTCTCATCGGTGGTCGATACGGTGAGCAGGTGTCCAGACCGCAAGCGATTTGAGAGGAGGATTGTCGAAAAAGCCAACGCCTGGGGTAATGCCCAGGATACGCTGACGTCGACACAATGATATGGAAGAAAGAGGCACAAGTCAGATGGCAGAAAGGAAAGCACCCAAGAACAAGCCTGTGCTTGATCCTGAGAGTGAGACTTGGAACAAGCTTCCCTGGCGTAAGCTAGAGAAACATTGTTTTCGCATCCAAAAGCGCATCTTTCGAGCCAGTCAGCGTGGCAATACCAGAGCAGTCCACAAACTCCAAAAATTGTTGATGAAGTCTCAAGCAGCCAGGCTTTTGGCAGTTCGTCGGGTCACACAGGAGAACCAAGGCAAGAAAACTGCAGGCATCGACGGGGTCAAATCCGTCAAACCAGCACAACGTCTGGCCATGGCAAACCACATTCACCCGAAGAACTGGAAAGATACATCCCCGCCGGTGCGCAGGGTATGGATACCGAAGCCTGGGAAAACCGAGAAGCGTCCTCTCGGGATTCCTGTCATGGTTGAGCGGGCCCGGCAACATCTCGCCAAACTGGCCCTCGAACCAGAATGGGAAGCTCGATTTGAACCCAATTCATACGGGTTCCGACCAGGACGCTCATGTCACGATGCTATCGAAGGGATCTTCAATGCGATCAAGCAAAAGGACAAATATGTCCTGGATGCCGATCTCAAAGGAGCATTCGATAACATTAATCAACAAAAACTGCTTAACAAGCTTAAGTCGTACCCTACTCTAAAACGTGTCATCCGAGCGTGGCTCAAGGCGGGGGCTATCGATAAGAGAGCTTTTGAAGAGACCACAAGCGGTACCCCGCAAGGAGGATTATGCAAAGCTTTGCATAACCCGCCTTATGCAAAGCTTTGCATAAGGCGGGGTGGCATCTCCTTTGCTCATGAACATAGCCTTACACGGCATCGAGACAGCAATCCAAGGAGCCTTCTCCTACAAAGAAGGAAGTCCTCAAGTGATCCGCTACGCCGATGATCTGGTGATTCTTCATCCGACGGAGGCAGGAGTCCACAAAGCGAAACACCTTCTGGAAACGTGGTTATGCACGATGGGATTAGTATTGAAACCCAGTAAAACCAAACTCACCCACACCCTCCAGTCCTACCAGGGACAGGTGGGATTTGATTTTCTGGGGTGGACCATCCGACAATTCCCGGTAGGAAAAACCCACACGGGAAAGAACACACGAGGCAAACCACTTGGTTTCAAAACGATTATCGTTCCCAGTAAAGAGGCCGTCAAACGTCACATTACTGGCATGAAAGAGATCATCAAGAGAAATCAAGCGGCTTCACAGGACAAGCTCATCAAAGAGCTGAACCGCTTCAATCGAGGATGGGCCAATTACCACCGCAGAACGGTTGCATCAAAAACCTTTCATCGATGTGACCATATCTTGTATCTGCAACTGAGAAGATGGGCCAAACGCCGCCACCCCAACAAAGGGATGCGATGGATCGTGAACAAATACTGGCATGTGCAAGAAGGAAAGGAGTGGAACTTTCGAAGCCAGCAAACAGCACTGTGGAAACACGGGCAGGCACACGTCCAGCGACATATCAAGGTGAAGGGAACGGCAAGTCCCTATGATGGGAAGATGGCCTATTGGAGCCAGCGATTACGCACCCATCCGATGTTTAATGGGGTGAAAGGTGCCCTCTTGTGCAAACAGCAAGGGAAATGTCGTTGGTGTGGGTTGCTCTTACAAGATACGGATGTGGTCGAAATCGATCACATTACCCCAAAGGCGCAAGGTGGGGGAGAAGAACTGAGGAACAAATGCCTTCTCCACAGACATTGCCATGATGACCGGCACGCTGAGCGTGCCAATGGTATCTCTGACAAAGACTGTATCATTGAGGAGCCGGATGAAGGGAAACATTCATGTCCGGTGTGCGCCGTGAGGCGCGTTGTGATATCCCTGCCGGAGGCAGGAGGAATGAGAGAAGAGATTCCTGGGTTATCAGTCTACCTGGAAGCGAAAGCGGAAGGGGACAAAGCAGACTGAGTAAGCGGTACATACTCGAAGGCGTTGTAGAGTAGGGTATCCGTAGGACCCGCTCGCTATGGGTAGAGCTAGACTGCCCGAACTCCAATCCTAACGGGGTGCATTGGACCACCCATCGGAAGAACGCTTGAAACCGATGTCACGCCCTTCTTTGGCTTGAACCGGAGGCCGGAGAACCTCTCTGAGCGTGAACGAGGACCAACGAGGTCTATCAAGGGATAAGTGGAGGCCCTAAGGTGAGCTAGTACGTATCACAACGACGTACCACGGGATCACCTACACAGCGCGAGCTGCATGGTGACAGAGCCGCCATATGAGTCGTAGGAGTCACGACCTACCAGGGAGATCGGGAGATCCGATCGCAGGGCAAAGGGCGGCAGGAGGAACAAGTCTGAACTGCCAGGGTTGCAAGGCCGCGTAATGCGTAAGACCTTGCTTATTCCCAAAGCTATGATCTGTTTCCTCTAGAAAGCTGTATGCTCGGAAACGGGCCTGTACAGTTTGGGAAGGGGGTAACGGAAAAGGATTATAATCTCTTATGATACCTCGCCGGTACTCTACTTCATTTTGAAGCCGAGCAGAGGAGGTAACTCCTTTGCTTAGGTTAACAATCGATAACGAAAACATTCCTCACTAGCTATGTGAGTCCTGTCACCTATGAACAGACAAGAGAAAGGACTGAATTTCAGACGATTTGACAAATAGATGCTTTTGTGATAAAATTGAATATATTAGCGTAAAAAGTCAACGTAAAAATGTAACGTTTAATGTCTCTCATTATCATCTTCTTTTAGCGTTTTCGCGTTTTCCAATCGCTCTTGTTTCCACGTCTAAGCACGCCACGAAAACGGGGCAACCTCATATTTAAAGGAGCGCAGCAATAGTGAGGTTGTTATTTTCTGTTCGCTTTGCCAGAGACAGAGCCACACTAACTGATGGTTGAGCATAAAACTCCCTTGCGAAAACGAAGCAAAGGCTGAAAGCTCTGCCCTCCATTGTAAGGAGTTCATGCATGAATGTTAAACCTACTATATCTCCGGAAGAAAGAACCGATGTACACCCAAAGTCGTTCTGGCGTAACCGTGACTTCGTGTTGCTCTGGGGAGGACAGACTGTCTCCTCATTGGGGTCGAGCATCTCAAACGTTGCATCCGCGCTTCTTGTCCTTGCTCTTTCACATTCGCCTTCACAAGTAGCATTTATTACAAGTGTAGAAGCTTTGCCTTTTTTCTTCCTTACACTACCAGTTGGGGCACTCGTGGACCAATGGAATCGTAAGCGGGTTATGTTCCTGTGTGACCTTGGGCGTGCTGTTTCCCTAGGCAGTATTGCGTTTGCTATTGTAATTGGGCATCTGACACTTATCCAACTCTACGTTGTTGCAGTAGTTGAGGGATCCTTAGCTACGATCTACAACATCGCAGCTCTAGCAGGAATCCCCCGTGTGGTCCCTAAAAAGCAACTCGGACAGGCAACATCGGCAACCTATGTAAGTAGTAATGCGGTTTCGCTTATTGGTCCACCCATTGGCTCCTTCCTCTTCACCGTGGCCCGAGCTGTGCCATTTTTTGCTGATGCACTCTCTTATCTCGCCTCGGTTGCCTCGCTTCTATGGATGCGGACAGAACTGCAAGGGAAACGTGATAAATCAGGACGCAACGTCCTACACGACCTCGCAATTAATTTGGTGACAGGTTTCACCTGGATGTGGAAACAGCCGATGTTGCGCTTTCAAGCGCTCGCTGGATGCATCGTCAGTCTGGCACTCTATCCGACTACTCCGCTTGCCATCGCGCTTGTGACGCAGCTACATGCTCCTGAGGCAAGTGTTGGTATTATCTTTACCATTGGTGCTCTGGGAGGCCTTGGCGGCGGACTCTTTGGGGCGTGGTTTCAACGAAAGTTACCATTCGGCTTCATCATGATCTCTATGTTTAGCCTTCTTGCGCTACTTTTCCTTGGCTACCTTGTTGCCCCCAATATTATCTGGCTCGGCATCGTAATAGCCTTAATCTCTCTCGTCGAGTCGATTGGCAGTATTGCCAACGTCACTTATCGGCTTGCACTAACTCCTGATGATTATCAGGGGCGTATCAATAGTATTCACCGCTTTGTGGGCTTTGGTATAGGCCGCCCATTGGGTGCTGCACTGCTAGGAGTCCTGCTGGTAAGCAGCGGAGTAAATAGTGCCGTTTTAGTCTTCAGTGGAATGTTGGCTGTCTTTGCACTTGCGACTTTGCTCTACAAACCGGTGCGCACGATGGCACGATTAGACTAATTCCTGGCCCGTAACGGTTATGTTGCAAAAAGAAGCCACATCTGATAACGCTCTGTCAACGATATTCTGCAACAGAAGTGATAAATCGGCTAGAGGTTCGAAAAAATGCAGGCCGAAGTTCGAAAATGAACCTGTTGCATCTGGAAAATTCCCATCCCGTCTGGTATACTCCTTGTGAGAGCATATAAATTCGTATTTTGGGTTTTCTTCTGGTCGAAAGCGGGTCACATTATGTCTCAGCCAGGAGTACGTGGGATCAATTTGTTCAAAATCGCTGGGCGCTCGATATCAGGATGGATTCTGAGCTACAAAACGGAAGACGCTCGTTCTGTGCGGCAGCCATTCTGTAGCCAGATGGAAGAACGGTTACTGCTCCATCTCGAATATCACCCTCAGGTGGCTTGATATGGGTGTGGTGATATCAGTCTTCAATTTGCACAAGTCTACAAGATAGTACCTTCGACGCGTCAAGGCCAAAAGGTCGGTGATTCACTAGTGGTATGAGCCTGAAGTGGGAGTCTGACCTGGGTGCTGAGAAGCACCACCGTCTTGGACGCTTCTTTCAGGCAAGCACGTGGAAGAGATTCTTCACAAGGAAGCACCCCGTTGGCTCATCCAAAAGCATTGACGTGATGGAGGAAACGAATGGAACTGGTCTACGAACGCTGTTGTTGCCTGGATGTCCACAAGATTCTTCCGAATGCTCCCTTCGGTTTCAGTCGGAAGGATGTATATTATTGCGAATAATGCGCTCAACTTCTATTTGGAATAACATACAAGATTGTTGTAGCATGTCTCATCGTGCTGATCAATAACCAGATACGAACCTTTCACACAACCACCCGGGAGTTGTTGTTGCTGGTGGATTAGTTGGCGGTTGCAGGTGTCACCTAGGACCAAAAGTGCTTGTAAAGCTGATTTATACACTATTGTCTTCTTGTTGCAATCTCGTTATGCATCTCGTGGTAAGAGCCATTTCATTTAAACATTTACAGTTGGTATCCTCGATGATTTCTTGCAACACAACCAATTTGAACGAACGGTGAGTAGAAAGGATAGATATAATGCAATACCTAAAAGATATCGCTAGACACGATCCGAATCTCCGGTTTGAAACGTACGGCCAGAGTTGTTACTCGGCCGTAAAGTATCTAGCTTGTAGTGTCTTTGATCCTATTGCACCAGACCTTTTCTATGCATACCTTTATCTCTATAGTCACTATGATCTCATCAATGCACCTGCATGCTCAGACGTTTTGCTTGCACAGCCATTCGATCCACAGATGCTGGAACGCTATGTCCTAGAGGAGAAATTAGGTATAGAGATTGTTGAGATTCCAGTTCAGGGGCGACTTGGCAATGCTGTCCAGCAAGTTCTTGAGCAGCGCCTGCCCGTGCTATTGCCAACGAATAAAAGGTGCTTATTTCGACAGGATGTAGATGAACATCCATATCCGTTGTTAGTCATTGGATACGATCAGCAATCTGCAATGTTTACTGTATATGATGATATACGCAATCATCCCATGGCACAGAATAAAAAAGGCGAAATGTATGTTTCTATTGCAATAGAAGAAGAAATATTAGAACAAGCATTCCGTGCTCCTATGAAAAATTTCCAGTTTGCTAAGGATACAATCCAAATCATTCGTCCATCAGGGCGTCTTCGTATTCCTGACATACGTGAGGCTCTCAACGATATTATTCAACAAATTGCTTTGCAGCAAGAGAATGGAGGTCAAATTATTACAAAGAAAATCAAGGACCTTCTCTTGCCGAGAATATTCGAAGAGGAATTAGAGCATGTTGGCTTCACAAGAAATCAACTGCGTTACATTAATTCCCAAAAAATTCTTGGTTTCATGCTCTCGAAGTTTCTCACGAAACAGTATACCGATTCCTCATGCAACGAGCAAGTATTGCAAGCGAATCTGGCGACTTGGCATGCGTGGAAGACATTATTGACCGTTTTAGAGATGATGAAGTTCAGAAGGCAGAGAGAGGAAAAGATTGTGGAGACTATGATTGCAAAGGTAATATCCGCAGAAGAGCGTTTCCTGAAGGTAGTTGGCGGACTACTGTTGCATTCATGAGGAGTGTATGAAAAATGACTCTCTCTTGAAAAATATACATCCAACAGGCGATCAAAAGACCTGAGTAACCACTTGTAACTCGACTTGGTAGCCTAGTTTCTCCAAACGTCGTACCAGTCGCTTCTCAGTGGCCACCGGTTATGCTCATCGAAGTAGTTGTCGCCTAAACCGATGTACGAGACGTGTTTGGACAGCATATCCCATCCGCTTTCGTAAAAATCCCATTGCCTACCTCGCTGCTCTGGAAACTCAACTTCTCACGTAAAGATTGCCATTCAGCAAAAAGGGGCTGAATGGCAATCCTCACATGATGCGAGCCTGAAACTCTCTTCCCTCCTCTCAAAATAAGCGTCCCTCAAGCAATATTTGCTATTCAGTGGGATTTTTTGCAATACAGCCCCGACTATCCGACTTTTCCATTGTGGGTCTCTGAAGTTTGTTATCCCTCCTACAGAATGTTACATTGGGAGGATGATGGTCATGAGGCTTTTTCATTTCTGAGAAGAAATGATATTTATGAACTAAAAAGGTGTAACTATAGTGTACCAATTAGCCATTGACGTTTGTTTATATAAATATTATATTCTAAGGGAGAGTCTTGAAAGGCCATCAGCTTCATGTGATCTACTATCTAATCGTAGGGAAGAACTGGAGACTGGGGAAATGTGTTTCATCTCAGAGTATGAGAATGACAAGTCTACTACTTAGAAAAATGCAAAGATGGAGGTAAGTCACTATAAACTACACTATTAGGTAAAAGCCATGTTTGAGGAAAGGAAGCCGTGATGTCTAGAAACAAAGAAGACAACGCTATTTCTATGGCATTGGTCCCCCAGGAACACTATGGCAAGCCAGGACGTCCTGATGCTCAGGAAAAACCAGTGCATACTACCCGGAAGGTGGTGCCGATCTTGGTGATCGACGAAGGCGCAATGGCTCGAGAAGCTGATTGCCGTGCCGACTTTCTCATTGTCACCAATGTGCTCTCTACCCGCAAGCTCTCCGATGAAGCTCTCTTTGCTGTCTATAAAGAGCAATGCAGTGTCGAGCATGGCTTTCGCATCCTCAAAGATCCTTTATTCTTAGCGTCCTCCGTCTTTGTAAAGAAGCCAAGCCGTCTAATCGCCCTCAGTTTCATTATTGAGTTCTGTTTGCTCGTCTATCGCCTGACCGAACATCGCTTGCAGCAGAGCGAGGAAACCATCCCCAATCAGATCAACAAACCCATTGCCAAGCCTGCTATGCGCTGGGTCTTCCAATGCTTTGAAGGGGGTGAACTGCTCCATGTCCACATCGGGTCGGGTTGGCAGACTCGCATTTTACGTCTGCAACCTCTCCATCACAAGATTCTGCGCTTGCTTGGTCTTGCCTACCAACAATTCTATTTTTTGTCTTCTTGGAACTGCCGAATGTGGGCAAGCTAGGAGGTTTATATGCCTTATGTGCTTGTTGACTTACTTCATGATGCAGCTAATCAAATTCCTCAGAAGATCGCGGTTACCTGTGGAGCAGATCAGCTAACATACAAAGAGTTAAAAGA
>DASYAN010000373.1:0-32808 GCA_036501345.1 Ktedonobacteraceae bacterium
CGTTCTGCCACAAAGAGTATTCCATCTGGACTAAAGGTTATGAAACGCGGACCAGACAAGCCCGTGAAGAATATCTCTGACTGAAAGCCTGGAGGCAGCTTGAGCGTTGGCTGTGCAGTCTGTCCACCAGCAGCACGAGTATCCTCACTAAGAATATGTGAATGCACCAACCAATTGCGGAGAATGGAAGGCTGACTATAAAGCACGCCTGCAACAAGCACAAGCATAGTTAGCATAATCGCCAGCATAACGTGCCAGCGTCTAAAACGACGCGAGGATGTTCTAATGGATGTATTGCTCATTTTGGGTCACTGCCTCCTTCATCTCTTCCTGATTATACAAGCCAATTTTATGAAATGAGGAAGGTATTTCGTCACTCAAGAATCCTCTTACTATCGATTTCTTCTGGAAAGGATACCTCATGAGACAGGTTTTTTCGAGAGAGATTGAGGGACATCTTCTGATTATACCACAAAGCATCCTGAGCAAGATGGTCAATGGCGACCAGGGTGTGTATGTATGATGATAGTGGCGATGCATGCAATGTATCAGATGCACTTTAAAGATCTCTATCTTAGCCGATAGCAGGATGTGCTATGCCTTCAAAGGGAACGTCAAGAAGAAACAGAACCAAAGATACTTCCTCTTGACTTTCGATATTAGGGCATGCTAATATCATAGTGGACAAGTAAGATATTAGTGTATGCTAATATCAAAAAAGTCCTCTCTGATCAGTGGAAATGAGGATATCTTGCGCTTCCCTTGACGAGAGGACGAGTGGACATTTATTTTACTGAACGTGGTGCTGAGGGCATGCTTGAACAACATTCGTGTATTCTGACACTTCTACACACATTTTTGAAGAGGCCTATAAATAAACCCGATTCGTGTTGTAGAGTTCGCGAAGAATCTCTGCTGTATGCGTCCGATCACAGACGGCTTCACAGAAATTTTTTCAGATTTGCGTCTAAGTGTAAGCATACTTCGCCCCTTGGCACGAGCAAAGGAATTGCATCATTATGGAAACAAATATACCAGCGAAGAGACCAACCTCTCTTCATCCCCTCGTCACGAGTGGCCTCATTTTTGCTGCCCTGCTCATTGCTGCATTTTTGATCTGGCAAGGAGTTACGGCCGCAGGCAGTCCTGATCCAACCGTCCCTCATACCAGTCCATTGGTAGCCATACTGGATATTGCTGCGCTTGTCTTTCGCGAAGGCATTGAATGTGTGGTTATCTTGACGGCCATTACCGCTAGCTTGAGAGGAGCGAATCGGTCCTACCGGGGACCGATAGGCATTGGCGTCATCGTCGGAGCCATCGCAACTCTGATTACCTGGTTTATTGCAGTGCGAATCATCAGCGACCTCACCACAGTGGTGCCAGCCTTGGCTCTCCAAGCATGGACCGGATTACTAGCACTAATCGTCCTACTCATTGTTATGAACTGGTTCTTTCACAAGGTGTACTGGACAGGCTGGATCTCCTTTCAGAATCGTCGCAAACGAAGCCTGTTGGAACAGGCCAGCCAGCCCGGTTCGTCGCAGCTATCTCTGCTGTGGGGATTAGGACTGCTGGGGTTTGCCTCCTTCTATCGTGAAGGCTTTGAGGTGGTGCTCTTCTTACAAAGTTATAAGCTCCAACTTGGTGGAACCATTGTTTTCTATGGCGCACTGGTGGGTGTGCTCTTTGCCGGGATTCTGGCATTTCTGAGCTTTGTTGGCAATCAGCGTGTGCCTTACAAGAGAATGTTGGTCCTGACAGGTATTTTGCTGGTTATCGTGCTCTTTATCATGGTCGGAGAGCAGGTCTTCGAGATGGAGCAGGCAGGTTGGTTTGCTGCGATCAATATCAGTTGGCTAAGCTGGGTGCCTGATTGGGCTGGGATCTGGCTCTCCATCTTTCCCGACTGGCTCTCCATCATCGCCCAGATCTTAGCCATCTTGCTGGTGATTGGTTCATACTTCCTCTCGCGCTACCAGGCAATCCTGTTGCCGAAGAAACATGGCATTACGCCTTATGCACTACGCGAGTCCGCGCCAGCAACAGACGTGGTAGGGACTCCGTTCTCCACGGTTCAGACGAGCCAAGGACAGTAGGGATACTTCGCAAAGGTTTACGGCCAGGAGACCCCTGGCCGTAGCCTGATGGAGCAACTGGGCTGGCAAGAATGCTTATGAGTCTTCAATGCGGCCAGTCGCTACTATAGTCTCGATCGCTACTTAGGAGCCAGATCGAAACATTCTGTTTCCCTTTCGTCTAATTAAAGCAAACTCTGACGGACACGCATCGTTGGGGCAATATTCTTGGGAGGTATCTCGTTTTTGCGTGCCGCTTGCATCTGTTTTTCTCATATATGCAAGAAAGCACCACGGATACCTTTTTTTCAAGTTCCCTAGGACCTTCATCCACCGGAGAAGGTGACTCTATCCTCGCCGCAAAACTACTTCAATTTGTGGAAGATCATGCTGAAATACTTTCTACAAGTTTTATCACTTTTTCACTGGATCGGACTCAGATCACTAGCTTAAAATGAGGGTTTATCACGAGTTAGCCTTTTCCCCTCTGTTAACTCTCTCTCCGCTCCTTTTCTCTGAATCTAGCTCATGTCCACTCCTGATGCATATACATCACTTCATTAGGCCGTTATGAGGTTTCCTTGTGCGAGAAGCCTGTCGAAGAATTTCGACAGGCTTCTCGCTCATCTGTTACCCTCCTTGCTCAAGGAAAAGCAAACAATATACCTCAAAAGCGGCCATGAGCTGTTTTTATAGCACCAATGATACTATGTCTGCTCTTACTTGCTTACACTATGACGCCCATCGATACTCACAGGCACATCTCCAGCAATCGTGACTCGGCGCACCACTCGATGCTGCTTGTCATAATCATGAAGGGCATAGTGTTGTGTCGCCCGATTATCCCAGATCGCCACGTCTCCTACGGACCAGCGCCAACGGACTGTGTTTTCCAGACGGGTGACATGGTCCTGAAGAATCGAGAACAGTCGTGCAGAATCGACGGAAGAGAACCCAATGATCTTCTTCACAAAGTGACCCAGCAGCAACGTGCGCTCACCCGTTTCTGGATGTACTCGCACAACCGGATGTTCTGTTTTATAGACAGTAGAGGCGAAGACTTTCAAGTGGTTCAAGACTTTTTCATCTTCCTCTACTTGCTTGAAGCTGGCTGCATAATCGTAATCGTTGGTATGCAAAGCCCACAAGCGGTCAGCGAGATTGCGTAACGCCTCAGAGAGATCTTGATACGCGCTTGCCGTATTGGCCCAGACCGTGTCTCCTCCTTTGGCCGGGACAACCACAGCACGCAGAATAGAGGCTTTGGGGTAAGCATCAACGAATGTGACATCAGTATGCCACTGGTTGGCTCGTCCTCCATAGTGAGACGAATCGAGTTCCAAGATGGAGTCTGTTCCATCCTTCACTGGAACTGTTGGATGGGCATACAGTTCACCAAACAGCTTGGCGAAACCCTCCTGGCTGGCATCATCGAGATGGTGCTGATCCCTGAAAAATACGACTTTGTACTCCAGGAGCGCTTTCTGGATGGCATCAAGCGTCTGCTGGTCAAGCTGAGGTGATAAATGCACACCTTTGATTTCTGCTCCGATGCGGCCAGCAACTGGAGTGACATGTAAGGCAACTGTGTGGTTTGAGATCGTTTTACTCATGTGTGTTTCCTTCCAAAAATGGACTGAATGGTTCTTTCGATGATCATCGTATTCGTTCTACCGATAATGCGCTACAATGTTAACGTCGTTTTGGCATGTTGATCTTGCATCCGGACCTTATTCGCACCCATGCTGGAAAGTTGTCATGGGATAATCAAAAGGTCACGTGAGTTCTGATCAAAGTATAGAGAAAGCAGAGGGGTTTCGTCAAGATTTTGTTGACATAGTAAGTCAATTATGTCAACTTTATACATATATATAAACAAAAACAATGATATTAATAACCTTACAGAATAAAGAAACCTATGCTATTGTTGAGTTAGGATCAATAACTGTATTTATAGAAAAGGAGTTTCTCTCCAGCTAACCAGTTTAGTGCTGCTGCATCCTCTGTCCCTGTCTGAGGCAACAATCTTCACTTTTGCCACATTACACCAATACAATAAGCTCACATTCTGCGAAAGATGCGAAATGTGAGCTTATTGTCAGTTCACCTTAAGTGGTAGAGATATTTTATTGCTCCGGGCACGCTTATGTTTCTCTCGCCATACAGAGACAAATAGCAGATGGAATTTCTTTATTGTAGAGCTTTCTCTGCCTCAGAACCATTCATCTTCATTCAGTGGGACACTTTGCCAGTTCATTATTCACTGTATTGAGCACTTCCTGAAGGCTTCTTATCACATTGACCGTTTCGATGGGATTATCAAAGCCCTCCTGTTCTGCTTCCTGCAGACTTTCTTTTAAGAGTCGGAGTTCTTCGGTCAGATTGCCATGGAGCTTGCGGAGTTGTTTGCAGGTAATTTTCTCTTGTTGCATCATAAGTGATCTCCTCTATTCAGATCTTCATGCTCTAGAGCATGTGTAAAAAAGAATATACACGTTGTCTCCCACGAATATCAGAAGGCAAGTGTTTCTCAGCTGCTTTTCCAGAAAGTGGGAGATCTGAGGCTCTCGGGCGAATCTCGATCTTCGATCAGAGACGCTTCTCCCACATTTGCTGCAATTAAGGTGAGGGAGGACTGGAATCCTTTCCTGAGAGAATAATCAATGCATCATTCGCGGCAAACGTTCGATAATGTCTCATAGGTTATGGCTGTGACAAAGCCATAGATGAGATGGAAAATGAAATCTGCGAGCCATCCTGAGGCTCCCCATGTCTTGGGATCGCTCACTTTGAGCATCACGAGTGGAACATCACTTGCAGCCATCGCTGCTAAGCCAACCAAGGTACCAGCAAATGGCAGGGGAAGCTCATCACGTTGTGACCGCAGCAAGCTATAGACAACGCCAGTACCAAGTCCATTGATGTAACCTAACAAAGCACCGAGCCCGCTCGCACGATTCTGAGCTGTGAGATCCTGAGCACCAACTCCTTGAGATAAGAGAGGAACATGAAACATGTTGGCAAAAGTACTCACCATCTTGGATGGAGCATCACTGGGGGAGCGCCCACGAAGAGCCATATCAGCGTAGGTTGCAATATCGAGCGCGATAGTCCCCGCTGCTCCAGCAAGAAGACCTTTCAATGCAATACGTAGCATGATGCTTCTCCTTCCTGTGGGTGAAAGCACACCAAGTTCCATCTCCATTATTCTACACGGTCATCTTCTTTTCTTCTCCAAATAAAGCATACGGTATTACAAGGAAGTTGTCAAGTATTTATCTAGTATCTTATTATCACATCTCTACATAGAATATAATTTGTTTCGTAAAAAAGTAGAGTAAACACATAAATACTTGACAGTGTACTAGATACGACGTATACTTTATGCAATGAATAAAAGAAGATCTGGTTGTAGTAAATGCTCAGTATTTTTTCAGGGAGTTTCTCACAACAATTTCGGTACCAGCTTCCTTATGTGCTTTGTTGTCTCTACTTATTGAAGAAGTTGTATGTTATGGCAAAGATCCAACCGTTAGGTGACCGTGTAGTTGTCAAGCCTGAGCCGAGAGAAGAGACGACCAGAGCTGGTATTGTCAAGGATGCGGAAGAGTACTACCGAACAATGTTTCACGAGCGGATCTCGTCATGGAATCTGCGTGAAGCACATGGCTGAAACTCTTCAGGCTCTGATAGATCATCTGGATACACAGACAGGAAGAGCAAAGGAAGGAGGCTGTTGAGCCTCCTTCCTTTCGAAGCAATTATTTTGTGATGGTCAGGCCCTTATGCCCAGGACCGACGACCATAGGCGACTGCTACTGCGAGGAATCCTACCACCAACGGGACCAGAGCCAAAGCACCACCACCGACCGCCAGTGTCTCCACTGTCGCTCCAATCATGATGATGATCAACCCACAGGCGGCCAGAGGTGTCAGTCCTCGTTGGATGCGCGTTAGTCCAGGCAGGATCAGGCCAAGGGCACCGGCTACCTCAGCAACGCCGATGAAACGCACAAGCAGACCCGGTAGCGGGGTCTGTGCTGTCAGCATCTCAATTGGCAGGATCAATTTCATGCTCCCGGTGAAGAGAAAAATAAGTGCCAGTAGCACCTGAACGGTCCAGAGAGTAATGGTTACGATCCGTCTCTGGTGCTTTGACTCGCTGTTAGATCTCGTGACACATTGGCTGCTCGATACTTGACTCATAAGTATGTTCCTTTTCCTTTCATATTCCTTATCATTTGCAAGTGAAGACACTCTTCTATTCTCAAAACGGGAGGCAAAACCGGAAATATTGGAGCATCTCGGGTGTGTTTCGGCCTGCCGTCTATGTCACAGGCTCAACATATGTCATTGATGGAGTTTTGATGATTAACACAGGAGCACAATAGGAAACGATAAAAAAGCAGACACGACACCACAGACAAAGATTTCAACAATCCAGCAGGGAAATACGCTGCACGAACGCTCATCCTTGTCTGTGATGACCAATTTGCCCGATTACTTGCTGTGAAGGACCTTCGCGATGCGTGCGAGTGCCCATTCCAGCGTCTCTTGATCAATGATCAACGGGGGGGCAAAACGCATGATCGTTTCATGTGTTTCTTTACAAAGGACTCCCTCGTCTTTGAGGGCTTCACAGAACCGACGCGCAGTACCTACCTCGGGCTGTAGCTCGATACCAATCAGCAAGCCTTTGCCTCGCACTTCTTTCACCAAGGAACTGCCCAGTTCTCTCAGTCGTCGCAGAGCATACACACCCAGAACAGCAGCATTTTCAATAAGTTCCTCATCAACAAGCACATTAAGGGCTTCAATGGCGACTGCAGCCCCCAAAGGATTGCCACCAAAAGTGGATCCGTGTTCGCCTGGTTGGAAGAGGTCCATCAAGGGACGATCGGCGAGTACCGCACTCACTGGATACATGCCCCCACTTAAGGCTTTGCCAATGATGACCATATCAGGACGTATCCCTTCATGCTGATAGGCAAACAGTTTTCCTGTCCGCCCTAATCCTGTCTGGATCTCATCGGCAAGCAAGAGCGCATTGGATTGATCACACAGCTTCCTCACCTCTTGCAAATAGCCTTCTGGAGGCACAATCACTCCAGCTTCTCCTTGAATGGGCTCTAACAAGATCGCCGCCGTCTGTGGGGTAATACTATTTTCGATGGCCTTTATCTCCCCATAAGGAACTGCCACAAAGCCAGGGGTATACGGACCAAAGTATTCTCGATACAACCGTTCAGTTGAACAGGAGAGCGCGGTGATGCTGCGTCCGTGAAAATTGTCCTGCGCAATGATGATTTCTGCTTGGTTGAGTGGCACTCCTTTCACGGTATAGGCCCATTTTCGGGCCAACTTGATGGCTGTTTCGACAGCCTCAACGCCTGTATTCATCGGAAGTGCAGCATCATAGCCTGTGAGTTGAGATAATCGACGTAACAGAAGCGGATACTGATCATTTCGAAATGCACGGGAGGTAAGGGTTAGCCTGTGAAGCTGCTCGGTCATCACGTTGACTATCCGTGGGTGACAATGACCTTGATTAAGCGCTGAGTAGGCACTTAATCCATCAAGATATTTCCGACCTTCAGTATCGTAGACCCAGACCCCTTGTCCACGAGTGATTACCACATCAAGTGGAGTATAGTTGTTGGCTCCGTGCGCTTTTTCATAATCCATTAGCTCGTGTGTGTTCATATCAGTTTCCTTCTACTTCTTAATCGCTTTCACTGCCTCAAGCGATCGCATTTCTTCCACAGATGCTTCAATGTGTTGTCCCATCTCGCTTGCACGCTGGGTTGCTCGTTGAACAGCTTGCAAAAACAGCTGCGATCCGTTTCCCTCTTCTAAGGTCACGATGGCCGCCATCGTCGTTCCATTCGGCGAAGTTACTTGACGGCGAAGCTCCCCTGGATCTTTCCCAGTCTCTCGCAGCATGGCAGCCGCTCCATGCAGAGTCTGGATCAGCAGAGTACGGCAGATCTCAGCAGGAAGGCCACAGGCTTGTCCAGCCTCGAGTAAAGCCTCCACCACATAATAGAAATATGCCGGACCTGTTCCTGAGAGGCCCGTCACTGCGTCCATCAGCATCTCTTGGACCATAACCGAGACACCAATCGCAGAAAAGAGGTCCTGGGCTATCTCCAGATGATGCGAGGTTGCCCATTGTCCTTGGCAAATGGCGGTCGCAGAGGTTTGTACAAAGCTTGAGGTATTTGGCATGGCTCTAATGACTGGAGTAGACACCTGCAAGCACCGTTCGATGAGGTGAGTCGAGGCACCAGCCACAACCGAAAGGAGCAGGTGACGGGAACCCACCAGGGGAGCGATTTCTTGGAGGGCATTCACCAGATCAAACGGTTTGACGGCCAGCACAAGGATATCTGCGCGAGCAATGTCCGCCTGCTTATCCTGGCAAATGGAAACTCCGTAGCTTTTATGAAGTTCCTCTAAGCGTGCACAATGTACGCGGTTGCAGATGGTAATCTGCTTGGGAGGCAGCAGACGAGCACCAACTATCCCTTTGATGATTGCCTCACTGATTGAACCTGCCCCCAGAAAAAACACCTGTTGCTCTTGGGTTAAACCCATCTTTGTCTCTCCTTTCTGTCTCTTGCTACGATGAATGCAGCACACATGAACCCGCCGACAGGATGCTAGCAAGTCCACAAGGTTGTGATCGTCCTCCTTTTACCAGATCAAAGCCATAAAAAAACGTCCTTCCGTCGCAAAGGACGAAAGAACGGACTTTCGTGGTACCACCTTCATTTACAATAGCCCTACCAAATAGGAAAAGCTCTTGCCTTCTGGCTCCTGTAGATAACGGGAGGATGCCCGGTTGGCTCATCGCCATCTGCTCAGGGATGGGTTCGGTCTCGGTAATGATGGCATCTTCCAGCTGCTTGATTGCCACTCTCTATCCATACCCAGGACGTACTGATTCCCTGTCACTGCAACTTATTCTTCAATTGTCTCATAAGTATATAACCATAAAAGAGCACACCTTGTCAAGAGATTTTGCACTCGTCAATAATATAGTAGAGCTTGACTTCTTCTGCCCTATGAAGCAAAATTGCCTAGAAACTTACGCCTATGAGAGATAGAAGTTTCAGCGGACGTATATCTTAGAGTATAAATAAAAAGAAAGAGGCGGCGTTTCCGTTTGCTTAATCGCGACGAATCCCAGGTGGAAACACCCGGGCCTCCACGCTGTATATGACATGATGGTGCGAGATGACTGTTCTGATGAGGATCTTGTCCAACGATTACGCGAGCGAGACCCTCAGGCATTGGAGACGCTCATCTCTCGATATTCTCGAGAAATATTCTATTTTATTCGTCTTGTGCTTGATGGAGTTGGTGTCACGCAGGATACTGAAGAATGTGTTAATGATCTCTTTGTTGCTGTCTGGCAAGAGATTAATACCTTTGACTCCTCGCGGGGAATTTTTCGCACGTGGTTAACGATGCGTGCTAAGTACATTGCGTTGGATCGACGACGTCAGTTATGCCGTCGTCAGACACACATGGTACAATCTGCCGATGAGGTCAAACACTGGCATGCATCTGATGGTAATGGAGGCAGCAATTTTGAGTTTGAGTATAAAGCTACTCTCCCCGCTCATCCAGAGGCCAGTATGGAATCTTTGCTAGAGCAGAGTGAGAGGCGCGAAGAGTTGAGTCTTGCCTTGGCGAAGTTGCCTGAGCTTGAACGTTTTCTGATCTATCAACGCTATTTTAGGTTCGCTAGCACGGAGGAACTTGCAGCGAAGACCGGCTTGACGCGCCATGCCCTAGACACACGTCTCTGGCGAGCGCGGAAAAGTTTACGCGAGGCGCTCAGGGAGTATGCATATGAGTACGAGCGAATTTGAAAGCATGCCCTCAGAATCGGAATTTAATCATTTTGGCCTTTCTAAACATGGTGGGGAGGTCCCAGACGATTTTTCAGAGGAGGATTTCGAGTTTGCGAGGGAGCTGAATGCGCTTTTTTCTCTTGATCGGGAGGAGATGCCTCCTCTTTTTGTTCAGACATTATTGGCGTCCGAAGATCCCCGCCTGCAACCTGTCGAGACCGGTTTTGAAAAAAAGACCTCCGCCCGTGTTTTTCGGAGACTGCAACTCAAGCGCCAGCTTTTTCGCTCACGTCGGTTCTCTGTGTGTGCTTTGCTGAATCCTCTCCCTATATCTCGCCCTCTTGCAGCTGTTGCAGCTATCTGTATGCTCTTTATGGTTTTGACCATGGTGATAGCAACCCCTTCATTCGCGCAGGGCTGGACTTACCTATGGTCAGGTGGCCATAGTGGTGTGCTCCTGGTAGATACTTATCCGCACGTGTCTACCGCTTCTTCACAGGCTACCAACAATAGCAATAGTAACCAGATGACTATTGTGCAGGCGCAGGAAAAACTCCATTTCCCAATATTCTGGCCACAGAATATCCCTAGCCGTTATACGCAAAGCGCTACGTATCTCTATCCCGGTGATCCTTCCTGGACCGATGGCCCCATGATCGTCTTGAATTTCTCCTATTCTCTGCCTGGCTTGGTTCCTCGGCAAATTGCCATCTGTGAATTTAAGCCGCAGGGCAAGGTGCTTCAGATGGTACAGAATGGGGCTGCACATCAGATACAAATTGGGCGTGATGCTTCTGCTCCGGCTATCTATGTAGAAGGCCAGTGGATACAGGATAGGACTTCTTCACCTTCCTGGGTTTACACTGATCGTAGTGAGCTCATTTATGAGGACCAGAATAGTGGTGTGGTCTTCTGGGTGGTTGGCGATAAACGTGATGGGATCGATGGTGATGCATTACGCTCGATTGCCAATTCCTTGTCTCTCCTTGATGTGAGTCGTGGTAGTCATATGAGCGGTCCCGTTAGTCAAGTTGCTCAGAATACAAGTGAGGCTTCGTGGTTATTCTCCGATAATGTCATTTATCTGGATAATGGAGATGATGCTGATGGTCCGTCCTTCGAGGTGCTAGGTGTCAATCCTTCTCCCCTCCATCCTCCGTATCCACATAAGCATGCCTCATCACCTTAGAGTTGCTCTAGCGCTGAATGGAAAAGATCTCTTGAGGCACGCATGAAAAAAACAAAGGTTCAGCACTCTTTCACGCTCGCCACAAGCCAAATTTTCCGTTCAGCCTCTAGCAAGCATGGTCCGTAGATGACTTTTGAAAAGCTCTAGGAATATAGTTATGTCACTAGACAACCACATCTTTTATCTGGTATGCTGTCTCTATAAGGACAATCTGTAATTCACAGGATTTGCCTCGGACAACTTCTCCTGCAATGTCGCTGGTGAAAATCCCAAAGATGCCTCGAAGGAGAGGAACATGAAACAAATGATCGCTAAACCAAAAGCGATGAAACCCCACGGTATTCCTAACCTACGTATCGTTCGCCAAAGGAAAGGTTTGAGTCTTGGTCAGCTCGCCGATTTATCTGGCCTGCGTCGAGATACCATCTCTCACCTGGAAAATGGGCGCGAAGAGGCACAACCCTATCATGTGCGCATGCTCGCTCGTGCACTGGGTGTGGCAACATTTGACCTTGTTTCATAAGTTCTGTTCTGTATTGCTTAAAATGTAACAACGGAAATTGTGACAATAGAAGGAAGAGCAGGCTTATCAAGTCTGCTCCCCTCATCCGACCAGTTATTCCATAGACGCTCAATTTGCTAACCCAAGATGCTCGTTATCAAGCTTGCGCTGGTGTGATTTCTAAAGGACCACTATCATTTAAGCTATTGCCAATGTTTTGCTTACTTTGCTTGACTTGCTTGATGAACTCGTGCATTCCAAGGAGTATCTCTTCCACAAATCCGTCAAGCATTTTTTCACCACACCAGTCCTTAGTGCCGTTAGGTAGGATTGCAGGGCTAAAACCTTCTTCTTGTAAAAATTTATAGAGATATCCATTCACATTGGTTCGTCCATTGGCATCAAATTTTTGATGTATCAAATTCAGAGTATGGATAGTCTTGGCAATCTCTCTAAGTCTCTGATACTCGGTTTGGTCTGGTACTTTTCTGCCCTCTTTGTAGGACTTCAAAATGGTATTGACGTATTCTTTACCTTCCTCCGGTGAGTATAGAGGTATCATTGCAATATATCCCTCTTCCTTGGATTGCATGATATAACCCATAATTCCCTGGGGAACGTCCTCAGGTCGAGATAGGGTACATCCTCCTAGCCAATTTATTTTTAAGGGGGGGTTTTTGCCTCCCGGCATTTCTTGCAAGAGCGGTAGGCCATTAATGCGCTGCTCATACAGCTCCTTGAAAGCTAAGCGCCGTTCCTGCAACTTTAGCACTAGCTGCGGATCATCCTTTGGAATCTGCCACAGACTATAGTAAGCGAAATCTACTTTTTCGCCTTCTCGAACCAAGCCATTCTCTTGGCGCATTTTTTTCCGATTATTGGTTAGATGCTCAGTCGCACGGTTGTGGAATCTCGTGTACTCATCATAGTAGTACATATCGTTCTGCTGACCAGTTTGCACTGTGTCTCCCATATGCTTCTGTTGAATGCTTTGCGCAGTTACAAGCTCGTTGTCGAAAAGCCCCATCATACTTTGTTGGTATCCTGACTCTTTAGGCTGACCGTGGTGCAAATCTTCGTTTTGGTCGAAGAAATTTCCTGGATCGGCTATCTTTTTTGCCTTCTCGTGCTCTGATACGTCGATAAATAATAGCCACCTTAGGTCCCTGGGGAGATCCCGTAAAGTAGGTCGAGACTCAGGCTCAGGTAAATTCTTCAAGAGCTTCTCGATTCGTTCTCTTCTTGCTACAGTTTCCTGCTCCCCGATGATGTCAAGTAGCTTGTCGTTAGCCTTGCAAAGTTGAATATAATGTTCTTTCTGTTTATCACCAAGCTGTCTAGGATATGCTATAAGGACCTTTTCTGCCAAAATTAAGGTATCATTGAACTCCTGCTTACATTCATCGCTCAATTTATTTCCATATTTCTCCTTATTTTTATATATTGATTGCAGCCTACTTTCTTGACAATCGAAACCTTTTCTAATCTTTATATTGATAGTACTTGCCTCTCTGCTAATTTGCTCCATGTACTTATTTAAAACATTGTAAGCTTGGTTAAGCTCCCAAAGAAATTCTGTCAGGTTGCGATCTATAACACTAGCCCTAATACAAGCCGAGGCTTCTCGACGGATTTCTCCAACCTTCTTAATGTCACGATCAAACTTCTCCTTATCTATTAGCTGGCGTATCAAGTAATAAGGATCATTTTTAACAGGTTGAGTAAGCTTTTCCAGAGAAGCTTCTGCTTCCTTGATTTTATGTTTTATCTCATAAATCTTATTCTTCTGTTCTGGGTCCAGATCTCTTACAGGATGGCTCTGTTTTTCTGGGTTAGACATTCATGTAGGGGCTACACCACCCTGAATGAAAAAGGGTGGAATGAAGAAAGATGTGGAAGCACAGAGATCAGTTAAATTGTGCTGTAATTCCGTGTTTCAACACTTATGATGTTTTTGTTAACATGTCAATATAACCCACTATGTACTCTGATTACCGGGAGAACCTCCATTATCGTGAGTGATTTGGTTGAACAAAGCTAGTTGGATAGCATACAATCTGAAGGTGGTATTAGAATAGCAATCTTTGGAGGAGCTTCCATGCAACATCTAACCAGTGAGCATACGCATAGTGCTCATATGCACGAGGTGAAAAGCGTAGAAAAAACGACATGCTGTATCGTTGGTGGAGGACCTGCAGGCGCGGTTCTCGCTCTCTTGCTGGCCCGCAAAGGTATTCAGGTGACGCTGCTTGAGGCACATATGGATTTTGACCGTGAGTTCCGAGGCGATACAATCCATCCTTCTACGCTAAATATTTTGGATGAAATCGGCTTGGCTGATCGTCTTCTGCAAATCCCTCATACACGTTTGACAAGCCTGAACGCAGAGACTGCAGATGGTATGGTGACACTTGCTGACTTCGCACGCTTGCATACCAACTATCCCTATATAGCAATGATCCCACAGGCGAAGTTTCTGGAATTTATCACTGCTGAGGCCCAGCGTTACCCGGAATTCCGACTGGTGATGGGAGCGCAGGTTGATGAATTGATCGAGGAGAATGGCAAGGTGCGAGGTGTACACTATCGTGGACACGACGGCTGGCATGAGGTACAGGCAGTGCTTACAATTGGAGCAGATGGTCGCTTCTCACGTATGCGCAAATTAGCCGGGTTTGAGCCTATTAAGACTTCGCCTCCGATGGACGTGCTTTGGTTTCGCTTGAGCCGAAAACCGAGTGATCCTGATAGGACATTTGGTCGTATTCTGCCACATCTGGCGGTAATTCATCTCAACCGTGGAGATTACTGGCAATTGGCGTATATTATTCCTAAAAATCACTATCAGGAAGTACGCGCTGCTGGTTTGGAGCACTTCCGACAATCAGTTGCTAAAATTTGGCCTGAACTAGCCGATCGCGTTCATGAACTGCAGGATTGGAAACAGGTCTCGGTCCTCTCCGTTGAGTCAAGCCGCTTGCGACAATGGTACCGTCCTGGCCTATTGCTCATTGGGGATGCTGCCCATGTGATGTCTCCTGTCGGCGGAGTGGGTATCAATTACGCCATCCAGGATGCGGTAGTTACAGCAAACGTATTGAGCAGAAAGTTGGCATATGGCATAGTACAACTACACGATCTTGCCACAGTACAACGGTTGCGAGAGCGACCGACAAGGCTCATTCAAGCCTATCAGGGAATAGTGCAAAAGAATGTATTTGCATCTGTATTCAATTCAGATCAGCCATTCACGGTATCTCCTTTAACCAAGCTAATGCTGCATATCCCATTCATTCGTGATATTCCGGGGCGCATCATTGCTCTTGGTCTCTGGCCTGTACATCTAAAAGAGCCATGATGTCTGAGCTAAATTAAACGGTCCAGATGATAATGGTCTTATCAGTAGAGCCACTAGCTAATGCCTGTTGTCCCCATGCAACTGCGGTGACCAGTCCCTGGTGGCCTGTGTGAAAAGTATGTTTGTCTGTGTTGACATCCCAGACAATGACTGTATCACTGTTCGAAGCAATGGCCAGACGCCCGGTGTTATCAGGTTCCCAGGAGATATCATTTACAGCCCTACTGAGGGTTAATGTGTGCCCAATGGTTTTTGTTGCTACATCCATTACCCGTACCGTTTTGTCTAAGCCTCCGGATGCTAAGAGCGTGTTGTCTGAGGACCAAGCAAGTGAACGTACTGGGCCAGTGTGAATGAGTTTCTCTACCAGGGCGATGCCGGGACTAGCTATATCGCTAACCGTAATATAGCCACTCTCGGCACCTACTGCTAGATAACGTCCATCAGGTGAAAGGGCAAGACTATAGTTTCTAGAGAATTTTCCTAGTCCTATGGCCATGCTACTGCTCAGCAGAATTTCACGCAGCCCATGATCACGCATACTAGTAATAAGCCTCAAATCATTTGTTGTCCAAACAATTTTACTTACTGCTCCTGGCTGTTTTAAAAAACTATGTTTTGTCTTACCCGCTGTATCCCATACATGCACAGCATCATCCTGGCCTCCAGAGGCCAATAGGTTGCTATAATGACTCCATGCAACTGTCAGAACTGCTTGGGTATGTCCTGTATATGTAGTCGTATTCTGCTGAGTACTAATGTTCCAGAGTCGAACACTATGGTCGAGCGAAGTTGATGCTAGCTGTGAGTCATCTGGTGACCAGGAGAGGCTTGTTACCTCCTTACTATGTCCACTAAGGATGTACTTTATAGCTGTGGTCGTGCTCTGTTGTGATCCTATATTTGGCGTAACTGAAGGCTTCTGCTGTTGATTAGAAACTGGATTGTCATGTATATAAATGCCTATACCAGCGCCGATGCTCAAGCCAAGCACTGTCATTCCTCCAAGAATCCAACCCAGGGCACCACGACGACTCGTACGATGATCCATGTCCGGCGTGCCAGACATCAGACCGGATAGGTTTTCTAGCCTTGGTGAAAGCGGGGGTGCTGAGAGCATATGCTGGCTTTGGATTGGTGAAAGCGGGGGTACTAATGGTGTTGGTGACGATGCGTTTTGGAGTAGAGTTGGCCCAGCATAATCTCCTTGCGAAAATGCAGGCACTGTCCTATTATCTACGATAGGTTGAAACGTTTGAGGGGTTGTCGCTGGCTGTTGTGTTGGCGTTTGCTGCGAACTTCCTGCCACAGAGCGATTCTGCATTGGCAGTGAGAAGAGTGGTGGCGCTGTCAGGGTGCGTGATACGGCTGGCCGTGTTTCGTGCATCTGCTGTATGAAATCCTCTGCAAATGCACTGACCGAAGGATAACGTTCGGATGGCTTTTTGGCGAGTGCGTGTGCTAAGACTTGCTCTATGCCTGCCGATAGCGTTGGGACAAATGTACGTATGGGAGGTGGCTCTACATTGAGATGTTGAGTGAGGAGGTGTATTGGGTCACCTGTAAAAGGCAGACGCCCCGCGAGCAGATAGTAGATCATGATAGCCAGTGCGTATTGGTCGCTTTCCGGTCTGGCATTACCATCGAATTGTTCGGGGGCCATATAGGTTGGTGTACCGAGAATACTGCTGGTAGCTGACGATGATGAGAAGAATTTTGCTAGTCCAAAGTCTGAAAGTAGTAAAAAGGCGCTACGAGTGCCTGTGGTTGGATTAGTATCGAAACGCAATAAAAAATTTGCTGGTTTGATATCGCGATGTATAATACCGCGATCATGAGCATATTGTAGCGCAGAGGCGGCCTGCATCAGGTAGTCCGCAGCTTCTTCGATACTCAATGGCCAATCGGTTGGTAAGCCTGGAGGGAGTGGGATGGATTCCTGGGGAAGTGAGGACATAGATGCTTCGGCCAGAGCCTTGCGTGCACGTTTCTTTTGCCAGTCTAGCAGTGAACCTTCAGGACGGTATTGCATAACCATATAGGCCTGTGTGCTGTAAGCTGTCTCTTCCTCTCCATAGCGGTATAGCGGTAAGATATGCAGGTGGTCGAGGCTAGCAACCGCTCGTGCTTCTTGTCTAAAGCGATCTGCAGCCTGACTTGTGCTTAGCATTTCATTGTAAGCTTCATCATCGCCGGTACGGACAACTTTGATGGCTACCTGTTGACCAACAGCCTTGTCCTCAGCCAGGTAGACGGTGCCCATGCCACCGCTACCTAAAATACGGGTTAATGTATACCCACCCAGGGTTATTCCAACAAGGGTTTCCAAGTCTTTTGCCTCTTGCTGTATGTAATATTTGGTGTGACTAAATCGTCGTTTGACTATGCAAATTTAGACTCATCATAACATAGCATACAATGGGTCAAGTATCTATCTTGGATAAGTGGAAGAGCAGTGCTTTTTGAAGGTCCCGACCCGAAAGAATGAAAAAGAGAGCCATCTAACGCTGGCCTAGTCGTGTCATTTTAAGGCCAGAGAGATAAAGCTCAGCAACGGAGTAGCGAGCTTCGCTATCTGGAAGTAACAGACGAGAAGAAGTATACTCCTGGAGAATCCCAGCAGCAGTCATACCAGTCACTAGTTCTTTCAATTTGACACGATCCACTTCCCAGATTGCTTCCAAACGTTCCACACCAATTGGAGAGCGCTCACCAGCTAGTTTTTCCAGATATACAACAAATTCTAAGTATTCGTTATGCACATCGTTTACTCTTTCTGCTGATACTACAGGTAGTGCCTCGATTAGTGAGCGAGGACGAAGAATAGCTTCGTAAGGATTGCGATCATAGGCAGCTTTCTCATTTTCAACTGCACGTTGTAAGAGTAAAATCAAACTGCGTGGGAAACGGTTTTCTTTATAATCACCAATACGTTTTCTTACCCAGTTATAGGTAAAAGATTTATTTCCACGCCCCATGCGTTCACCCCAAAGAGGAAATAATCCTTTTCTTAGAACATCGAGTTGAGGGATGGAATCTAGACGTGAGAACTCAATTGAGGCTTGCTGTTGAACCAATCCAGCTAGTGTTGGGGATGTATGCAATGCTTGACGCAAGACAAGACGCCATAAATCTTGCTCTTCCCAACGAAGCTGGACAGTGCGAGACGCATAATAGGTCTTGTTCGTAAAGTTAAGACCAGTCCATATATCTTCACGTAGCAAAATTTTAGGCGAAATATTGCTTAACCCAGGACCAACCTCTAACCACCATCCTAATAAAGCTTCTAGAGCACTTCGACGGCGATCATATTTTTGACCAAAGCCAGTATCCAACTCATCATAGAGAACCCATATTTTCTTGTTCTTCTTCCCTAGCCATTCATTGATCATTTGTAGCTCATCATGAACACGCGATGATGAAAGTGATGATGAAATACGTGAACCAAGCCATGCTAAAATCTCTTCCTGAGATGGCTTTTTATGCTTGCAAATATCTAGCAAAAATGGATCAGTAAACAAAGTTTGTAAATCATTATAGGCCGCAGCTAATTGTAACAACAAATAATGGGCCCAAAATTCCACCCACTTTTGTTGGCCTACAAGTTTTTCATAATCTTCCAGACTGCCGCTAGCAAGTAATGTACTACTTAGCTTTATAGGGCCATGGCCTGGAACAAATTGCACATTATGGAGTCTCTCATATGGTTCGGCCAAATTGCGAGCGTTGACTGACTGCTCAATGAAGAGGCGAAACAATAGCGTTTTTCCAGTGCCTTTAGCGCCACGTACTAGCCAAGTACGATCCTGCAAAAATTTGGGAAAATCACCCGTACGTTGAAAAATGGTGGGAATTTCCGTCGTATCCATTTCTTGGGCAGTTGGAGATCGAAATTTCAACTCGTCTAGAATAGACAAACGGCTGCCAGCTATTTTTATATCAGAACTTGCAGGGGATGTAGCATGCTTCTCTGGTAAACTAGCACTAATAGCATCAGCAACAGGCATATACGGGTCCAGAATGGCTGTCGGAACCTCTGCAAAAAGGCTATCTAGAGTTATGATACTCGGATTGTATGGCACAGGATAGTAAAGTTCGTCTATCGTAACGGGTGAGGGTACACCCCAATATTGAGTAATCCAGTCAGCAGTGCGATTTAACCACTCTTGTTGCTGAGCCTGAGCGACAGGAGGCATTGGAGTAAGCAAAAAACGCAGGTCAGGAATACCATTATATTTCCGTTGTTTGCTAGCCGCTTTAACAACCCATTCCAACCCAGCAAAGCTCTGATTAGTAGGTGAGAAACAGATGATTCCCAAATCTGCTTGGTCGAAAAGCGCAACAGCACCCATCTCAGTAAAACCGGTACGTGCATCAATGAGAATAATATCAGGATCAAGAGTATTTTTTACATCTTTTAGAAGCTGGTGGATTGGATTTGTCTCACTCTGGTAAAGAGAATGCACATCAAGGCCAGCCAGACGATGTATGTAGCCTTCGTCATATTCTCCAGCTGGTACAAGATAAAGTTCACCACGCGTAGGAATACTGATTTGGCGAATACAGGCATCTATTTTCGGCTCATCTTGATCAGGAGTCAAATAACGCTGATAGATGTAATCCAGCACACCATATGTATTTGCTTCATAAATATCTATAGGATGTGCAAATGATAGGCCAGGAGCCTCTAGATCAAAATCAATCATGACAACGCGGTGTCCACGAGTCGTAAGAAGATTAGCAACAAACGCAAGAGAAGTACTTCGGCCAACGCCACCTTTGAAAGAATAGAAAGTCACAACAAATGGGCGTTTATTGGTGTCTTCATCGACAGTAGCTGGCTCCTCAGGATCAGGTGCTGAGAGAATTTCAGACCATAGAGGCATTTGTACAGGAATAGACTGCATCTGTTTTGCGTCTTCTTGAGGTGTTAGAAGTTGATAATTAGCAAATGGATATTCATGAAGTTTTAGATTAAGAGCGTCTAGGATTTTATCTACTTCATACTCACGTTCCTCAAAGTCTACTGCGTCAAAAGCGCTTGTCACAACGGACAAGCGAAGCCAGCCAAAAGTATTTCGTTGAACCTGAATCTTTACTTCAGGATCTTTTACAGATATTGCCTGAAGTAATTCTTTTTTTATTTGCTGTAGTAAATTTGATGCGCCTTTCATGGAGTCTCCTTCTGATGATGCAATATAAAAGTATGAAAAATCTTTACAGCTTCAAGAAAACGCTTACATTCTGTTTCATTCCCTAATTTGTGTGCATAGCGCAAGTGATCTTTCTGCCACAATGTAGTAATAGTTATCCAGGCATTTTTTAGTGTAGTAGTGCGATCACCCTTTTCAATAGCATTGCGAAAACTCAGTGGTGTTGCCTCATACAGAGACCACAAATTGTGCAAAGCAGCCCCTTGTACGCCTCGCTTAAATATAGCTGTATCTTTCAGATTATTTTTGTGTTCTCCGTAGCACACTAAAGCTTTCAATGAGCATTCAATAGCATAGCCAGCCAAGTAAATTGCACCGTTCCAACGAGCTGATTGTTGAAGGAATTCTGCATCTTTACGCCGATGACGAGAAGCATCTAATTGAACACGGCGATCATAAGTATCATAATAAGCCAAAACTACAATCCTCTGCAACTTTCTTAGTTTATAACTGCTATTTAAATTTGTATTCACCACTATATTACATTATCCAAAGGTATATCGCAACAATATATGCTATATGTACTCTACTTCTCAATTAGCATTGATATTTAAGTAGAAGATGTCTGATCACCCTAAAGATGTGATGAGGTATGTTGGTCTGCCTTGCGACTCCCCATTAGGCATGCATATAATGAATTTGGTAGCAGTTTTCCAACTGTCTATAATCAGAACAAAGAGGTTTCTGATTATCCTCTGAAGCATCTTGTGGACTCACCTTGCAAGGATGCTCTGGTGAGAGATAGACTAGAAGGAGTGCACAACATGCCTGAACATGACTTCTTGCCAATTCAGAATTTTGATTTCGTGGAATTCTATGTTGGTGATGCCAAACAATCTGCCTTTTACTTCACTAATGCCTGGGGCTTCACGCCTATTGCCTATGCCGGCCTAGAGACGGGTCTCCGCGATCGCTCTAGCTATGTGCTGGAACAGGGCAATATTCGTCTGGTGATCACATCCCCATTGGTTCCCACTGGCGAGATTGCTGAACATGTGAAATTGCATGGTATTGGTGTCAAGGCAGTTGCCTTGCGTGTAGATGATGCCTCAAAAGCCTATCAAGAAACAACGAGTCGTGGTGCACATGGTGTGATGGAGCCGAAGACACTGAGTGATGATAAGGGTGTTGTAAAGCTCTCTGCCATTGCAACCTATGGCGAAACTATTCATATCTTTGTTGAACGTAAACAGTATGGCGGCGCATTTTTACCCGGCTACCGTGCGATCTCCACATCCTTGCCACAGCGTGCGCGACCAGTTGATCTGGCTGCTATCGATCACATTGTGGGTAATGTCGAACTGGGCAAGATGGACGAGTGGGTCGGTTTCTATGAGCGCGTGATGGGTTTTACACAGCTAATCCATTTCGATGACCGCGCTATTAGCACCGAGTACTCGGCATTGATGTCAAAGGTGATGCAGAATGGTAGTGGACGCATTAAGTTTCCTATTAATGAACCAGCACCAGGCCGCCGCAAGTCACAAATAGAAGAGTACCTGGACTTCTATTATAGTCCTGGTGTTCAGCATATCGCACTGAATACCGATGATATTATATCGACGGTCAGTGCCTTGCAGGATCGTGGGGTTGAGTTCCTTAGTACTCCTCCTAGCAATTACTATGAGCATGTGTTGGATCGTGTAGGCAAGATCAAAGAGGATATCGATGAGCTTGCCAAGCTTGGTATCTTGATTGACCATGACGATGAGGGCTATTTACTCCAGATCTTTTCGAAGCCGATCGGTAGTCGCCCCACGGTCTTCTTTGAAGTGATTGAACGCAAAGGTGCACGGGGCTTTGGCGAGGGAAACTTTAAGGCTCTTTTCGAGGCTCTCGAGCGTGAGCAGGCACTGCGGGGCAACCTCTGATGCAACTGGTAACGTTTAAAACAGATGATGGTCTGACGTATGCGGGTGTAATCCGCATACGTCAGGTAGCTGCGCTACCCTATCCAAGCCTGCTGGAACTGTTACGTGATCCAGCAGGCCTGGATGCTGCACGATCAGCTCTGAATAGAGAGCAAGAAGCCGAAGATGCGAGCATATATGCGCTGGACGAAGTTGTGCTGCTTGCGCCTATTCCTGATCCGCCAACGTTACGCGACTTTTATGCCTTTGAGCAGCATGTCAAAACGGGTCGTGCCAAGCGTGGTCTTGAGATGCTTCCCGAATGGTATGAGATCCCAACCTTTTACTTTTCTAATACCAGTGAGATTTCTGGTCCCGAAGCGACCGTGCCCTATCCGCTTGGATGCCAGGAACTGGACTTTGAATTGGAAATTGCCTGTGTGATTGGGCGCGAGGGGAAAAATATTGCGATCGAGGAGGCCACCGACTATATCGCTGGCTATACCATCATGAATGATTGGAGTGCACGCGATTTTCAGCGCAAGGATATGCGACTTAGCCTTGGTCCCGGCAAAGGGAAAGATTTTGCGACCTCGCTTGGCCCCTGCCTTGTTACACCTGACGAACTGGCTTCCCGTCGCAGTGGCAGCGGTGCGAGCGAGCGGTACGATATGACCATGCTTGCACGTATCAATGGGAAAGAGGTTTCGCGAGGTAATTTTAAAGACATCCATTATAGCTTTCCGCAAATGATTGTCAGAGCCTCGCAAAATGCACGTCTCCGTGTCGGTGATGTCCTGGGATCTGGTACCGTCGGAACTGGCTGTCTCTTAGAGCTCGGTTTGACTGTTCACCACTGGTTGCAGTCCCAAGACGTGGTCGAACTGGAAATCGCTGGTATCGGTGCATTACGTAATCGTATCGTCTAACAAAATGTACAACGTACAAATGGCGAGCGATTTATCGCCATCGGTAGGGGCCCAATCCACCGTGTCACCTTTAGGTGATTGCGCCCGCTAGGAGGTAGATATGCCAAGCTACCATCATTTAGGAGATATTCCGCCCAAGCGCCACACGCAGTTTCGCCAACCTGACGGCTCGCTATATGCCGAAGAGCTTTTTGGCACGGAGGGCTTTACTGGCAACTACTCGATTCTCTATTACCACTATCCTCCTACGCGAGTGAAAAGGATAGAGCAAGCACGTGCAAACGCAAATCTGTATACTGTGCATGAAGCATGGAATGAAGGTGTGCAACGCCACCATCACTTCAAGACTACGGCACTTGCACGTGGAGGCGATGCAGTGCTGGGACGCCAAGCGCTGATGTTTAATCAGGATGTGGTGATCGGAGTGGCAAAGCCGGAAAAGGCGATGGAGTATTTCTATCGCGATGGCGAATCTGACCTAGTATACTTCGTTCACAACGGGCATGGTGTTCTGGAAACTAATTTTGGTTTGTTGCCTTATCATGAGGGAGACTACATCGTGATCCCGCGTGGCACAACCTTCCGGTTCGAACTTGCTCCCGACAGCCCAGATACCACCTTCCTGGTCATTGAAGCTCATGGTGCAATCGAGCCACCGAGTCGTTATCAGAATAAGAACGGCCAACTATTAGAGCATGCCCCTTACTGCGAACGTGATATTCGCCGTCCAGAGGAACTGGCTACGCATACTGAGACAGGTGAATTCGAGGTTCGTCTCAGAGTTGGTCATATGATTACCAGCTACTGGTATGAGCACCACCCATTGAATGTTGTGGGCTGGGATGGCTATGAATATCCCTGGATCTTTAATATCGACGACTTTGAGCCAATAACCGGACGTATACACCAACCACCACCAGTTCATCAGACCTTCCAGGGACCAAACTTCGTCGTGTGCTCGTTTGTGCCTCGTAAGCTTGATTATCATCCGCTATCGGTTCCAGTGCCTTACAACCATAGTAATATCGATAGCGATGAGATGCTCTATTATGTCAACGGCAATTTCGGCAGTCGGCGGGGAATTGAGCAAGCCTCGATAACACTGCACCCACGTGGCATTCCGCATGGTCCACAACCTGGCGCAGTAGAGAAGAGCCTTGGAGCGGAGCGAACCGAGGAATTGGCAGTGATGGTCGATACCTTCCGCCCTTTGATGTTAACTACAATCTCGCAATCGGTTGATGATCCAGCGTATCCCTATAGTTGGCTGGGGTCAGAAACCCGTATCCCCTAAAGAGGATGGGCTTGTGTCTAGACTCCACCGCAACTCAGCAAACCTTTTGAGGCGTGCTGCTTTGGCTTCTTTATCCGACACATCAGGGCACTCTGACAAGGTACCCGTACTCAGCCAGTCTTGCCGGATGAGCAGCGTTCGCATCGTCACGTTTCTGGCCCCAACCAGATCAGCATGCAGGGTATAATGACACTTCTGACAGATGAACAAGAGACCTTTGTGTGGGCGATTTTCATCACAGGTATGCCCACATATGGGGCAAGCTTTGCTGGTGTAGTTGGCATCGACCTTGATGGCCAGACTCCCAGACCATTGGGCTTTGTAGGCAATCATGCTTTGAAGCTCTGCAAACGACCACTTGGAATACGTGGCGTTGGCTTTCCTCTGCTTTTTGCTTGCCTTTTTGCCTTTCTTGCGCTTGGTTCGATCTCTGATATCTGTCAGGTGCTCCAAACCGATCAGATGATTGGGGTACCCAGCAACGATGCTTTTGGAGACACAATGATTGGCGTCTTGCTTCAACCGTCTCTCTCGTCCAGAGATGACCACCAAGCGGCGGGTAGCCGAACGAGTGCCTTTCTTTTGCAAACGCTTCCTCAGTCTCGCATAATGGTTTGCACGAGAAACCACGCGGCTGCCAGAGTGGAAGGTATGGTTCCCGCGTGTATTGCTGGCTACTGCCAGATGATGAAAACGAACACGGATCTCATCATAGGTACCCTTCTGCAAATTGCGGGTATTGCTCATTTTTCCGTGTTCAAAAGCATATTTGCTCACAAAGTTAAGCGCATCTCGATATGCCAGTTGCGTAGTACGCAGTTGTGCAAATTGCTCCGATGTGGTATGCAGTTTCAGTTTTGCAGAAAGGATTGTTTTCATGCTTCTATCATAGCAAATCTTCAAACATCTGTCAAGAAAATTTGGCGTGTGAGTACTTTGTGCTATCTCCTATGCCCAAGCCCCAAAAAAAGGTAGGCTCACCGTGCCACCTTTAGGTGGTTCCTCCCAATCCCCTCAAGGGGCTGACAGGCCAAGATTTCTGTGAACTGCCATAAGTATAATCAATGGAAGCGCTGTTTACGAGGACAAGTAGCGACACTTTTGCGACACTTAAGGGACAACTTCTTACGGGACCCCATCTTTATAATCTTGTCAGCCAGATCGTAATATAATGTTTAAATTACATATTGTCAGCCATGAGAGCCATGTTGGGATTTAGGACACTAGAGATTATCTATAAGCGAATTTTTCTTTTCTGTTAGATCTGGCACACAAGAGCAGGAAGAACATTAGCAGGAGGTAGGCTGTGATCCAGATGGTGTTGCAAACAAAGCTAGGATAACGTACCGAAGGCCAAAGATCGGTCAGGTAGAAGGTTCCAATATGCAAGAAGGACAGCACATTATTGCGCCCAATCTCATCATTAAAACCATGGTAGCTCGGTAACACCGACAAAAAATTATAGACTACTCCCCACCAGAAGGCTATGCAAGCAAAGCGCTTCACAAAGCGTCCGTTGATCTGTTGGAGCGCAAAAGCTAGATAAAAGCTCCAGACTGGCAGTAGCACGAATACATAACGGGCCGGAGGGCTCCAGCCACCGTACCAATCGTGAAAGGTAGTGAAGCCAATCACGTAAGGAACTGAGATGAGAAGCATACTCAGGTTATAGGTCAGATAGCGCTTCTTCGCTGAAAGAACTAGACCAACCAGCAGGAGAGCACTTAGCGGGAAGCAGATCAGTAGACCGTGATCTTGGTCAAAGAGCAGGCCGAAAAGAGCCTTAAATGGCCAAACCTCGAAGATTACGTTGTGACCAGCAACTTGGTTTATAGCGGGATTAAATGATCCCATAAACAGCCAGCTAAATACCTCCAGCCCTAGCGTCAGAAGTGCAATGGGTAAGATATATGCAACATAATAGACAATTTTGTGCAGACGATACTGCTGATAGAGCCGCCATAACATCATGAAGAAGAGAGGAGCTTCGATCAGGACAAAGCGAACATGCGTCCAGGGGAGCAGACCTAAGAGTATCGAACTCATTAGTAAAGTAGAAATATGCACATTGCGCTCGATAAACTTCCTCAGGACATAGACGCAGACGAGTGCAGCAATAGGTTCAATAAAATTTAGGTGGGCATAGATGCAGAGCGGTGAGGCCAGAGCAAGAGCCAAGCTCACGTTGAAGGCAATGCACTGCTGGATTTCCATAGCCAACAACAATTTGTAAATGTTGAGGACGATAAGGACGGAGATAGCTGCCATAAACCAGACAGCACCTAGACGTCCAAACAGGAAGAACGGGATTAGCCATAAAATTGGTCCACCCACATCGTGTAGCGGCAGGACGCGTCCCTGTACTCTAACAATGTGCGGTGTCAGTAGGCCCGGGTAAAACGAAAGGTAATCTCTGTGCTGATAGGCTTTCATAACATCAAGCGAGTGATATTTGATGAGTGTTTCGCTAATTAGTAGATAGTGTGGCTCATCACCGCTGGGCCAGTAGCCTATTGCAACATAGAGGGTAGATACGAGTAAATAAGTCAGTGTGCAGATAGCGATCAAAGAGCGCAGATGATCTGCTCTCACAAAGAGATAGAGCGACTTGATATACTTCATTATTTTCTCTAGGAGAATTGATTTTTGGGAAGAGCTGACTAAGCTCTACCTTACCACACCTCCTTTTGCTTGTCCATACAAACTTTCCAAGGGACCTGCTATTGTCGAGTTAGAAGAGGAGGAGGGTACTGACCATGTAATCCTAAATTAGTCCCACCCGCGCCGCTAGTTCCGCTGCAGCGCTATAGGGATCGCGTTCTCGCTTCGTTACATCTTCAACGAGTATGCGCCACTCTTCTTCACTCACCACATCCTTTAATGCCCTCGCCACCGTTTGCAAGATCAGATTCTGAATTTCGCTTTGTACCTGACGTTGTGCCCGTTGTGCCAATGAGCCACTCTCTTGCAAGTAAACCTGATGTTTCTGGACGGCATCGACCAGTTCGCTGATACCCTGAACTTTGAATGCGGATGTTTTTAAGACCGGAATGCGCCAAGCCGCTTGACGCCGATGAGAATCCAGGCTAAGCAGCATAGCCAGCTCGGCCACCGTCTGATCCGCGCCAGGTTTGTCAGCTTTGCTAACGACGAAAATATCGGCAATCTCCAGGATACCGGCCTTAATGGCCTGAATATCATCTCCCATCCCTGGCGCAACTACCACTAGAACTGTCTGGGCCGTACGCATCACCTCGACCTCGGCCTGACCTGTGCCGACCGTCTCGACGATAACTGGATCATAGCCTGCTGCATCCATCGCGCGTACTACGTCCCGTGTCGAAGCGGCCAATCCTCCCAGATTGCCGCGACTGGCCATGCTGCGAATAAAAATATTAGGATCTCCGGCCAGCTCCATCATACGAATCCGATCGCCAAGAATGGCCCCACCAGTGAAAGGACTGGTGGGATCAACAGCAATGATGCCAACTTTGCGCTCACGGTCACGTAATTCGCGCACCAGACATGTAACAAGCGAGCTTTTGCCTGCGCCTGGAGACCCAGTAACACCAACAATATGTGCCCGCCCAGCATGCTGGTGAAGTTCTGCCAGGTAGCCACGAGCTTGTGGAGCCTCTGCTTCGATCAGGGTTACCATACGCGCCAAGGCTCGGCGGTCTCCGCTTAGGAGACGTTCGACAATATTTTGCAAAGCGTACCTACACCTCTGTAGCCAAACGTTCGGCCTGCACATTTTCACGGACAAAGCGGATAATCTCTTCCATCAAGGTACCCGGACCAAAACATCCCTTGATCCCCATAGCCTTGATGGCAGGAATATCCTCATCGGGCAAGATACCCCCTGCCGCGACCAGCACATCATCCACATTATTTTGCTGGAGCAGTTCCATAACTTTAGGAAAAATCGCCATATGTGCGCCGGAGAGGATACTCATTAGAACGGCATCGACATCTTCCTGGATGGCAGCCTCCACGATCATTTCTGGAGTCTGACGAATGCCAGTATAGATTACTTCCATGCCAGCATCACGCAAGGCACGTGCAATCACCTTTGCTCCGCGATCATGCCCATCCAGCCCTGGTTTAGCAACCAATACACGGATTGGCCGAGATATATCATGTAGAATACTGCTTCTATTATTTCCACTAGTTTCTGTCATGTGTTGACTCCTTTGTCAAACGAACTTCAAAACGAACTTCACACTAACTCTATCGGCAACACAGGTTGTTTTGCTTCAAGTGCAGCAGTATAGAGGGCACATATTGCCTGCTCTTGTTCTTCATAAAGCTCTTCACTCCGTGCTTTCAATTCTACAACGGGTTCCAACTTGCTGCAAGCATCCATTAACAGACGCGACCGCTGGACAATCTGCTCTTTCTGCGTCACCGTTGCAACGGTTGGGATAGGCAGATGCATCAGGACATGTTGTTCAATCTGCGGCTGCACCCATTTATAGGCCGTGTGCAAAACATAGACATACTGCTGAAGCAAGCGTGAATTGAGCAAGGCTAGCAGAAAGTAGAGATCATCCTCATCTCGGTGAGCATCTGGAAGATCACTTGGTAATTCTCCTATACGTGGTGACAGCCCAAGCACAGGTCGATCAGGTTGCAATCGAAGCAGATACAGGGTTTGCAAGACAATATGTCCATGCAGATCCAGAGCAGCCTGTAAACGTCCTACACTTTTAACGACTAGGAGTTTGGGAGCCAGATAACGTTCCAGAGGCTTCTTAATTGCTTCGCGATGCATCCAGCATTGTGCGACAGGTATATGATAGAGTCGTACATCCACCCCACCACGCAGTACAGGATACCATAGCTCATCTTCTGGACACTCAAGAGTCACTGAGCTTGTTTTGCTGAGCAGGGGACTATCCTTGCTGATCTCCTCACCGCGCCGCATCAATACAAACGCATCAAGTGAGGCTAGGGAAGATGGCTTATCAGACTGCCAGACTTGACGATGATATGCATGCAGGCGTGCTACCAGTGTTCCCTGGACTTCACTCAGCAAATAGCGCAGTTCGGCTCCTGGCTGACTGCGCAAGCGAGCCTGAGAAACCGTTTGTTTGCTATCGTGGGATATGAGAGCAGAAAAAGGCTCTTCTTTTCGCGTTGCTATGATGGTCATTTTCTTATAATCGTGTGTTTCGGACTGCTGTGCCCCCTCTGGGGGTTGCCATAGTCCACGCTTCCAATGTATCTGATGGCTACTACTGGGAGAACACTTCTGAGCAATAATGACGACTGCTCCAACATAAGCGGTAAAAACATTTGAAAGATGCCAGAGATGATGTACTGTCGTCTCAGCAAGCAGAAGTTGACGCTCTATGGATGCACTGGCTCTTGCCAGGAGTGGATCAGGAAGTACTAAGCCGATCCATCCATTGGGACGTACAACTTGAAGTGCGAGGCGTAAAAATAGTAGATAACTATCGGCCTGTCCCCGCTGCCGTGCTGGACTATATCCACTGAGATCAGTATTCTTGGATGCTAGATAAGGAGGGTTAGCCAGGAACAGATCAACATTCTCACACTGTTCCCATGGAAGCGCCAGTCCATCTGCCTGATGAATGTGCGGATAATACAAAATCCGGCTTTGAGGACAATTTGGTTTATGCTGTGCGGTTTGCTTTTCGTCCGGGGCAGTCTCTGACGCAGATCTGACAGATGAATGGATCGTTGCGAGCTCCTGGGCAAAAGTCGTCTGCAACTGCATTTCAGCCAGAAAACAGGCTACTGGATCAGGATCAAAGCCCCAGATGTTGCGTTCTACCAAAATAGCCAGTGCATCATCATCTAAACCAGTACGTTCTCCAAAGGCCATCAAACGGCGTGTAGCACTGATCAGGAAATTGCCACTGCCACAGGCGGGATCTAGCACACGCAGAAGCGAAAGGTCTTGTTCAGCAGTGTAGCCACAGGCATCGAGAACTTTCTCGATAAGTTGCGGAGGCGTTGAAAAATGACCTCGCCGCTTACGTTCATGAGGCGGCAAACTCGCTTCATACCAATCAAATGGATATTTCAATTTCGCTTGAGCCACCACTTCTCTTCCATCTTCAGGGCTTCGCGAGCGGCTATCCGCCCAGCCTCTTTAATACTAGATGCCTTCCCCACACCCAACAGTTTATCATGCACAAAAACGCCAACCTCAAAGACGCAGTCATTTTGACGACCGCTCCGCTCCAGTACACGATAAAGCGGCAGAATGCCAACACGTTGCAGAATGATCTTCTGGAGACGTCCCTTGGGATCTGTATCGACCACATGCCGTCTGACCTGTTCCACCATCGGAAGAATTGTGCGTGCCACAAAATCACGTGCAGCCTCTGGCCCCTGGTCGATATGAATGGCTCCAACAATAGCTTCCAGAACATCGGCACAGAGCGAATCGCGAGAACGCTCGTTGAAGGTACGCAAATTAGCCACATTCACACGAATAAAAGGGAAAAGCCCCAATTGCTGCCCGACCTGGGCCAATATACGACGGCTGACAACCTCGGATTTTAGCGCAGTCAATTCACCCTCTGAAGCAGCAGGGAACATGCGATAGACATGCTCAACGACATGTGCGCCAATAATGGCATCGCCCAGAAATTCAAGCGTGTCGTAAGAGTCCCGTATCGTGTCCTCCGAGCAAAACGAGTGGTGTGTTACTGCTCGCAGCAATAGTGCAGGATCACAAAATGATACCTGCAACAGCACTTCTAAAGTTGTAAGGTTGTCTGTAGTCTCAACATCTTCCATATGTCACTATTATATCATCGGGATGAGCACGGGGGCTATACATGGGGTTCCGTGCTTGGAGATTTGCTTTGAGAGTCCATCAGAGTGCATGATTGTAAAGCTTTGTCAAACGTCTTTGATGTAAACGGTGATATAGGAATTGGATAGAAAAAGCACCTAGGTTGACTGCTTCAAGCAGTTCTCTAGCTGCCCTTCTGAAAGGTCTTTTGCTATTCTCCTATAGAGCAGAAGACTTTAAGTCTCTTGAATACCCAAATTGCCTTTTTAGGCTGTTCCGTGCAGTTTTTAGTTAGTTCCGCACAGGAGATTTTGTGAGTGCGGTCTATATGATCATTTCAGGATGACTGCTTTACACACAGTAGGTCTGGGGTTCGAATCCCTAGTCGCCCATCAAGAACCCGCTTGGGAAGGCCGTTCAGGCCATATAAGGAGAAAGCCATGAAGCGATTGCAGTCATAGCCTCAACTCAAAACGTTCCATACGACCGTCGTTCAATGGATGCAATAGCTGTCTTCACTTGTTCAGTAAGTGACTGCAGAAACCTATCCTCACTCCCCCCAACCATCCCCAAAATCTGATGATAGCATTTGGGGTTCGAAGACCAGCCATCGAGTGTAGGAATGTGTTGCTTTACAATTTCATGTGCGACGCTTGCGTATCCAGCCATCATCATAGAAAAATGGTTACCCTCTTTAAGTTCATTAGATAGGTCAAGCTTATTAGATAATACATGTGAGAGTAGATCTCGTTGCGGCTCTGGCAAGCGTGCAATTTTCGCATAGTGTTGGCATGCGCGAATAAATTCCTCTGAGTCATTTGTGAGGTTAATACCTGCCTCACGTATCCATCCAGGAGCACCCATTTCCTCTCCTCTCTTGTAAAATGTCAAAAAATTAGGATCTGTAACTATTACCGATAGATATTCATCACGCCGATATTTGTTAATATATCCTCTATCATACTCCCAATGTGTCTTTTTCCTTAACGTGCCACGAGCAACATCTGAAACATCGTAAGGTACTTCTCTGTCAGGTACTTCTCTGTCAGGTACTTCTCTATTTATACTAGCAGTTACCTGTTCTGCCATACTCCTAACCATACTCAGTGCTTCATTCGGTATCCATGGGCGAGAGCTTCCTGTGCCGCGTTGCTCTGCACACCATGTGCCTGAACGTCGTCCTGTATTTACATCCTCTTTACTCTCCTGCAATCCTTCTATGTGCTCGCTATCTCTCATGCTCTTTCTCCTTCTCTCATGGAAACTTAGAGGCTGCGTGAAAAGGCTTCAGAATTGGCATCTGAAACTACCCTAGAAGCTAGTCTGAAATACTTTGCACACAGTCTCTAAGGGATGACTGAAAAATAAGTTGCGATATTCTGCGAGTTGCCATGACCATCAAAATCCCAAGTTAAATTTCAGTCATTGCTAATATTACGAAAAAGGACGTTTCAGTTAGAAATAGACTCTATTCCGATTGGCGTTTTGTCTGCACGAGAAGCTTCCGTCTCTAAGCTCGTTTTCCCTGAACCGGGATAAAGTCTAATGTCCTTCCACAACTGGTCTCCTTGACTAAGTATATCTAATGAAAAGCCATTTCTCTAGAGACAAAGGGGACATCTCAATACTGTTCAATTAAGAAGAATGGGTCGACGTGAGTCTTTGTCGAGCAAAGCAATAATGTGGTAAAAGTCCAGATCAAGTTCCAAAGGAGGTGGATGTAAATGCTCAGGTTTCTTACGCTCATAGCGCGAGCGGACG
>DASYAN010000374.1:0-18219 GCA_036501345.1 Ktedonobacteraceae bacterium
GCCAGAGGCAGGGCGATAGCTGTCACAATCAGTTCACTCACAACCAAATCAATGGCCATTGCACTGGTAAAATAGCCCTCTTCCCGCTCGTAGGTAAAATGGCACACCGGACATTGTTTATGCATACCGAAGGCGCCACGAAATAATTTGCCTTTGCCACAGACTGGGCAGCGTAAAAAGATCCCGCGTGTTAAGAGTTCAGAAAACGTTGGCATAGATATCTTCCTGGCACTAATCAGCCAATTATGTACCGAATACAGTTGCCCTTACTCATAGAACATCGACATGATTGTAGCACTGTTGTCTAATCGCTGGCAAATTAAGGAGAAAAGATATTTCCTCTGGCCAATGTGGAATACTAATCTTGCATCTGCCTTAATCTTTCTAGCTTCTTTTGATCATCTTTCAGTCTTTTAAGGTATGCAAGAAGAAATCCTGCAATTGGAATCTCGGCTCCGCCTAAAAGAAAAGGCATAGGTAGTATCCCCCTTTCACTATAAACAATTGATGTCTATTGGACACTTATGGATACAAGTGTATCATATTACAGAGACGAAATTCAATAAATTTGATCAAAATATGTGTAATTTGCAAGAAAGATGCTACGGTCATCTTATTCCATATTTCATCATTAGGGATAGTGTAAATGAATCATGCCTAATGATGAAAGTGAGGAAGGCTGGAATGGATACTAGCCCTCCTCTTGAACAAGAACCAAGATTTACGAGAAGTATATTAGTTGGCCCGCCAATCGACGATGGCTTCGGGAAGTGGACCTGGTAGAGGCTGCGAAAAGTCAATGCCGTGGATTTGCTTTACCTGTTCGCGAAACCAAACATCAAACGGCTCCTGTGAACTGCTAAATCCCTCAAAGACACGTGCAATATTTTGTGCTTCGAAGTAAACGATAGCTAGATCTCCCTGTGGAGCCTGTTGCCAATAAGCAACTTCCCTGGTAATCCCTAGTCGGTTGCGGGATGCGGTGTACTCACTGTGGCGAGGTCCAGCCATCTCCTGGCTAAAGTGTTTCCATTGCTCTCTCTTACCTGGTAGAATCGGGAAAGCTGATGCAAGCGATACCATTTTATTTATCTCCTCATATTTGCATAATATTTCAGGACAAGAATTTCTTATCCTCCTGTCAATCAACTCCTCTACCTGACTCTTTTTGTCGGAAGAGAAGTGACGTTGATAATACGTACTGATGCGCTTGCTTGGATTACTTTCGGGAACGAATTGATGAGTAAGCAAGGACAAATTGATTCACTTGGCTTTACTTTGCTATTTCGAGTGCTTTTTTTGAGGAGGTATTGCTTTTATTCTTAATATGTTGTATATGCTTTTTAAGCGTAGTATCACTAATACAGAGTTGCTTGGCAATTGTACGCCTATCAATGCCATCACGTAATAGCTTGACAATTTCCTGTTCTCTTGGGGAAAGTAGCTCATCACGTATTGTGAAGTTTAAGCCATGTAAAAAGTAATCCATAGTGTAGAAGGCTATGGTAGGCTCTATTAAGAAGGCACCGTTTTGGAGGTAAAGTGTGGCGCGTAATAGTTCCGCTGAAGTATTCTCCAGAAGATAACCCCGTGCACCGTATTTATAAGCTCTTTGCAAGGTGTCTAGATCGAGTGCTGCTGCTAAGATAACGAAATGACCACGCGGAAGAGAGGCCATGTCCGTGATAAGCGATTGGTTTATCACGATGAAGTCTGGACATTTGGAATGAAGTTGCGTTTGGACCTCTTCTTTAGTTGCAGCTTCATACACTTGAACGATACATTTATCCTCAGTAAGTACTGTGCGTAATCCTGCACGAAGAATATCAGAGGATGCAGCTACTAAAACTTTTAGCTCCATAAAAAACCTACCTCGCTTAACAACATTTTGGATGACTATTGCCAACCTCGTTATTGGAATAGCAATCATCCTATTCTACTGTAGAGTATATCAGATACCAAAAAGGTTAGCTATTATATACTCCATTGTCCTAGGAAAAAATACTCCAATGAAGGATTGCATAAAACCACTACCGTAGGTATACTTATAGAAATGCTTGGGAATGTGCATGTCTTCTGGTAGCTTAAGGAAGGTATTGCACGGATCTCTGTGTCATGAACATTTATAAGGCAGTTTTAGCGTGTTCGCCATGGTGCAATTTTGTTACTTCTTGTCTGTTTGTAGTGTATGCTCCAACTAAATCTCATGATAGTATCGAATTCCAATCTGTGCAGAATTTTGGAAAGGTTAATCCTATCAAGCTTCTGCTATAGAGCCTCTTGCTTTGCTTAAATAACAACACCTCAAGAAACTTAAGTCCCAAATCAAAAATTTCAAATACAAGCAGATAGAACACTGAATATGCTAAGAGAATGTTGTGGGGAAGTTGATATTTACATTGTAGTTGTCCATATAGTACCATCCCTCGGGATGTAGTTTACCCCTCATGCCAGCGTAGCTCGTTGACAGAGATTGTCTCAACGAGAAGTCACGCTTCTTCAATAGTCGTAAAGTACTGATCACCAGATTGAGATAGGATCTTGGATAGCCTTAAATTTCGAGATGATGAGATATATGTAAGATGTCTATGGACATGTAGAAGAGAAGAAAAGGAAATCTCCTTCAAAAGGCTCTGCAGGAAAATAAAGGGAAGCTCTATATAAGAGGCTATTATGGGAAAAAAGGCTTTGGTATAAATGGATTTGGTACAACATCTCTCAGAAGGGGGATTGGTATGACAAAAGCTGCACAGTGGCAGGAAATCTATGAGTATGGTCTGGTCCCGGCCATTTTTGGTCCATGGTCAACGAAAACGGTAGCGTTGGCTGTGCCAAATGAGGGAGATTATGTTCTGGATGTGGCTTGTGGCACGGGTGTTGTAACACGTCTGGCAGCTCAATATATTGGTACACACGGGAATGTAATTGGTCTGGATCTTAATCCTGGCATGGTAGAGGTTGCACGTTCGTTACCAGTACCTACTGATACTTCCATCGATTGGCAAGTTGGTGATGCGCTTATGCTTCCATTCCCCAATGCAACGTTTCACGTTGTATTTTGCCAGGGTGGGCTTCAATTTGTCCCCGATCGGTTGACCGCGCTACGCGAGATGCACCGTGTCCTGAGGCCGGAAGGAAGACTGGCACTAATGGTCTGCCAACACATTCAGTATTGTCCAGGTTTTGCCATCCTCGTTGATAAATTGACTAGTCATGTCGGTTGGCAGGCAGCAACATTATTGCGTATGCCGTTTAGTCTAGGAGATATGGAAGAGTTGCGCTCACTTATGGTTAAAGCAGGTTTTCAGGATGTGATCATTCGCCCAGAGGTAAAGATGATACGATTTCCATCGCCAGCAAAGTTTGTGCAGTCCTTGATAACTGGCTCAAGCATCGCTGATCAAGTGGATGAGAGCACCATGGCAAAGTTAATCACTGAGGCAAGCTTGGAACTGCAACCGTTTGTGAAAAATGATGAGCTGTCATTTCCGATGGGAGTACACTTTGCAGTTGCGCACACAAGAGATTAGCGGATGCAGAGCATTGTTAGTTAGCTGAGGTTCTTGCCGATGGCAACCGTGTGTCCTTTGGGTATGAATTGTGTCTGCATCAAATAAGGGAATTGGACGAAGAAGAAGTTTATTATTGCTAGAAAGTTATATAGATGATAATGACTACACCGACTAGCTCTTGGCTTCAGTATTGGTATCGCAAGCCACAGGCTCGTGTACGTTTATTCTGCTTCCCCTATGCTGGCGGCGGAGCATCTATTTTTCGCACTTGGTCAGGGCATCTGCCTCAGGATATAGAAGTCTGTCCTGTTCAACTCCCCGGTCGAGAGGATCGGTTGTTGGAAAGGCCCTTTTCCAATCTGCCTTCACTGCTTGATGCTCTGGTTCCAGCGCTGTTGCCATATTTGGATATGCCATATGCCTTGTTTGGCCATAGCATGGGATCACTGATCAGCTTCGAACTTGCTCGTTACTTACGTCAAATGGAATATAGCCATATGCCAGTGCACCTGTTTGTATCAGGGCATTCTGCTCCCCAGATTCCAGATCCAGATCCTCCAACCTATCATTTGCCAGATTCAGAATTTATTGAGGAATTGCGCCGCCTCGAAGGAACACCAGAGGAACTATTGCAAAACACAGAATTTTTGCAGCTATTGCTGCCTCTTTTGAGGGCTGATTTTGCTTTATGTGATACATATAAATATATTCACGGTATACCCCTATCAGTGCCTATATCGGCCTTTGGTGGATTGCACGATCCTGAAGTTCCCCTTGATGGGATTAGCGCTTGGCGTGTACAGGCATCTGGATCGGAAGAATCTAAAAATTTCCGGTTACGCTTCTTTGAGGGCGGCCACTTCTTTGTACATAAGCAACAGGACAGCCTGTTGCAGACTCTCTCGCAGGATCTCTTTAATGCTTTGGAGTAAGTCAGTCTCAACCTATATGAAATGCATTACTCTGAACATGAGAATAAGATGAATCTCAATCGTTATGATGCGATCTCATAAATCTACGAGAGAGGGAATCTTTGCTGGTATTATATTTTATTAGTTTCTACTCATGACACTTGTTAGAAGGAGACAGAGATGTCCCAGTTTGACTTTGATGTCGGAATTATTGGTGGAGGTCCTGCAGGATCTGCTACGGCGGCCTATCTGGCTAAAGCAGGTCTCTCCTGTGTGGTGTTTGAACGTGAGCTGTTCCCACGACCACACGTGGGGGAATCATTAGTCCCCTCCTCAACGCGGGTCTTTAAAGAAATTGGCTTTCTTGAGCAGATGGATCAGGCAGGATTTCCTAGGAAGTATGGAGCTGCTTGGACTTCTGCTGCCAAGGGGCCAGTCTATGGTATGCAGTGGGAAGGCCTAGGAGCCGATTGTTATGCGGGTGTACGATTTGAGGAGCGGGAGCAACCAGGAGTAGATCGTAATTATACCTTTCATGTAGATCGAGGCAAGTTTGATCTGCTGCTCTTACAGCATGCTCATCAACTGGGAGCCACTGTCTATGAAGGCGTGCAGGTCCAGAATGTTGATTTTTCGCAGCAAGAGCTACCACAGATTCACTTTGCGATAGGGAAGAAAAACATTCGTACTACTGTCCGTCTGGTTGTTGATGCAAGCGGACGACGTACACTATTAGGGAACCAGCTCAAGCTGCGTATTCAAGATCCTATCTTTAACCAATATGCAATCCATACCTGGTTTGAAGGATATGACCGGAGTATTCTTGCTACTGACCAATCACAGCGAGATTTCATCTTTATTCACTTTCTTCCACTTACTAACACTTGGGTATGGCAGATCCCGATTACTGAAACGATCACTAGTATTGGTGTTGTCACACAAAAGAAACGTTTTGCCAAGTCTAAACAAGAACGTCAGGAGTTCTTCTGGAATAGTCTCGAGAGCCGTCCAGAATTGGCTGCGGAGCTGAGAGCTGCTAAGCAGATTCGCCCTTTAAAGGATGAGGGAGATTATAGCTATGCGATGAAGCAGATTTGTGGAGATAACTTTGTATTGGTCGGGGATGCCGCTCGTTTCGTCGATCCCATCTTTTCAACGGGGGTCAGTATTGCTCTCAATAGTGCTCGTTTTGCCAGCGCAGATATTTTGCGAGCAGCCGAGATCGGAAATTTCCGTAAGGATAACTTCCACACCTTCGAGACGACATTACGCCGAGGAACCAAAAACTGGTACGAATTTATCTCGGTGTACTACCGCTTGAATGTACTCTTTACTGCCTTTGTCCAGGACGAGCGTTATCGTCTCGATGTACTCAAATTGCTCCAGGGAGATGTCTACGATAAGGATGAGCCAGAAGTGCTCAAGCTGATGAAGGATATGGTAAGTCAGGTAGAGCAGAATGAAAGACACATCTGGCATCACTATCTGAATGAATTGACTGCCAATGCTTTTATGCCAGCCTTTTAGATGTCTGGTCTGTGACAAGTTTGATTGTGATTCTGACGGAAGTACTCTCTGGGAGATACAATGCTTACAGGACAAATACTGCTCCAATTGATTGTGGTCTTGCTAGTCGTTCAGCTTTTTGGCCATCTAAGCGGGCGAATCGGTCAGCAGTGGGTGATTGGAGAAATTATGGCAATACTCACCACGATGATGGCTTCCCCTTTCTTGCCTTTGCTGGGATATCGAACAGTGAGACAAGCGGATCAGGAAGAAGTGCTAGAGCCAGTCATGTCATGAATAGATAATGATCGATACATGCACGTTTTTTATTGCATTTGTAATTTAGAGGAGCCAAATGGATTTTTCTTGGACACAGGAGCAGGATGAACTCTATGAACGCATTCTGTCTCTGGTGCAAAACAAACTGAATGCCAGAGCTACTGATCCATATCAACTGTGGACACGCGCCCAATGGCTTTTGTGTGGAGAATTGAAGCTACTGGGATTGAGTGTGCCAACCCGCTATGGAGGATGTGGGTATGACGCGCTCACAACGGCGCGAGCTATTGAGGCCTTTGGGCGTGGGTATGAGGATATGGGACTGGTTTTCTCTGTGTCTGCTCATCTTTTTGCCTGCGCTATGCCGATTGTAGAATGTGGGGATGAAGTATTAAAAAACAGAATATTATATAGTTTATGTTCTGGAGAGAAAATAGGAGCTAATGCTATTACTGAAGAAAATGCTGGATCTGATGTTTATGCTTTAAAAACTCGTGCCATTCTTGATGGGGATTCCTATATATTAGAAGGCCAGAAAAGTTATGTCAGCAATGGTCCTATCGCTGATCTTTTTGTGGTTTATGCTGTAACCAATCCTGCTCATGGTTACCTGGGGATCACGGCATTTGTCGTTGAGAAGGATATTCCAGGTTTGATCATCGGTGAACCATTTCATAAGATGGGATTAACGAGTACACCAGCTTGTCGCATTTCCTTTGATGCCTGTCGTGTGCCTGTTGCCAATAGAATTGGCAAAGAAGGGCAAGGCTCGCAGATCTTCAAACAGTCGATGCAATGGGAACGGTCTTGTCTGTTTGCATCGTATGTGGGACAAATGGAGCGTCAGCTGGAGCGAACCATAACCTATGCAAAGGAGCGACACCAGTTTGGCAAGCCATTAGGAAAACATCAAGCGATTGCCCACCGCCTTGCCGATATGAAGATACGACTTGAGGCCGCTCGCCTCTTGCTCTATCGTGCCTGCTGGCGTTTTGATCAAGGACAGGATGCTCTGTTAGATATTTCCTTAGCCAAACTAGCGGTGAGTCAGGCTGCTGTCATGGGCGGGCTGGACGCCATTCATATTCACGGTTCCACTGGGATTAACTGTGAGCACGGGATAGAGCAAATGCTACGGGATGCCGTTCCCGCGACCATTTTTTCGGGAACATCTGAAATGCAGCACGATATTATTGCAAGTGAGTTGGGATTATGATTTTGCGAGATCTTGTAATACAGAGTGCACAGAAGATGCCAAATGTATTAGCTGTGAAAGGTCCTGATACAAGTTTAACCTATGGTCAACTCGATGATTTGGCGAACCGTTTTGCACACGCGCTCGCCCAGCTTGGAGTTCGTCGTGGCGATCGTGTGGGAATCTGGCTCGGAAAATCTGCCCGTGCCGTTGCTGCCATGCAGGGAGTACTACGCCTGTGCGCCATTTATGTTCCTCTCGACCCTTTGAGCCCTGCTGCACGTATTCGGACAATAGTGCAGGATTGTGACATGCGTGCCCTGGTGACGACACAACAGCGAGGACAAGTTGTGCTGACAGGTGATCTTCAACATGTTGCCTGTCTCTGTTTAGATGGCGAAGGGTCTGGGAGCCATTGGGATAATTTTCTAGCACTTCCCAAAACAGAGATCCAAGAACCAGCACTCGCAGATGATATCGCCTATATTTTATATACCTCTGGTTCAACTGGGAAGCCAAAAGGGGTCTGCATGAGTAATCGTAATGCGCTAGCATTTGTGGAGTGGGCATCCCAAACATTGATAGCAACAGCTACTGATCGCTTTGCCAATCATGCCCCGTTCCATTTTGATCTGTCCGTGCTTGATCTGTATGTAGCTTTTCATGTCGGGGCTGCGACCTATCTTATTCCTGATGAGGCCTCTTACATCTCTGAGCACCTTGTCTCATTTCTCATACAAGAGGCCATCACAGTATGGTATTCGGTTCCATCAGTACTCATCCTGATGATGGAGCAAGGAGGATTGCTCGATAGGGATTTGGTTACCTTGCGAGCTATTCTTTTTGCGGGTGAGTCGTTCCCTATCAAGCATTTGCATCGACTCTATCGACATTATGGCCCGAGAGTACGCTTTTTCAACCTCTATGGTCCAACTGAGACTAATGTCTGTACGTATTATGAAGTAATGCATCTACCAGAGAGCTGGAATAAACCAGTTCCCATTGGCAAAGCCTGCTCCGGTGATCGTGTCTGGGCGCAAAAAGAGGATGGCACTCTTGCTCGGCCGGGAGAGGAAGGAGAACTTATAGTCGTTGGCCCGACCGTCATGGTTGGCTACTGGGGACAACCCGCCTATGGAGACAAACCATATGCAACTGGTGATCTAGTGCAATTGCTGGATGATGGGAACTATGTATACGTTGGTCGTCGTGACCAACAGGTCAAAGTCCGTGGGCACCGCATTGAGCTTGGCGATGTTGAGGCTGCACTTGAGGACCATCCAGCTATCCACGAGGTGGCTGTAACCGTCACGGGCACAGGCTTAGAAGCCCGTTTAGTAGCATTCGTCGTCCATGCCAATGGGGTGGTTCCTTCACTCTTGGAGATCAAGCGACAGTGTGCCGAGCGTTTACCGCGTTATATGATCGTAGATGAGGTACATACTATCTCTGCACTTCCACGCACAAGAAATGGCAAAATTGATCGTTTTGCATTACCATGTCACCTTTAGGTGACTCTATCATATATAGCATAAAATTGGAGGAGTATGTTATGCAGCGAGATGCTGTTATTGAACAACTTAGGAGCTATATTGCTCAGGATGTCCTTAGCGGTAAGGATATTGGTTTGGACGAAATGACACCTCTGCTCGAATGGGGAATCATTAATTCCCTGGAGATAGTAAAACTATTGAGTTTTATACGCAAGCAGTTTGCTGTTGATATTTCTACCGATAAACTCGTTGTTGACTCCTTTACTAGTATATCCGCTATTGCCGACCTTGTATTGGAACAGATACCGGCGGGCGTGATAAACTGCGAACGGTAGGAACGGCATATTCACTGTACATCTTTAGACGTTGTGTCCGCTAGGAAAAAATACTATGCAAAATGTCCAGCAAGAGCCAATTGCAATTATTGGGATGGGATGTCGTTTCCCACAAGCACACAATCCACAGGAGTTCTGGACCCTTATATGTGAGGGAAAAGATGCAATTTGCGAAGTTCCTGCCGATCGTTGGGATATCAAAAAGATGTATGATCCAGACTCGACGGTGCCTGGAAAAATGGTGAGCCGTTGGGGAGGTTTTCTTGATCAGGTTGACCAGTTCGATTGGCGAGCCTTTCGTATGCTTCCTCGCGAGGTGACCGCTATGGATCCCCAACACCGTTTGTTACTGGAAGTGGCCTGGGAGGCTCTGGAGGATGCCGGCCTTCCACTCCAAGAGGTGGCTGGGAGTCAGACAAGCGTCTCGATTGGGATCGGCTGGAGTGATTATCTGCATTTACAAGTCCGAAACTGGTCGCAACTGAACGAATATACGGCCATGGGCAATAAAAATTCTTCTGCAGCAAATCGTATCTCTTATATGTTTGATCTCAAAGGTCCGAGTATTTCCGTTGATACCGCATGCACCTCGTCACTGAGCGCTCTTTATCTGGCTTGCCAGAGTCTATGGATGGGGGATGCAAGTCTAGCACTGGTAGGTGGAGTCAATCTCATCTTATCGCCCGATAGCATGATTATGGTGTCCAAATCGGGATTACTCTCTCAGGAAGGCCATTGTAAGACCCTTGATGCTCATGCTGATGGTTTTGTGCGAGGTGAAGGTGCTGGTATTGTCGTGCTCAAGCCTCTCTCTCAAGTCAAAAAATCGGATCGTGTGTATGCGCTTATTGGCGGTATGGCGATCAATCACAACGGCCACAATGAATGGATCATTGCTTCTAGTCAGACGGCGCAAGAGGCATTGCTGCGAGATGCCTATTGTAAAGCAGGTGTCAATCCATCTGAGGTCGATTATGTGGAACTGCATGGGACAGGATTTCAGCGTGGGGATGTCATCGAAACAAGGGCCCTGGGGGCTGTGCTTGGAATGCTGCCAGAACGTACTCATCCCTGTCTGATAGGATCGGTCAAAACGAATATTGGACATCTGGAAGCTGCGTCGGGTATCGCTAGTGTGATCAAGGTCGCCCTTTCGCTTTATCACCGAGAAATTCCTCCAATGTTAAATCTACAGACATTGAATCCGGAGATTCCAGTTGATGATCTGCATTTAGCTGTTCCTCAGACTAGCATTCCCTGGCCCCAGGAAGAAAAAGCAGCAAGTCTTATTGCTGGGGTAACGACACTTGCATTCACTGGTGCAAATGCTCATGCTGTCCTATCCTCCTATCCTTCTTCTATCAGTGACGAAATACATGTTGTAAACAGCGAGGACGATGAGGAAGTATATCGCCTTCTGCCTTTGTCTGCACGGAGCGAGCAGGCTCTCTACAGTTTGGCAGAGGCATATCGAGACTTCCTGCTGGATCATGCTACTGACACTGCATCTTCCTGGCGAGATATTTGCTACTCTGCTAGTGTGCGTAGGACGCATCATCGCCATCGCCTAGCCGTTGCAGGTCGCTCACCGCTGGAGGCTGCAGAAGCACTCCGCCTGTATCTCGAGGAACAAGGACGTGATACCCAGAGGGCACATGGTAAATCGGGAGGAACCTTTGCATCCACTGAGGATATTCCTGCCCATTTAGAAACCTTTAAGATGCTTTATATCTCGGGGCATGAGGTTGGCTGGTCTAGGCTCTATCGAGAAGAGGATTGTCATTGTGTCAGCTTGCCTCCATATTCCTGGCAGCGTGAACGGCTCTGGCCCGATTGGTTGGATGTTGAGGAAATTAGTACCCCTCCTGAACAACATTCTGCTAGCCCTCGCAAAGTGAGACATACGAGCAAGATTGAGGTCGCCGGACGTTCCATAGAACAAGTATTGACAGAACTTTGGGCGGATGTGCTGGGGTTGGAACACGTGACTGCCTCCAATAGCTTCTTCGAATTAGGTGGACATTCCCTGCTGGCTATGCAACTTTTGGTGCACATACGAGGTGTATTCCAGGTAGATGTTACTCTCAGAGATCTTTTAGAGGCGTCTACGCCATCTGCTTTTGCAGAGCTTATCTCTCAGCGGAGCGGACGCGATACCCAGAGGGCACATGGTAAATCGGGTCCCTCCTACATGACTGGCAATGAATTGCCCTGCGATTTATCGCCATCGGTAGGGGCCCAATTGATTGCGTCCGTTGATCCTGAGCTACCACCTATTGAGCCTGATCCCGAGCGGCGGTATGAGCCCTTTCCTACTACTGATGTTCAGCAAGCCTATTGGGTCGGACGACATGCCGCTTTTGAGATAGGCAATGTTGGCAATCATGGGTACATAGAAGTGGAAGCGACTGACTTGGATCTGGATCGTGTCAATCAAGCTTTGCAACGTTTGATTGAGCGGCATGATATGTTGCGAGCTGTGCTCTTACCTGACGGGCAGCAAAAAGTCCTTGAGCATGTTTCCTCTTTCGAGATGAAGATCGTAGATTTGCGTGGACAAAGTTCTCAAGAGCAAGCAAATCGGTTGGAGCAGATCCGACGAACTTTGGACCATCAACTGCTACCTGTTGAGCAGTGGCCTGCATTTGAGCTGTGGATCTCACGTTTAGATGAGCAGCTTGTTCGCTTGCATTTGAGTATCGAATCAATATTTGTTGATGCATGGAGCATGAATACGCTGATCCAGGAATTCATTCGTTTGTACTACGAGCCGGATCTCTCTTTGCCTGTACCAGACCTCTCATTCCGGGATTATGTACTGGCTGAAGCGTCTCTTGAGAACTCTGCATTATCACAACGCTCGCGGGAATATTGGCTTGAGCGTCTTCCTACTCTACCTCCTGCTCCGGATCTTCCTCTGGCGTCCGCTGTTGACCAACCTCACTTTGTGCATCGGGAAGCAAGGCTAGATCGGGAGCATTGGCAACGGCTCAAAGCCCATGCAGCAAAGATTGGATTGACACCTTCTGGCGTCTTGCTGACCGCGTTTGCGGAGATTATCACGTTATGGAGTAAGACAGCCCGCTTCAGCTTGAATCTGAGTACGTTCAACCGTTTACCTTTGCATCCCCAGGTGAACGAAATTGTCGGTGATTTTACCTCTCTACTAGTGCTTGCTGTCGATCACACGACTCCTAATACTTTTGCAAACCGTGCCAAGCGTGTCCAAGTGCAGCTATGGAATGACCTGGATCATTCTTATTATAGTGGAATACGAGTGCTAAGAGAGCTGGCTAAAACTCAGGGAGATGGTATCAAGGCGGTCATGCCAATTGTTTTCACCAGTCTGCTTATTCAGGATACGGCTAGTCCTTATCCACCACCTTGGGGAAAAACGCTCTACTGTGTAAGCCAAACGCCTCAGGTATGGTTGGATCATCAAGTGCTCGAAACAGGGGGGGAGCTGGTGCTTCACTGGCAGTCTGTTGATGCCATCTTCCCAACTGGTCTTATTGATGCCATGTTTGGTGCTTACTGTCAGTTACTCCAACGCCTTGCCACTGTAGAGGAGAGCTGGTCTGAACCAGTCCGAGATCTACTCCCAGAGCAGCAACGTGCCTTATTAGCTCGGGTAAACGCAACAGAAGCTCCCGTTTCGGACAAGTTGCTGCATACGCTCTTTCTCGATCAGGTTGCACAGCGCCCTGACCAATTGGCTGTGATCTCTCCGACTCGTTTGTTAACTTACAGGGAGATCAAGAGTGGAGCATTCCAGCTGGCCCATCAACTGTGGCAATGGGATGTTCGTCCCAATCAGCTTGTCGGATTGGTGATGGAAAAGGGCTGGGAGCAAGTGGTTGCTGTTCTTGGTGTGCTTTTATCAGGGGCTGCGTATCTTCCGATCGATGCCAATCTACCCAGGGAGCGCTTACGATACCTTCTAGAAGATGGAGAAGTTGCAGTAGTGTTGACCCAGTCGTGGATCGATAGGATGGTGCAATGGCCCGAAGATTTGAAGCGGCTAAGTGTAGATAGCCTCGATCTGGATGAGGAGGGTATCTCTGAGCTAGATTCTGTACAAAGTCCTGATGATCTGGCATATGTGATCTATACTTCCGGCTCTACGGGGTTGCCCAAAGGGGTGATGATCGATCATCGAGGAGCAGTCAATACTATTCTGGATATCAATCGGCGTTTCGGCGTTAGCAGCACTGATCGTGTGCTGGCACTATCTGCCTTAAACTTTGATCTATCGGTCTATGATATCTTTGGGATATTGGCAGCGGGCGGATCTATCGTTCTGCCGACTGAGCAAGCTGTACGTGATCCGGCCTCATGGCTGAGGATGATCGAGCAAGAACAGGTAACTATCTGGAACACGGTTCCAGCTCTCTTGCAGTTGCTTGTCGAGTATGCGGAGGTCCATTCTTGCCCTCTGAGTCACTCCCATTTGCGTTTAGCGCTGCTGAGCGGGGATTGGATTCCTCTGGCTTTACCAGGGCGTCTAAAGAACCTATGCCCTGACGTCGAAGTGGTGAGCTTGGGTGGGGCCACCGAAGCATCCATCTGGTCTATTCTCTATCCGATCACTACCTTTGACCCTTCTTGGAAGAGCATTCCTTACGGGTGCCCAATGAGCAACCAGCAGTTCTTTATATTGGGTGAGGACCTTGAGCCATGTCCTGTGTGGGTGCCTGGACAACTTTATATTGCTGGCATTGGGTTAGCTAAAGGATACTGGAAAGATGAAGAGAAGACACAGGCCAGTTTCTTCTCCCATCCACGGACAGGCATACGTCTCTACCGTACTGGTGATCTGGGACGATACCTGCCTGATGGGACGATCGAGTTTCTGGGACGCGAAGACTCCCAAGTCAAGGTGCAAGGCCATCGTATTGAGTTAGGTGAGATCGAGACAACCTTGGCTCGTTATCCATCTGTCCAGGAGGCTGTGGTTATGGCTCTTGGGGAAAGCCAGGGTGAGAAGCGCTTGGCTGCTTATGTGGTCCCCAAGTCGGAATATACTCTGACCACTAGTGATCTGCGCCATTATCTGGCAGAATATCTCCCCGGGTATATGGTGCCCACAAACTTCCAGCTGTTAGATGCATTGCCGCTGACGACCAACGGAAAAGTGGATCGAAAGGCCTTATCCGTACTGGCTCCATTTTCTAGCGCATCATCTTTGCTGGTACCTGAGCGCAATGTGGAAATCTCATCGGTGGTGGAGCATAAGCCTCAGTCTGCTTTGGTTACCCAGATCTCTGATCTGGTAGCTGGGGTTCTCAAAGTTGAGCGGATTGATCCTGCGAGAAATTTACTGGAGTATGGAGCAACCTCCATGGCTATCTTGCGCATTGCAAATTTGCTGGAAAGTCAGTTCCGTGTACGTCTACAGTTGAGCCAGCTATTCCAACTTTCGACCATTTATGCTATTGCTGCATATTGTGCACAATATCTTCCAGCTGATGAAGTCTTTGTTGGTGCACTTGAGCCAGTGAAAAAGAATGGGATAGGCCATATATCGACTTCTTTCAGCAATTCTCGGAATCCAGTAGCAGGTCAACAATTTGAGGCGGTAGAGGACACGATACCCAAGGGGCACACGGTAAATCGGGTTTCTACCCTAGGCGATAAATCGCCGAATGATCTAACTGACCCACGCAATTCATACTCAGAGGGCGCACGGTTGCCATTGGTAGGAGCTCAATTCACTGTGTCACCTTCGGTGATTGTGCCTGTGGAAGATGTAACAGAAACAGATAATTGGGAAGAGGGAATACTATGAGTGCTGTAGAATTTTTGACTGAGCTTTCCAAGCAAGGTGTGAAGGTGTGGGCCGATGGCAACCAGCTTCGCTATCGGGCTCCTAAGGGTGTGATGACGGCTGCTTTACTTGCAAAACTGGCAGAGGGTAAAGCGGAACTCCTCGCATTTCTATCTCAACACCGGGAGAGCGATCTGGCTATGGCTCTACCGCAAGTCGTACCTGCTCCTGACCAGCTCTATCAGCCTTTTCCCACCACAGATGTGCAACGAGCTTACTGGCTTGGTCGTAGCACCACCTTTGAATTGGGCAATGTAGCTAGTCATGGCTATATCGAAGTGGAAGCTGTTGATCTGGACCTAGGTCGTTCTCTGCTTATCTTGAGACAGTTAATCGAGCGGCATCCTATGCTGCGTGCGGTCATGTTGCCTGATGGACAGCAGCAAATTCTTGAGCATGTTCCCCCGTTCCAGATCGAAATTATCGATTTGGAGGGGCTTGATCAGCAAGAGGTGGATGAGCGACTGGAGCATATTCGTCAAGAGATGGATCATCAGATATTTCAGGCTGAACAGTGGCCAGTATTCGAAATTCGTGTCTCGCGTTTGGATCAGCGGCGTGTCAGGATACATGTCAGTATGGAAGCACTCTTTACTGACTCTTGGAGTGTCGGTGTCCTGCTTCGGGAATTCCTTCATTTGTACCATGAACCAGAGGCATCTTTGCCTCCACTAGAACTCTCTTTCCGGGATTATGTTCTTGCCGAGGCACATCTGCAGGATGCGGAGTTATATCGACGTTCACAAGACTATTGGTCTGAGCGTCTTCGAGAGCTTCCACCTGCTCCAGATCTGCCATTGGCTATTGATCCAGCATCATTGGAACAACCTCGTTTTGTGTCTCGCAAAGCCCGGCTAGAGGCGTCAGAGTGGCAACAGCTGAAGGATCGCGGCGCACAGGCTAGGCTTACACCCTCGGGAATCTTATTGGCTGCCTTTGCAGAAGTACTCACAACATGGAGCAAAAACCCACGCTTTTGCATCAATCTCACCATTTTTAATCTTTTGCCTTTGCATAAGCAGGTGAATAAAATTATGGGAGATTTTACCTCGTTGCTCCTGCTTGCCGTCGACAACTCTCACCCTGATGCCTTTGAGAACCGCGCCCGGAACTTGCAAGAACAATTCTGGCGTGATTTTGACCACTGTTATTATAACGGTGCTCGTGTCCTGCGAGATCTTGCACGTATGCAAGGAAGTACTGGGCAGGCAATCATGCCAGTCGTATTCACCAGTTTGTTGGGCCAGGAGATGGATACAACGTATCCTGCTCTCTGGCAAGAAACGATCTATTTCGTCACGCAAACTCCCCAAGTCTGGCTTGATCATCAGGTAGTAGAAGAGGCTGGGGACCTTGTGCTCTACTGGCAGGTTGTGGAGGCTCTTTTCCCTCCGGATCTCTTAGATGAGATGTTTGAGTCCTATGTCCGCTTCCTACGGAGACTGGCTGCAGACAGTGAGGTTTGGCAAGGTAGTTCCTCTGAGCTAGTTCCCTGCTCACATCTGGCTCAGCGTGCCCTTATCAATGCAACTGAAGCTCCCATATCAGACCGCTTACTGCAGAGTTTGTTCCTAGAGCAAGCAGCCAAAAGTCCCAATCAGCTAGCAGTAATTTCTGCTAGAGGAAGCCTAACCTATCAGGAGGTCCTGAACGGAGCCACACTTTTAGGTCAGCAGTTAAGACAACTGGGAGCTCGTCCAAACCATCTGGTCGCAGTAGTGATGGAGAAAGGATGGGAACAGGTCGTAGGAGTGCTCGGGGTATTACTATCTGGAGCAGCCTATCTGCCGATTGATCCCAAACTGCCTCAGGAGCGCTTGGCCTTCTTGTTAGAGCATGGAGAAGTTGAGCTTGTCATTACCCAGTCCTGGATCGAAAAAACCGTGCAATGGCCTGAACGGCTCAAACCAATCTGTGTAGATGCTTTGGATCTGACAAGGACGGACGTGGAGCCCTTGGATATCAGGCAAGGACCGGATGATCTAGCTTATGTAATCTATACATCAGGCTCGACCGGGCTGCCAAAGGGTGTGATGATCGATCACCGGGGTGCGGTGAATACGATCCTGGATATCAATCACCGTTTTGGTGTGACCAGTGAGGATCGCATACTAGCCCTCTCAGCCCTGAACTTTGATTTATCGGTCTATGATATCTTTGGCGTATTAGCAGCTGGTGGCACAATAGTGATGCCTCCAGACGATGCTTTGCGCGATCCCGCAACTTGGTTGGATCTGTTGGTGCAAGAGCAGGTGACCTTGTGGAATACCGTTCCTGCACTCCTTGAGATGTTGGTAGAGTATACAGAAGCTCGTCCACAAGCCTTGAATCATTCCTGTTTACGTCTGGCACTCTTAAGCGGAGATTGGATTCCCGTTTCGTTGCCTGATCGGTTCAGAAAGCTCATTCCCACAGTTGAAATCATCAGCCTGGGAGGTGCAACAGAGGCATCGATCTGGTCTATCCTCTATCCAATCCATGCGGTTGACCCATCCTGGAAAAGCATTCCTTATGGGAAGCCAATGCATAACCAGTGCTTCTTCGTTTTGAATGAGATGCTGGGGCCGTGTCCAGTATGGGTTCCTGGTCATCTCTATATAGGTGGCATTGGTCTAGCCAAAGGCTATTGGCGTGATGAGGAGAAGACACAAACAAGCTTTCTACTGCATCCCCGTACAGGAGAACGGTTATACCGAACAGGTGATGTGGGACGATATTTGCCAGACGGCAATATCGAATTCCTGGGAAGAGAAGATTTTCAGGTGAAAGTGGGAGGCCACCGGATCGAGTTGGGAGAAATCGAAGCCACACTGCTCGAACATCCTCAGGTGAGCAAGGCTGTTGCTACGGTAATAGGAAAACGGTTTGAGAACAAGCAGCTCGTTGCCTACGTTGTTCCCGCTCAAAACAGTTCTCATCAGATGGATGGTACCGAAGATATTATCAATTGGGAGATCCTCTTAAGTAAGAGCCAGGCATGCAGACAAGCATTATCAGAACCGGAAGTAAGCGATGCATTCATAGAAGTATGGCAAACTTTAGAAAAAATATCTTTGCACATAGTATGTAAAGCATTGAATGATTTTGGGGTCTTTGGTACTTCGTATGAACACTATTCGGTGGAGGAGTTGATCCAGCACTGTGCTATCCATCCTCGCTAT
>DASYAN010000375.1:0-4799 GCA_036501345.1 Ktedonobacteraceae bacterium
GCATGAAGAGTGGGAAGTGCTGCTTCGTCGACTCGTAGAACGAGGAGCCAAGGCCGAAAACGGGCTCAAAGCCATCATCCGTGATGGATGTGGTGGTCTGGGCCGAGCAGTGGAACTGGTGTATGCACAGAGTGTGATTGATCAACGTTGCATCTTCCATAAGCTCAAGAATGTGAGGGACAAGTGCCGAACCAACCTCAAAGGGGATGATCATCGAGAGCAAAGGAGGCAAATCCTGCAAGAAGCCAGTGCCGTTTACCAAGCTGAAAGCGCTCGACAAGCGAAGGAAAGGGTAGCTGTTTGGTCTACGAAATGGGGTGAAGTTGCTCCTGAGTCCGTTGCGACCTTTGAACGGGATTTTGACGCCACGATTGCCTTTTACCAACTGGAAGGGCTTCCCCTCCAATGGGTGCGAAGCACCTCCTTGTTGGAACGTGTCAACCATCAACTGCGTCGCAAATTCCGTCAGGCTCTTTCCTTTGGCAGCACCATTGGAGCAGAGATGGCTCTCTACCTCCAAGTTCAGCGTCTTCATGCTCAATGGAATCATACCTCTTGGTGGCAGACTTCCCACGCTCTCTCCCTTGACTTGTTGCAAGTCCACTACCCTTAGAGATGGATACAATATCCAGATCTGCAAGCTGAGTACGTCCCAATGGATCGTACTTGGTTCGTTCACCGCGAAGGTACTTGAGAAGCTCCTCTTCGTCTGTATCAAGAAAGGTGATGAGCTTCTCTTCGCGACCAAGACTTCCCTTGTTGACGACCAATGCACTGAAAGGATCTGTCGCTTTTCGATATCCACCAACGTTCATGCCTAGAATCTCATGTAAACGGGCACCAGTGTGACGGAGCAGAAGCAAGACCACTTTGTCGCGTTGTGTGCAAGCGTGAGTAGTCATAAAGATGAGCGCGTTCCACATGCGCTCTCTTACCTCTGCTGACTCCAGAGCAATCTTGGGCTGCCATTGTTTTCGCTTCCCTTGTCTAAAGTAGGCTACCGGATGGCACCGACTTTCTTCCCAGGATTGAGAACGGACACCAGCATGATCTGGAGCACCACTCGATCCAATCAAACGTGCCCGCTCCCGTCGCCACTGCTCCAGCAATTGCGAAGTCATGGGACTTGGATAAACGTAGTAGCCTGCATCACGCATGACCCGTGAGTTTTGCTGATGCCTCTCGTCAAAGACTGGTGGGAGGTGCATGGAAAGATACAGTACCCAGAAGCCTCAAATATTTTGATCATAGCTGATGGAGGTGGAAGCAATTCAAGTAGACAATATATATTTAAAGAAGATCTACAGAGATTAGCAAATAAAATTGGTATTGAGATGATAATGGCTCATTATCCTCCTTATACATCAAAATACAATCCCATTGAACAGAGACTGTTTTGTCATGTGACCAGAGCTTGCGCAGGAACGCTCTTTACCAGTGGTGAAATGGTCAAAGAACTGATTGATAAAACTTCCACATCGACAGGGCTGAAAGTCATGACATCGATAAAAGAGAAAGTGTATAAAGCTGCGAGAAAAGCAAGTGAGGATTTCAAGCGAAACATGCCCAGTGTTTTTGATGACTTTTTGGACCAATGGAACTATCGGGCGATTCCTCAAATCGGGTAAAAAGCGCAAGGTATTTGTCGGTCATTCCTAGCTCTTCGCAATCAGCCTTTTGGTAACCTGAGGTTGGCATGGTGTCCACGTCGCTTGTTTGTCACTAGTTTACCACCCTCTTTGACCCCATATCGCTTTATCTATCAAGAATGAGAAAGATCTCTCTGTTTGCGTGAGCCAGAAATAGACAGACTCCTTCCCTTTTCCTAAGAAATAGACTAAAAATAGATCAATGCATTCTTTAGTTCTAAATATCGTTTTTAGATGCGTTGGCCCTGGCGATACCCCAAGTTCGTTTGAAGCATGTCTAATGATAAAGACTCAAGAGGGGGGAAAAATGACTCTGTGGGGGCGTTACAAAGAGACCATTGTATTTTATCATTTGAACATGCAGCGGCTCGCAGAAGTCTTGACCCATCAGCGTGAGGGAATCAACAACATACCTGAGGGCTCAATCTTTCTGGCAACTGCTGTACCGGTACTTTGTTGACTGCGGACTGGCCGTCTTTTTGCTCTTCGGCTCATAGCTGCCTATTGTCGGATCGATCCAGGCCTAAAGCATGCTCATACCGATGCCGAACATTTCTCTATTCCAAGCTTGAACAATCGCTTCGCCACCAGTATCTTCTGATACCAACTTGCTGTCAGATGAACAATTTTCAAGAAGAGGTCGATGGAACGAAGTTACTCACGTGAGAACTCTCCCTGTGAATGCAAGTTGGTATGAGGTATGTATAACCTCATTAGGAGTGGTGCGCTGCAGAGCGCATGACGTTTCAATTTTGATGATTCGAAAGCGAGGTAAGACGAGGAAGACTTCCTCGTCTTACCTCAAACAGACGCAAAGGAGATCAACATGAAGAAGTTACGAACTCGTGTCATACGAGTACTCATTTTCTGTACCCTCTTAGCCGCCAACTGGCTAGCCCTTCTCCCTGGATCAACCACTGTCTTTGCAAAGCCAGCTGATCGGCGGCCAAGAGGTCTTCCTCATAGCCAAATCATAGATCCACCAACCTTCAAGCAAGATAACATGAACGGTTGTCAGGACCCCAGTGATTTCGATCCGACGCCCAGAACGAATCCAGGTTTCCATAACGGGATGGCACACTATCATGTGCTTACGATTAACAGTGACGGTTCACAATGCGATCACCTCAAGTGGGATATCACAAAAACGGTCCCTCAAGCGGCAATGAACATCTGCCGATTTTTTATACAATTTGCTGGAATAGATTCTAAGACAGGTTTTGGGTTCAAATTTCGAGACAACCGCAAGAATGCAATAACAACATCAGGCAGTCCGCCAGTTCCAGGAAATGAAGTTGCAGATGTAAAAGGTGTTCATGTCGTACAGGCAGATTTAAGTGGTATTGGGCCAAAGACAAAGATAGATGTAGGAACCCTCTTTGTCGATTGTAATAGCGATGACTTTAATCCAGTGCTACCGTAGATGGTGGGATCACCGTATCAATGAGAGGCAGATGAGATCGATAAACTCATCTCTCACCAAAGTCGGCCAAGAGCCGTTTAATAGTGTGATTTACAAGCAAAGAAGAAAGGAATTTCTCAAATGAACACACATTTTGGTCACTGGTGCATAACAGCACTCATGGGGCAGTGGAATAGAACACTGAGAGGAGTGGAGGTACTTAGTCTGATGACCACAGTTGCTGTTTGCCTCTTTGCCGGTCCCTTTGTGGTTCAAGCAACTATGAAGAGTAGCCTAGCTGGCGGTCCTCCTCCTCAGCGTCTGACACTTCATGCTGGAAGCAGGTTTGGCGATCCGCCTGATGGCCCTGTCGCTCTCAGTACTACCGGCAGTAATGGCCCTATCACTCTCAGTACTACCGGCAGTAATGGAAATAATACACCTCCACCGTTTACACAGGTAGTAGAGCCTCCCCTTGATCCTAAGGATATAGCTCGAGGCTACATGGAAGACGAGAGTGGCCTAAAGTTTCCGATCAGAACAGGAAAAGATGGAAAACCCTACATCGTTGAGCTGAGGACTGCGTTCTATCTCACGACACCCATCACCAACAAGGACAAAGACACTATAAAGATAGGAGATTGGATCACAGTTAACAACGGCTCAACTGACATTAAGAAGCAACAACTCTTCGCAGTCACCATCCTAACCCTTCCCGACGCAAAGACCAAGCTTGGCACGGCAATGATTTTTATGCCTCTTGACCCTGAGGATGTGGAGGGGGCTAAACTGAAGGGCCAGATTGTGAACGTCCAATTCCCGTAGATCGTATGTTTGAGCTAGAGTACCCATTTGACCATGGCAGCTTTCTCCCCGCTGCTCTGGTTACCACACTCGACCCAGAAAGCCCCGTCTCTTTAGAGCGGGGAATACGCATCAAGCTAAGAATTGCAGAGCTTTGCAACGGAGAGCGAAAGAGTGCGTTTTTCAGCTGACGATTGCGGAAAGGTCTTCATGGAAACTCGGCCTTTTGAGAATGAACGATGGCCAAACTCCCGCATTTTAGCGGACAAAACGTGCATACGTTAAACTCATCCTTGCTTAGCTTGATGCGTATTCCCCGTCTCTTTAGAGCGGGGATGAATGGGTCTTCCTTGTTTGGGGCTGGGGATACGTTGGGTCATCCCAAGCCAAGTACGCGTCAATTGCTCTCCTAATAATCTCTGCCATGGGTAAGTTTTCCTCCTGACTCCTCTTCTCCAATTGTTTCTTTTGTCGCTGGGTGATATAGATATTCGTTCGCTCCTTGGACATTTGTCCCATCCTTTCTTGACATACAACCTTATAGTGGTGTATAATTGTAGCATATCAGAAAGGAGAAAGCAATTGGCATGCTGGTCTACGAGTACAAACTTGATTGCAATCAAAAACAATTTGCAGCCATTGAAGAGGCAATACGCGTTTTGCAATTCATTCGCAACAAATGGTTGCGCCTGTGGATGGATGGGACGAACGTCTCTAAAAATGACTTGCAGACCTACTGTGCTGTGCTGGCAAAAGACTATCCCTTTGCATCCAGGCTCAATTCCCAAGCTCGTCAAGCCAGTGCCGACCGTGCGTATTTTGCTATCTGCCGGTTCTACGAGAATTGCAAGAACAAAAAGCCTGGAAAGAAAGGATATCCGCAGTTTCAGCATAATAACCGAAGTGTAGAATACAAAAAGACGGCTTGGAAGCTTGATCCTGAT
>DASYAN010000376.1:0-4940 GCA_036501345.1 Ktedonobacteraceae bacterium
ATGTCTCATGACCCCTGTCCCGGGATCATTCTTCAGTACCCGTGAGATGCGCTCTGCAGCTTCTGGCGTGCCATCTGCAACAATCACTTGCCCCGCGTGTATTGAGTAACCAATGCCTACACCGCCACCATGGTGGATCGAGACCCATGTTGCTCCCGAGGCGGTGTTGAGTAGGGCGTTGAGCAAAGGCCAGTCTGCTATGGCATCGCTGCCATCTTTCATCGTTTCTGTCTCGCGATAGGGTGATGCGACTGAGCCACTATCCAGATGGTCGCGCCCGATGACAATAGGTGCTTTGACGATACCTCGGGCAACCAATTCGTTGAAGGCCAATCCTGCCTTATCGCGTTGCCCGTAGCCCAGCCAGCAAATACGTGCGGGCAGCCCCTGAAAGTGAATTTTTTGTCTGGCAAGCGTAATCCAACGTTTGAGCGTAGTCTCTTCTGGGAAGAGGTCGAGGATGGCCTCGTCTGTACGATAGATGTCTTCGGGATCGCCAGAGAGCGCAACCCAACGAAAGGGACCCTTGCCCCGGCAGAAGAGTGGGCGGATATAGGCAGGTACAAAGCCTGGAAAGTCCATCGCGTGTGCCTCTCCGGCCTCTAACGCTTGGCCTCGCAGGTTGTTGCCATAGTCAAAGACGATGGCACCACGCTTGTGCATCTCCAGCATAGCCTGCACATGCGCGACCATCGAGGCTTTTGAGCGCTGGATGTATTTCTGTGGATCATGTTTACGCAGTTCGCTGGCCTCCTGCAAACTCAAGCCAGCAGGGATATAGCCGTTGAGGGCATCGTGGGCTGATGTTTGATCTGTTACGATATCAGGGGTGATACCGCGTTGTACCAGTTCGGGGTAGATCTCGGCAGCATTTCCAATCAATCCAATCGAGAGCGGCTGACCCTGTTCGCAGGCTTCGTGCACTTGATTCAGCGCCTCGTCAAGCGTACTGGCCATCTCATCGCAATAGCCAGTCTCCAGGCGTCGCTGAATGTGCTGTTGATCGACCTCCACAGCTAGGCAAACACCCAGGTTCATTGTGGTTGCTAATGGCTGAGCTCCTCCCATACCGCCAAGGCCAGCGGTTAGTATAAACTTCCCTTTGAGTGTGCCACCAAAGTGCTGGCGGGCGGCTTCGGCAAAGGTTTCGTATGTTCCTTGTAGGATGCCCTGTGAGCCGATGTAGATCCAAGAGCCAGCGGTCATTTGTCCATACATTGTTAGACCAAGTGCTTCTAGGCGGCGGAACTCATCCCAGGTCCCCCAATGAGGTACAAGATTCGAGTTGGCGATCAGCACACGCGGTGCATCAGGATGGGTACGAAAAATTCCTACCGGCTTTCCCGATTGCACTAGCAGGGTTTCATTGTGCTCCAGGTTCTTCAATGAGCGTATGAGAGCATCAAAAGCATCCCAGGAACGTGCTGCTTTGCCAGATCCACCATATACAATGAGATCAGCCGGGCGCTCGGCCACATCGGGATCAAGATTGTTCATTAGCATGCGCAGTGCAGCTTCTTGCTGCCAGCCTTTGCAGGAAATGGTCGTTCCTCGTGGCGCACGTATAGTACGAGGAGGGTGCATTCCGGCAGTATCTGGTGTTGTGGCAGAAAATTCTTCAGAGTTAGGCATAGTCATGTGTGCTCTCCATCAGTTGACCAAACGAATACTATTCTCAGATAACGAAAGTGGACTATACAAAGTTTACCCCAAATGGGTGGTCAATTTCATCAAAGCAGGAATGCTTGCTTGTGAGAGGTGCAATTTCTGGCACTTATGTATGGGGAAGATGTCAAAATTGCCATGAGAGTATCAAGCAACCCAATTCTGGGTAACAAATAGGATGATATTCACTGCAAAGCCGATTAGAGAAGTTATAGTCAGTATCTGGGCAAGGCCGGGGCGCTTGCTCCAGAGCGCAAAGACTATAAAGACGGGAAAGGCAACCAGCATATAGCGTGGAGTCGCCATCAGGGGTGTGTATGTATAGTCTGGATTTTGATTAAGTACTGGATAGCAAAGGACAGATAGCATCATCAACAGAGAAAACAGACTATAATGTAGAGGTAAGCGTTTCCAGCCTATAATGAGAACTACTAGCGGCATAAGTGTGAAAAAGAGATCTGTCAAGTTCCACTGCAAGAGGAAATTCGACACGAAAAGTGCCTTGATAGCGTAGAAGGTTCCTATCCAGGGAAAAGTTGTGTAGCGGTTCCAGGCAAGTGTTTGCTCGGTACTAAAGATCCATGGATTGCCAAAAGATCTCCAGAGATAGAGCATGTAGATTAGCAGTCCCGTGGGAATAGGAGCCATAGAGAGAATAGCATTAAGTTTTTGCCTCCAGTTTTCTGATGTCAAAAGAGTGCGTATACCAAATCTTTGGAGGATTAGCACCAAGAAAGGAACCGCAAGTGCGATACCCGTTGGGCGAGTAAGAGCGGCCAAACAGCCGAACAGTCCTGCGAGCCACCAGTCCAATGGTTTTCCACTGCGCAAAAAGAAGAAGGCCGCAAGAATCAGCAGCAAGAAGAGAGGTTCTGCATAGGCAGTAAAAAAGAAGATTCCATATGGAGCAAAGGCCAGATAGAACAGGGCATTTCTTGCAATGTGATGGTCAAAATCTTCGTAGAGCAATTGGTAGAATAATACCAGTACCCCATAGAAACAGATATTGGCAAGTATCAGCCCTGCCGTGTAGTCAGCGGCGACTGATCCGCCCAAGAGAGTTCCCAGACCATGCATCAATAACGGGAAAAGTGGAAAAAAAGCCGTATTCGATTTATCATAGTGATAGCCGTTATATGCAATCTCAACGTAATGAACAGCATCCCAACGCCACCAGCTCTGCAAGAAACATTGGATATCCTTAGAGCAGTTTTCTATTACAATATAAGGACGCAGATAAGAGTTGTTAATGGGAAAGAGAAGGACACTTCTATATGAAATCAGGAGAATTATTAGGCGACTGAGCCCAAAAACCCGAGATGCCTCTTTCCATGCGGATTTTTGCTTTAGTATCACAAATTGCTCTCTTGTCTATCTAGAGGTGAAAAGATCGGTTTGAAGCGAGAAGCCAGCAGGAGCAGTATAGGTGGCAAAAAGATGGTAAGGTAGGCAATGCTATTAGAGATGATAAAGATAGTCAAGTATTGTGATCCTGCCCATGGGAATATATAGGCATGGACAAGCTCTGCTAGGCCAGCACCGTAGAGGAGGAGAAAGCAGGCCAGCGATACCGAGATCTGTGGAATGAGTATGGCAAATATAAAGGGCCAGATGAAATACCATGGCTGGATGAATGAGCTACCAAATGCCAGCAACGTGAACATAGTAAGAAAACAGCCCTTGAGCATACTCGAGAAATCTCTTGAGGAAAGCCGCAGAGCGTAGAGGAAGCAAGGTGCGAAGATAGCCCATCCAATCAATTTGCCCTGAGTATAAGAAATGCCTCCTGAAAAGAGGTCGACCAGGAATATACTAAATGAGTAAAGATAACCTTGAATTTCGCTGAGGGAGCGCTCGAACGTTAACGTGCCTGCCCAGAAGAAAGCAAAGCTGTCAATGATGACTGATGAGAATACGAGGATGGCTTTTATAGTGTACTGTAGGCGTGCCTTCTTTGTTGGTTGTTGCCTAAAGCTATAGATGAAAAAGAGAGGGATGAGCACTAGGGAGGCAAATTTGATTAAGACGGAAGCTGAGATGAGAGTCATGGCCCAGACATGGCGCTCTTGTATCAGTACAAATAGTGCTAGAACGATAAAAAGCATCATAACAATATCGTTGTGGCTGTTAGCCGAATACTCGAGGAGAGCAAAAGGATTCCATGCCAGGGCGAGTGCGCCAGCAAGGGCAAATTTGGGGGCGATATGTGAAAGGATTTTGTAGATAAAAAATGCTTCAATGATGAGCATCGCGGAAAACATCAGCTTGAAAAGCAAGAGTGAGGCAAGGACATTTCTTCCCGCTATTACGATTGGCAGTGCTTGAATAATCTGGGCAAGTGGTCCATAGGGTGATGGCAAGTTAATAACAGTTCCTGCCAGCTTCATCAGGGGGTCATGAGGAAACTGAGATGGTGGAGTAACCATCGGATTGGCATGGTATTGCACCATGACTAGGCCACGTATGACATAGAAGAAGAGGTCCTGTGCAGTAATAGGATAGACAAAAATGGTTGTTAATGCAAAAATACTACCGAAACCAAGAATGATCCAGAGAGTAGCACGACCCTGATATCTGAATGCTTCCCACCAAGCAAGGCCAAACATCATAAAGAGGCAGCTGAAGGCGATCACGAATGAGAAAAAGGCTGTCTGGGAATATCCACTAATGGCTCCCATATCTGTGAGCTTCTGGGAATAGCTCGTTACTGGAAAAGTGTGTAAAAGGTAGAAGAGGTATATGAGCTCACTGGTTGTACCAAGCAGAAGGAGCCATCTGTAAGACCATAGCAAAGTGGCCAATTTCATAAGATATAATCGTATACTTTCTCTATTGAGAGTGAAATACTCTATAGTTGTTGGCTTTTCTAAGGCCGATCTCAGCGTATGACACATCGTAGAGTAATTTAGCTTTTTTTCCATCGGAAGCAGCTCCTTCTCTATTATACTCAGGGAGGATAAACCAATAATAGCCAGTGAGCAGGAGGTTATCTAGGGGGATAAAGGGTCAAAATTCTTCTGTGAAGAAGGTGGTTGCGAGGAGATCTGTCTGAAGCGATAGGCTAGCAAGAGCAGTACAGGAGGGAGAAAGATGGTAAGGTAGGAGGCGTTGCTGGCGATGACAATTATATTCTGCAACTGTGATCCGGCCCATGGGAATATATAAGCGTGGACAAGTTCGGTCAGAGTAGCTCCATAGAGGAAGAGAAAAGCGGCCAGTGATACCGGGATGCACGGGATAAGTATGGCAAATACAAAAGGCCAGATAAAGTACCA
>DASYAN010000377.1:0-4340 GCA_036501345.1 Ktedonobacteraceae bacterium
ACACTTTGCAGACTATCTTGAATTAGAGAACTATGTTGAAGATTTGCAGGCCGAGCGTGCCGCTCATCTCCCTACAAATCTTACTTCTGAACAGGCTCGGGTCTATCGTATGGCTGCGCTCTTTCATTCTACCTCACCTGAAGTGTCCAAAGCCTCCCAACCACGTCCCGAATTTATTGCTGCCCTAGGAGAACGCTTGCTCTCAATAAGCCAGGAGCAAAAGGCTGAGGTATCAACACAGGAAGAGACACCCATTCCAGTCCACCAAATAGATCAGGAGCAGAGTAAAAATCAGCAGGCAGCAACCCAGCAGCCATGGCAAGATCCCGAAGCAAGCACGCCCCCGGAGCTCCTTCGCAAAGCTCGCTCCGTCTCACGCCGTGGCCTCTTGGCTGGCGGAGCAGCAGCAGCAGCCTCACTCGCAGTTGGCATCGGCGCAGGCACAATGATGAACAAGCCTCAACCTCCGCAACCACCTTCTTACAAGCAGGAAAACCTGATCCCGAGTGGTCCCACGACATGGTTATTGGTCGCCCCGCTAGCACAACTCAGCACACAGGCCATCAAATTTGCCACAGATGCGTTTATTTACTATGCCAGACTTAATAACGATGATGATGACGACGATGATAAAAACAAAGATGCTCCCCAGGATCCTGTAATTGCAGTATTAGCTAGTTGTACTCATATGGGCTGTACTGTCAACTGGGACAGTAAAAATCAGCAATTCCAGTGTCCATGTCATAGTGGACTCTTTGACGAATATGGGCAACCAGCCAAAGATAGCCCTATGCGCTATCTCAAACCGCTGCCACGCCTGAGAACCAAAATAGAAAATGGCAATGTCTATATCGAAATACCTGCCAGCTCATCTTCTCCAACAAATAAGCGTAGTTAACCTATACGTACAAAAGGATGTAATGAGACGACGACAACTACTGATTCTTGTCCTTGGCTTTGGCTTGCTTATTGCCATAACTTTTGTGGGCACAAGTATAGAATCTATCGTTGCGTTCCTTCATCCCACCAATTCCATCCAGAAAGCTCAGGCCGGTCCCTACCAAGTCACGCTCCAGGTCACGCCTAATCCTCCATCTACTACAGGACCAGCCAACCTTACACTACAGATTGCGAATTCGGCCACCCAACAACTCCTCACCAATGCCCATGTTTCAGTTGAGAGCAATATGGAGTCCATGGATATGGGTACAGATCGCGTAAATGCTAGTCAACAGAGTGCAGGCACTTACCTTGCCCGAGTGCAACTCATCATGAGCGGTATCTGGCAAGTAAAGGTTGTGATTGCCATACCCGGAAAAAAAACTGAGAGCGCAATCTTTGAAATCTCAACCCAGTGACAGTTTTTCCTCCACGCCACCCACAGACAGGCCCGAACCGTGCGCCCTTGGGCATCACGTCCGTCGCTCCACAACCTCAATTTCGTCGTAGCGCTTGACCTTATAAATGATCGTTGAGATCGCCCAACTCACGATAAAGATGCCAATAATATAATAGCCAATCACTCCGAAATTATCATTCAGATTTCCAACGAAGTTCCAGAAGCCACCATTCAGGTTGAGAGCACGACTGATAATGCCAAACACCTCTACTGTTCCTACCACAAGAGCGATCAGGACAGAGACCAGAGTGATATTCAGGTTGTAATATAGCTTTCGTATGGGCTTCACAAATGCCCAGCCATAGGCACCCAACATCAAGATACCATCTGTAGTATCAATCAAGCACATACCTGAGGTGAACAAGAACGGGAACAGCAGAATGCTCCACAGCGGCAACCCCTTGGTGGCAAGTACAGCAGAGATACTGAGCAGACCCACTTCAGTAGCCGTATCAAATCCCAGCCCAAAGAGCACACCGACAGGATACATCTTCCAACTGCGATCAGTTATGCACAGCAGTGGACGAAAGAAGCGTGCCATGAGCCCACGTTGATTAAGGAATTCTTCCAAGGTCTGCTCATTGTACTCCTCACCACGCTTGACCCTTTGGAAGGCCTGGAAGATTTCCCACAAGACCAGAATGTTCAGAATGGCGATCAGATACAGGAAGATTGCAGAGACACTGGTGCCAATAAAACTGCCAATGAGCTTGAGATTGCCAAAGTTCTTGACTGTAGCTGCGACAGCTGCAATGGCTAGCGATAAGGTTACTACAATCGTAGAGTGCCCCAGAGAGAAGAAGAAGCCAACAGCCACTGGACGCTTGTCCTCTTGCATAAGCTTGCGGGTCACATTATCAATTGCCGAAATATGATCGGCATCAACTGCATGACGTAGTCCAAAGGTGTAGGCAGTGATTGCGAGTCCAAGCAAGAAGACCGAGTGCCCAAATAAGATTAGCGAGATAATCCAAACAAATATGTTAATAACAATCAAGAAAGCGTAAATACTAATAATCTTGTTGCGTACATCCTTTGGATTGTCATTAAATACACGCGAGAGTGCCAAAATGCCAAAGTTACCACCTATAGTGCTCATGAAACCTCCCTTATCATTAAAAAACACAAGAAGAGAAAAAGCTGACATATTGCATGAATGTCCATAGAGAGTATACATCACAGTAGAGGCTTATTGCAAATAATTCGCAAATGCTTCTCTTTACTTAGTGGAAATACTTCCTGACATATAGCGGACTAACTCCAACGAGGCCACCTTGACCTGTACTTTTACCAATACATTGATACATATCAATATACAGTTTAAGGTTATTATATTATGTAAAGCACTTTTAAGGAATACATACTGACATAAACAAACATAAATGATAATAATATTGATAGCTGCCTAAAAGCATATTATACAAGATAAATAGCAGGGCAGACTTCAGTAGAAGGTGAAGAGAAATTTTAATGGACGAGAAGGCTCTTATCCCCATCGAGGAGCAAAAGATCGATTTCTATGGAGATGAGATCACGACCGCACTGGTAGAAATTGAAGGACAATCAGTGATGTATATCCCATTACGTCCAATTTGTGAATACTTAGGCCTATCGTGGTCAGGCCAACGCGAAAGAACGATTAGGGATCGTGTTCTCTCCCAGGAAGTAGCACTTGTACGTGTAACACGTTCGACTGCCACAGGTGGAATCCCTGATAGCTTATGTCTTCCTGTTGATTTTCTAAATGGCTGGCTATTCGGTATCAATGCCTCTAGAGTAAAGCCTGAGCACCAAGAAAAGGTTATCAGGTACCAGCGTGAATGTTACCGCGTACTGCGGGAGGCCTTCAATCCTCAACTGCTCGCAGACCAAGATATAGAAAGGAAGAAAGCCAGTAGCGCGGGTAAACTAGATAGTCTCTATCCCCACATTGACAATCACTACTGGAATACTGTACTCTATGGATAGAGAAGATATATTTGAGTGGGACCCTAATAAGGATGCTATTAACCGTATGAAACATGGTATTAGCTTTGAAGATGCTAAAGATGCATTTCGCGATACCTATGCCATTGATTTGCCTGACAAGCGATTTGACTATGGGGAAGACCGTTATAATTTGATAGGCATGGTAGAGGAACGTTTGCTACACGTGTCCTATACGATGCGAAAAGACGTTATACGTATCATCTCAGCAAGAGGAGCTGAACCACATGAACAACGCAAATACCACAGAGGACAAATGGGCAAGATTTGATGCAATGACTAAGGAGCAACGCCACGAGGCAGCCATGTCTGATCCCGATGCTCTCCCTATGACCGAGGAAGAGCTAGATAATGCGCCTCTCACGCCCCGTGTGAAAGTCCTGCGCCGCGCTTTGGCATTGACTCAGGAAGAGTTCTCGTCGCGCTATGGTATCCCATTGGGCACTTTACGGGACTGGGAAGAAGGACGCAGCGAACCGGATCATACTGGATATGCCTACCTCAGAGTCATTGCAACGATGCCGGAAGCTGTACAGCATGCCTTGCAACCTGTATCTATCCAATAGCATTCGCATTGAGCACTATGAGAAGGTTCTGCAGTTTCTCGAAGATTGGCGCATCGTTCAAGGATAATTAAACGCTGATCATCTGACCAGACTCAGGAGCGTAACAAGCCCAAAGACCGCAATCACCGCTCCTGAGAGTCGATTGATCCATAGTAGCCATACCGCAGCAAATTTTCCTCGCAATAGACCAATCCCCCCGGTCAAAAGACACCACCAAAGTGCTGAGCCAAGAAACACTCCACATACGACGAGAATGGCTGCGAACATACTACCCGAAGTCTCTCCGACACCAATGCCAGCAAAGATAGCAGCAAATGAGAGGATAGTTAGTGGATTGGCGAGAGTGAGCAGGAATGTAGAGGCATAGGCTGCAGAAAAGCTGGTAGCTT
>DASYAN010000378.1:0-7452 GCA_036501345.1 Ktedonobacteraceae bacterium
AGGCGTTAAGAACTGAGCGCAAACGGCGAGGCTGGACTCAGGCCAAGGTTGCTGAGGCCTTGAGGGTCAGTACCAAAACCGTGGTCCGCTGGGAAAACGGATATGCGGCGCCCTTTCCTTACTATCGTCAGAAATTGTCTACCCTCTTTGGCAAGACTGTCCAGGAGTTAGGCCTACTTTGGAATGCTGATGAGATGACGTGCAAGAAACTGCCTTGTCTGCTTTATGCACCCATCCACCCTGTTCTATCAAAGATGTCCGGTTTTTCGCGCGAGATGACCGCTTTTCAAAGATGTCCGGTTTTTCGCGCAAGGTGTCCGGTTTTTCCCTTAAAATATGGGTATACGTTAGGTATATTTATTATGGGTTTCAGCCGACATGTCTGAGCTTGAACCCATAGGAGCAAAGCCCTCAATTTGGCTGGGCATTTTCGACCTCAGACACTTCTTTCTCGAGAGTTTTGTCTCACTTCTTTCTACTGTCGTTACAAAACGATTTTGATGTATAGGATTAAAGGAGAAATAGATCATGGTAAGAGACATTGGACCTGTTATAGCTCCTGGACCATCTGGTGATGAATACAGAAGATCACAGGAAAAAATGGAAGAATTAAAAATAGCACAAGCAAGAAGATCTCGTTTTAAGCAACTACTCGCTGATGCTGCCCTTCCAGGCAGTCCAGAAAGGCGAGAGCTTGAGTTGACTATCGAGAAATATAGGAGTGATATTGAAAAATATGCAGGATCACGCAAACAAAACCTGGCAGCATGGCAAAAGGGAACGGGAGAAGTTATTCAAGACATCCTCAAGATGGCTGATAATGCTGCGGCATTGTATGAACCTTACCCGGAGTATCCTTTTAACGTTAATTTTAATGATTATGAAGAGGATAAAGAAAAAGCTGCAAAAAGACGTGAATCACGAATGTGGCTTATAAATCAAGCAGTAGCATTGTATTTTTTGAGAAATATTCAAGAACTAAATCAGTTAAACATAACGGATAAACCAGAATTTAGAGAAATGCAGCATTACGTGAATATGCTAAAAGCCAAAATGGGTGAGAGAGCAGATCTGGATAGAGCTGCGACTGAATTTGAAAGACAAGCCGGACTGGCCGAATTCCAAATTGCGCACTCTCAAGAACGCGATAGAGACAGTGCCACTCATTCTGCTAGTATCCAAAGCTTGTCTGATACGATAGGAATCGAAAGAAAACACTACCTATGGCGTCTCTTGCGAGCTGGCGAGGTGAAAAAATACAGTGAGCAAGGCGATGAACGAGTTAAAGAACTTGCAGGCATACTTGCACATGTTGAGAGACACCGACGAGAAACTGAAGTAAAAATTGCTTCATACATTAGTCAAGCTAAAAAACGGAATAATGCTGTTGACGATTATCTAGCACGAATAGATAGCCTTGATGAGATGGTAGAGGAATCTCGAGCAACAATTAATTTGGATCGAATACGAACAATTAGGGATGAAGAAAAAGCGATGATGTATCCGATTGGAGATAGGCGATATATGACTTTGGCAGATAGAATAATAGAATTTGATGTTACATCTGAAGTTTTAGAAGCAACCAATGCAGATATACGAGAGAAAGTTATGGAAGCTAGAACTATAGCTATCAAATCTAAAAGTAGGGTTGAAGAAGCTAGAGATAGATTTAAAGCAGCTAGAGTGAGGGCTGAAGAAGCTAGAATGAGAGCTGAAGAAGCTAAGGCGTACAACGACAATGGTATAAGTGATGAATTAGCTAAAAATGCAGAAAAATGTGCTAAGAATGTTGAGGAATTGGAGAAAAAAGTAGTTGAAAGTGCTAGTTTAAGTCAATTTAATATGGAAAAGATACGAGAAGAACTTGATAATATTTACGGTTATATTGCAATCATGCAGCAGGAAGCTAATAGAATAGATATTGATCCTGCAGACAAAGCAAAAAAGCTTACGGAACTTGCTAATAAGGTGGAAAAAGCTGAAATGGCTAAAAATAGTGCTATAGCTTTTGGAGCACAAGTTGCAAAAGTGGAAGAAGAATTATCAAATAATATAAGAGATAAATTGCAAGAAGAGTACAAGGCTTTAATAGGAGAGCATCCCAATGCGGAACGTATTCGCAATCTAGCCAGTGTGACCAATCACGACATAACCACTCTGCAAAACCTTGTAGGTCACCAAAAGGCACTTGAGGAGGCTCTAAGAGGCGTATCTGCAGAGGGAGGGTTAGGCAGGTATGGGCATCCTTATACTTATCAAATCAGCGCATCTTCTGTAGATCCTTCTGATTCTCCAAATACTTATCAAATCAGCGCATCTTCTGTAGATCCTTCTGATTCCGACTCGCATGGGAGTGTGAGTAGTGATCGAAGCAGCGACGTCCCAATTATCAGTCAAGACGGGATATCACCAGACGACTCGCATGGGAGAGGGAATCGTTATCAAAGAGGCAGATTTCCTGTAGAGTCTTCTGGTCGGTTAAATCCGTTAAGCAAGGCATTTGAGGATGATTCGTCAAATCCTTCTCAGGAGACCCACGATAGTTGGTCAGACTGGGAGAGACTATCTGCAGAGCCTTCTGGTTGGGAAAATACGTTAGGCAGTGAACCGGAGGAGATTATTATAAGGGGGTATCAGGGGACCGACGGTAGTGGGTTAGGCAGGCAGGGGACCGACGGTAGTGGGTCAGGCAGTGAGGATGCTCCCGACAGGCATGGGAGAGTTTATCCACCACCCAGCGAATATTCAGAGTTTCCTGATTCGTTAAATAGTTCTCCGATGAACTACCACCACTACTGGCCAGCCGTAGCAGCAGGCCTGATTCAGCGAGAAAGGGAGCAATCTCAAGCTGCACGCAATATTCACGATGCTATCCTTAATAGACAAGATACAGGCATTGGCGCTCTCAAAGATGCAGAAGCGGCGTGCCGAGCCAAAGTGTTAGCTTGCCGGGCTAATTTTATGAAGCAATTAAGGAATGTGAGGGATGCTGAACGGGCCGCCGCAGAAGCACTCAAGCGAAATGCTATCCACATGGGACGAGATATCACAAGCGATGCTAATCAGGCAATCGAGCGTCTTCAAAAGATCAAAGATGACCTCACTGATCTAGATGACGATGGGTTGAAAAAACGTTCGAAAGGCCACATCTTCATTGATCCGAAGGCCGGAAAGTTCACCATTAATGGAGTTTGGATGAATGTCAGAGAAGTTCATAGATGGGACTTTGCTGTTCCAGATCAAACGACCGTTGAATACAGACCAGATATAGTAAAGGTAGAGGTGGAGACTGTCACTCGTGAAGCGAAAGGTGGGAAGCTGAGTGTCGATCCCATCTATACAAAAAGACTCTCAGAACGATACTTTCGGTCAGCAGATTTTGAATTCATGTTAAAGATCCCCGGCCAGAGTTATACGCACGGAGGGAGAACGCTAGGTGAGATGACGGTCATCGATCTAAAAAAGAAAGATGGCAAAATCAAGAAAGAAGTGCCCTGGCAAGCTGCATCCGCCAAGGCCTTGGCTGAGGAATTCGTTGCAGGGATCATGGTCTCCGACAAAGCCCTCGGACGCAACGAGGGGGAAAAAGCCGTGGACGCCGTACGTCGTTCCGTGAAGGAGGCCAACGAGCGCCTTGCAGACGCTACTGCAGCTTGGAATGCTGCTACAAGAACGTCTTCCTTGGATGAAGCTGTATTACAAGCTACACTAACGGCTGCCAATGCTGCAATAATAAGAGCCCGGGAAAACATCGAGGACCTTGCAATCACTACTGAAATCATTACTGAAGCTGGGGATGCGGCCCAGACTGCTGTCTTAGTAGCTGGGGGCGCAGTCGAGGCTGCCACCAAGGTCTTAGAAGTTGGGCACGCTGGGGCCCCAAATGGAGGGGCTGGGGCCCCAGTTGATAGCGTTGCGAACGCCATCAGGGCGGCTATAGACGCCTTAGGTCCACTTGGTACAATTAATGCAATTAATGCAGATAATGCAGCTAAGATCTTCAGTAATTCTGTCATGTGGACAGAAGATGAATACAGAGCAGTAAAGACATTTGACATGCGAGCCGCCTCAAAGATTAAGATTAAAGAAAATCATAACAATCAAACCTACCCAGTAGAAGTCTTGTTTGATGTCGTTACTGAGACGATGCCGGATGCAGTTATCGATCATAGGGCAGTACTTGCAACAAAACGCTGGCCAGCCTGGAGTGATGAGGAGAAGCGCCGTATGTGCAAGCTCGATCTAGATAGACAGGCCCTTATTCTTCCTAATGGCCAAGAGTACAGAATGAAGGATTTTGACTGGACCGAAACCAAGTGGGATGAAGACAATGGCCTCACACTCCAATTCAAGGGGCCGAAGGAGTTATCCCAGCTCAATTTAATCGCAACTGGCTCCTCTGACACCTTTAATGAAAATCTCTCGAATGCTACAGCCGCTTTGAAAAAGAAAAAAAGAAAGCAGGCTGAAACTGGCATAGAATTGATCAAGCAGGTTATTAAATCCTATAACGTAGAGGAAATAAATGCTGTAATTGGAGCTATACAAAGTTCTGAGGGGATAGTGGCACATGAATCGAATATGACTAAGATTGAAATGATAAGACCACCAAAAAATGCACTGGATCTGGATAGGTTGAGAAGAAAGAAAAAGGCACAAAGAGATGTTCTGACTCCCAAATGGGTGACACATGCTATTCAGAGTACAACTGGAATGTTTGAGACAAGACAAGGTTATGAGAATGAAGTGGAAAAGCGGATACGAACCATCCATAAAGACAATCCACTTTCGGCTAAACGCGTGTGGAGGTCTCGTGCTAATCCTGAGAGATATGCTCTGGTAAAGCATAAGAGTAGCAAAAAGAAGCAGGAGCTTCTTGATGAGATCAGTGCTGCCGAGCACTTAGACAAAACCATGTCTTTCCCACTCCTCGAAAATCCTAAACAAGGCCCGGCATCTGTGATAAAGAACGCTAAGCCTAATGGATTAGAGCTACTGCGAGAATATAATCTCTATGTAGATAAACAGGACTTCGCCAATGAAATAGAACAACAAAATGTCGAACACTATGTCGCAAGCATCGCAACGGAGTTCAAGACAAACCCGAACATCTCTCCCTATTATACCAATCAGTGGAATCTTGGACAGGCCATGAGAGCTGTTCATGATAATAATTTCTTGAGCGAAGAAGACGTAGAACATGGTACACATATCGTGGGAGTAATTGAATGTATACGGCGCTTAAAGCAAGTAGATCGCCCTCCAATCTCCGATAAAAGCCTTGCCAGTTTGCGGCAAGACGATGAGTATCATTGGGTGACCTTTTTGCGTGATGCGCTAACTGAAGCGGATAAAGAAGGTATGGCTGAACTGTTACGGCGGGATTTATTTGTCGCAAATGAGAGGCGAGAATCCAACTATAGCCATTTTTTAAAATTTGCGGAAAGAGCTCTCGATCTCGAGACCTCGTCAGAGCAGGTAGAGAAGATACTGGACGATATGCAGACTCCTAGAACTCCCATGCCTTGGCCCGAAGTAGATCAGAAACCTACGGTTAGCAAAGATCAGAAACCTGATAGCAAATTTGATCCCAAAGCGATAACCAAGAAAAGTGATGGGGAGTTGGCACTGGAAGCGGGAAAAAGTGCAGAACAGATATACAAAAGTGCCGTTGATGCTATTGATAACTTAATTGAATCAACAACTGATTTTGCGCTGCAAGGAAGGTATCGAGCAGAAGCCGTAAAGATGGCCATGGAGTTGGCAAAGCAATCCTTTCAGATTCACAAACAAGACAAGGAGATACAAAATCAGTGGCAAAAGCTGGAGGTCTATATCAAAGAGGTGAATACTCAGAGGTGGAAGGACTTCTACTTTACACTGGCCATCTTTGCTTTCCAGCAAGGTCCTAGGACGGGTGCAGACGGTGTTAAGAAGTTTATGGATGAAATTCTAAAAATAGTCGGAAAATCTATTACTTAGAAGAGATAGATCCCATTGGTGCAAAAGGGCTATCTTACTGAGCGTGTGAGATAGCCATAATTTGAGCTTGATAAAACGGCAATTTTGCACTAACGAGATTTAGCAGTCACTAAACGATAATTCTATCAATATCGGGAGCATCAGCTGTTGGATTGGAGAACTCGATAGTGTTGTTGCCAGCATTCAAACTAACAATGAGGGTAAGTGTTCCAACTACCTTCGTGTTAGCAGTATTAGGAACATTGAAGGCCATTGCGGGGCCATCATTCACACTCGTATACTCTGTAGGCACATCTATCCCGGACAATATGTAGTAGATAGTCAGTTCATACTTGTCACCAATACTTTTATAAATATTGTTAAACTGTAAAGTACCATTTGTATGAGTATTGTAATCCAAACCAATATATCCCACCTTTTCCATTCCAGAGCATTTGGGGCATTTAAGCACAGTTGCGCCTTCAGTCAGCGTATTCAAATCCGACTCAGCTTCATAACTTACTGGTGGTGCTGGTGTTGGTGTTGGCGTTAGCAAAGGTACACTGACCGACGGTGTTCCCCCACTGGTTGTTCCTGTGGGACTTGTCACTACCGGGGTGCTGATGTTCGCTATTGAGGTGGGAGAGTTCTTTCCTGTGGCAGAGCTAGCGTAGTACGTCGAAGCGCTCGCAGAGGCGATGATATACCACAGCCGTGCTCGCAAGCACCGCGGCTATGGCTACCAACAAGAGGGCTATTTGCCAGTTAATCTTGCGATAATGCAATGGTTGCGTAGGCTTGATCGGTCCAGGCCATGTTGACATCTCGTCGAACACGAACAAATTTTCCAATACTGATGACGATGGTGGTAGCATCGAACTCTTGGGAGATGTCGATGCAGTTTCTTCCCAAGCTTCTTGCAGAGCGTTTGCGAAGGCGGTGACATTTTCACACCGCTGGTTCGGGTCCTTAGCCAGGGCTTTGAATACCACATGCTCCACAGCGGGTGACAGATCGGGAACCCTCTCGCATAGCGAAGGGGGTGGAGTCGACGTGTGCTGGATACCGATCTGGTCAATGGAGCCAGTGAAGGGACATTCACCACATAGCCATTCATAAACAAATAGCGGCTCTGCTGGCTATCCTTAAAGTAATCCATGTCAATGAAATGTCATGCTCAATCCAAGACATTCTTTTTTCATTCTCAATAGTTATACTCTGACAAAGTGTCCTCTTTTTGCCTCTTCAAGATGTCCTTTTTTGTCCTCAAGATGTCCCCTTTGTCCCTAGCAAATAGCGGCTCTACTAGCTATCCTTAAAGTAATGCATGTCAATGAAATGTCATGCTCAATCCAAGACATTCTTTTTTCATTCTGGGTAGTGTACCCTGACATGAATGAAGTCTCCAGCAGACGATAAAAAAACTGTTGGTTGACAGAGGCAAGGAACTTTGCAGGAGAGATAGCTATGAAAGAGGCTTTTAGCAGCTAC
>DASYAN010000379.1:0-12019 GCA_036501345.1 Ktedonobacteraceae bacterium
GAAACGAAATGACGAAACAAGTCGCCTTTCTTTTTCCAGGGCAAGGTAGTCAAGTTGTAGGGATGGGAGCAGATATTTATGCGGCATCAGAGGCTGCTAGGAACGTCTTCAGAACCTTTGATGAAACCCTTGGTTTTCCGCTGAGCGAAATCTGCTTTGACGGGCCTGAAGACACCTTGCGCTCAACAATCAATGCCCAAGCAGCAATTGTGGCAGTCAGTTTAGCTTATCTCGCTGCCTTTCAAGAATCCCTCTCTTCCCACGACTCGCATTGGTCGTTACCGCTGATCCCCAGCTATACTGCAGGACACAGCGTCGGGGAGGCCACTGCGCTCGTCCCCGCTGGAGCGGCCAACCTTAAAGATATCGCCTATCTGGTTCGCGAACGCGGACGCTTGATGCACGAGGCCGGAACAGCCTGTCCAGGAGGGATGGCCGCTATTATCGGTATGGATGAGGAGATCTTGCAAGAGATTTGTAGGGAAGCAACACAGCAGATCAAAGCAACGCTTGGCACAACGACACAAGCAGGAGAAGGCGAAGTCACCATTGCCAACTACAACGCTCCTGGGCAAATCGTTATCTCTGGCGATCTGCGTGCACTAGAAGTGGCCACCGCACTGGCCGAAGCACGTGGAGCCACACGAGCCATCCCTCTTTCCGTCAGTGGAGCCTTTCACTCACCCATCATGGCTTCGGCAGCTGACAAACTGGCACGCTTCATTATCAACGCTGATATTCACGATGCCGTCATCCCAATCATTAGCAATATAACGGCTACACCGCTGACCCAGAGCATAGCTTTACGCAACGAGCTTGCTCAGCAACTTGCAACACCTGTCCAATGGGTACGCACTATCGAGTATTTAACAAGTGTCGGCATCACAACCTTTTTTGAAATCGGCCCAGGTCGTGCGCTGGCGGGCATGATCAAACGCATTGCCCGTGGTGCCAAGATCATCAATATTGGCAATGTAGCAGAAGTTGAAAAAGCGGCGGCATTCGTCCGAGAGGCAGGATTGCTCCAATAAGGATTGGGGTTATTTGGAATCTTGCAAACACTATCCACTTCTCACATCTGCAATTGTATAGTTTTATTCTATGGTGTATCGCACTGATTATCAAGTGTTTTCTTAGTGGCTTATATTCCCACAGGTAAATCTGGGGGGTTACGCCGCTTTCCTGGTAATAAAGTAGAGAGTACTTGACACTAATCCCAAAAAGGCCTATCTTTGCAGTAGGATGCAGTCACACGAGAAAGTCCTGCCTACAGGCAAGCCTTTCTTTTCATCTCTTCACCGAGATGGGTCCTCAGAAAGGATTTTTTATGGCAGTCGAATCGCAACCGATCGGTGTAGTACGTGTTGCCCGACAAGTTCTTTCAACTATCGTGATTAATACTGCCTTACAAATTCCAGGAGTTGTGCGCATAGCCCAGGCCAGCGACCAGTGGTCTCATCTTCTCGGAAGAGAAACACTCAGGCAGGGAGTTAAATTAACCGTTAAAGATAGCACAGTTACAGCAGACCTGTATATTGTCGTCAGTGCTGGCTGCAATATTGTCGAAGTTGGGACTTCCCTTCAAGAAGAAGTAGCTTCAGCACTTGAAAATATGACAGGCATGCAAGTACGAGAAGTCAATATCTACATCCATGATGTTGTCTGATATGCTAACGCAATCCGTGTGCCTGAGCACTATAACAAGGAGCTGGTCCAGTTCCGTAATCATATCAAACCTGTTCGATAGTTGTCATATTCCATCAAGTTTTGCTACCAGAGCAGAATCTGATCAATAGCAGGAACCATTCGAGGAAACTATGCCAGGGATACGCAGACAAGCGCGAATGATCGCACTGCAAACACTCTACGAATACGATATTGCCAATCATTCCCCCACAGAGATCTTGCAGCGCCATGCCTTGGAGCGCAATCTGCACCCCAAGGTTGTAGAATACGCTGAAGAACTCGTCCTGGGCGTGCGTGATCATCTTGCCGATATCGACGCGCATATCCAGAGCGCAGCACGGGAATGGCCCTTGCAGCAGATGGCACGTATCGACAAAAATATTCTCAGACTTGCAATCTACGAGATTCTGTTTAATAATACTGTACCAGCCAAGGCCGCAATTAATGAAGCGGTAGAGCTTGCCAAATCCTTTGGCAGCGAAACCTCTAGCCGCTTCATCAATGGGGTCCTCGGTACGATATTTAATCGGGCCCAGCAGCAGCCCATCCCAAAAGCCGAAAGTGAGGTGAAATAATGGCGTCTATTCATGAGCGTCTGCAAAAAATTATCGTTGATCAGCTTGGTGTTGATGAAAGCGAGGTTGTGTCTAGCGCTTCTTTCGTTGAAGATCTCAATGCTGATTCTCTTGATCTTGTTGAACTCATTATGTCTCTCGAAGAAGAGTTCCAGGTGCAAATCTCTGACGAAGATGCAGAGAAGATCACAACAGTGCAAGATGCCGAGGAGTATATCGAAGAGCACTTGCGCTAACAGCGTCCCAGTGAGGCGCTCAGTACCTCCTAAATCTTGAGCGCCAACAGGGCGACCGTGTGGTCGCCCATCTCTCCATCCATCTTCTGTGATCCCACTTGTATATATTTTGCTACATGAGTCAATTTTCATTGTCACAAACTTCTACTTTCGTGCATCTTCATTAACAGAGCCGGACCAAAATAAATACACCCGGTATGAACGAAAAGAGTGTTGTGTGGATACTATGCCTGCAGACCAAGCGGTAGAGGCGCTCATTCATGAATACTATAAGCTGGTTTTCCATACTATCTACAGCCTGACTGGCAGTTGGGAGGAAAGCCAGGATCTTACCCAGGATACCTTTGTCCAGGCATTGAAAGGTTTTGATGCAGCCCGCGCAACTAGTGGGACGCATTTTCATGCCAAAGCTTGGCTTTTGCGTATTGCGCTCAATACTGTGCGGATGCAACGCCGTCGGCAGGCTCTCTTCCGTTTCATTCCATTTTCGCATATGCAAGAGAGAAAACGTCAGGATGCACAGGGAACCGCCGAGACGAGAGATTACAGTTCCGAAGCTATTCATGAGCAAGCTGCTCCCTTGCAACCCGGCGGCTATGGAGCCAACGCAGCGAATGACCCAGCTGAATTGATCGCTGAGCAGGAAGCCGTCCATCGCACACTAGTAAAGTTACCAGAAGTCATGCGCACTTGCTTGCTTCTCTCGATCATTGGTGGTCTCTCCATTGCTGAAATTGCAGCTTTGCTTGATCTTAAAGAGCCAGCGGTCCGCCAGCGGCTCACACGGGCACGCAAACAGTTCCAGCAAGTGTATAACTATGAGAGCAGCGAACAGATTATCGATACAACACCAAGTATGGCAACAGAGTCTTACCAAGATGCTGACAAACACCAGATGGGTAAAGATAGTGCTCAGTCAACGAAGAATGATACGTTGTCCCACTTGACGATGACTCGGTACCCGCTCTCAACAGGGAGAAGCTATGCATAATGACTCAATCGAAACTTTGCTGCTCCGTCACTACGGGCACACTGCACCCACACCAGCGCCACTAGAACAGCGGCTCGTCTCCTCGGTAGGACATGAAGCAGTAGTTAGGCAACAGCAAGAACGTATAGCGGCCAATATACGCACATACCGTATGAATCGCCGTCGGGCAGTCAAGTTGGTTGCTATCAGTTCCGCTGGTCTCGGTATTCTAGGGGCTAGTCTGGACATTTTAGAGACCGCTTTCTCTAGCACAGATAACATACAATCAGCATTTCCCTGATCTGAGGCAAAGCTATGACTTACATACGTCTATTGCTTTTCCAACCACACTGAGCTATTGCTTTTTATATGAGATACGTATATCAGAAAGGAGCACATCATGCCTTTCGGATTTCGCCTAGGGGACCTCATTATCTACTTTGTGCTCGCACTCTTGATCTTCGGCCCTAAAAAATTGCCGGAGATAGGCGCTGCTATCGGTAAAAGTGTCTCATCTTTTAAAAATGGCATAAAAGATGCTACAGAAGGCATAGAAGTAGATGGGACTGCAGCTCTATTAGAACAGCGAACCTTAGAACTCAAACGCCTGGAACTGCAGACACTGGAGCGCCAAATTGCTAGTAAAAAGGCCACATTGAAGGCCTACGAAGCCGCGCAGGTTGTGGAAGGGTCCAGCGAGCATACAGACGCAGAATTGCAAGCAAACTAGTACAGGCAGCGATCCGCTAGCCTTAGGGAAATATAACGGCAAATAGGATGGATATGCAAGACTCTCTAGACATACTCAATAGCACCAGCCAACAGCAGGAGAATGATGACGAAGAAGGTCTAACCAGTATGTCCCTGGTGGATCATCTGGAGGAACTGCGCTGGCGCATCTTCAAGGTGCTGATTGCGGTTGTTATTGGTTCCACCATTGCTTTTATCTTCAGGGACTGGCTCATCAAGTTCCTAGAAGCACCGCTACCAGATACAGCTAATACTTTGGGTTTCAAAACAGGGCACCCACTCATTGTTACTGGCCTGACGGAAGGTTTCACCACCTACCTGCTCATCTCAATCGTGGCTGGTGTTATCCTGGCACTGCCAGTGCTACTCTACCAGACGTGGGCCTTCATTGCTCCAGGACTATACGAGCATGAAAAGAAGAATGCGGTACCTTTCATTTTTATCGGCATTGCACTCTTTCTCATGGGTATTAGCCTAGCCTATGTCGTTTTGCGCTATCCGGTACAATGGTTGATTAACTTTGCCGCCGACAGTTTCACACCACTAGTAACTGCAGGTAGCTACTTTACATTTGTGGCCATTTTTATCTTGATCTTCGGACTGATCTTTGAACTGCCATTAGTCCTGACCTTTATGGCAAGAGTCGGTCTAGTATCAAAAGAAACACTGCAGAGAAAGCGTGCGGTAGCCCACGTCTCTATGTGGGTTGTTGCTACCTTTGCTACACCAGGCGCAGATCCTTACAGCCCATTTATCCTGGGTGCGGCAATGTCGCTGCTCTATGAATTGACAATCATCTTCATCCGCTTCTTTGTTAAGCAAGAAGCGATAGAAGAATAAGAAAGGATACATACATCATGCCAATCGGTGCCCGTTTACCAGAACTTCTTCTCCTTTTAGTCATTGCCCTTTTGATCTTTGGTCCCAAGAAATTGCCAGAAATAGGGGCTAGTATTGGGAAAAGTATTAACTCCTTTAAAAAAGGAATGAAAGAAATAGAAGATACAGATAAGGGAAAAGAGCATATTCAAGAGCAAAATCTGTTGGAACAGAAACGATCGGAGCTGGAGGCTCTAGAGCGCGAACTTGCCAGTAAGAGGGCTGCAGCTAGCGCATACGAACCTGCTCAGCCTGAGCATGTAGAAGCTCACCTCACTGACTCAAAGCTTGACTAAACTTTGTAGGTGGTTTGGTAAGGGGGATGATGATCATTCCCCTTACCAAACCGTAGCCAGATCGCAGCCAATGCCAGGGAATAAAGTATCGTTGCACAGACAAAGACGACTACATAACCCTGGTGGGCGATGATTAATCCGCCAATGGGCGCACTACATGCTGATGCCACCTGGGAGGCGGCCTGATAGCTGCTATTTGCCAGACCACGACGCTGCTGTGGAACAGCTTCCATTGAAAAAACCTGTAAGATGCCTTGGGACATATCCATCAAACCTTGCCGCATAGGGTATAGCACTGCAGCCAGAGGAAGAAAACTGGTCAGGCCAATAATCAACATGATTGGCAAACTCAACAGCCGTGGAAACAGAATTGTCCTTACTTTACCTATGCGCAATACCAGCCAGGGGGCCAACAGGGCGAGCAGGGCATTTAACAGATTGGCGCACCCATCAATCACTCCAAAGAGGGCTGAGGACGCTCCTAGGTGCTTCACAAAATAAATATTGAAGTACGGTATAAATAATCCCGCTCCCAGCCCAATCAAGGCCTGTATCATCACCAGAGCAAACAGAGGGCTACCAAAGATTGTGCGTATGGAAAACCTCTGTTCCCATGCAGTTACTACCAAGTTCATAGTGCGCACCACCGAGTCACGCAAACGAGAGAGAGGGTGTACTGAAGCTGTTTGCTTAGGCCCAGGACGATCATTCTGCATCAGCAAGAGCGGTATAAAACTTGGCACGGCGATCACACCAGCAAAGAGTAACGCCAGCTGATAGGAACGCGGCTCGGGATTATGCACTAGCATCCATGCGCACCAAGCAGGCAGGGAAGTCATCAGCCATGGGATACTGCGAAGCCAGAGCGGCAAGGCACCACCTAATATCTCTCCCAGTACAACAGTCATCAGGGTCACGACGATATTCAGGCTAAAGAGCTCGGAACGTTCTGCAGGGAGACTGTGCGTCGTCAGAAATGGTGCATTTACTACCAGCACAAATGCACCACTAATGCCTGCAACAAATGTGGTTACTAGCAGAGGAACGAGCGTAGGTAGAAGTATTTGTCCAATCCCAGCAATACCAATCAGCACACTCGACCAGATCAGGATCACTTTACCGCCAAAACGATCGATACAGACACCTGCTGGGAAGATTGCCAGACCCACACCAATTGTCCCCATAAACAAGATCAGGCCAATGAAGTCCGTCCCATAGCCGAGAGACTGCAGGTAGAGATTGTATAAGACCAGGATAATCCCAGTAGAAACACCGCTTAATGCAGCACTTATAAGGTATAATCGGGCGTTACGCTGGAAACGCCTGAACCGTTTGAGATACTCATTGAGATGGAACATCTCTTACTTGATCATTATCAAACGCTATGAGTAGAGCCTGCACTGGCTGCTGCTTCCTCTGTACGCTGAGATGTCTGCTCCTCAATGACCTGCCAAGCATCGGTCCCTTTGAGTTCGGGTGCCCCATCACTGGCTAGAATAGCGGGTTTGCGCATCATCAAATCAGGCAAGAGAAACGCTTTAAGTACCGTTTTCGCCTGCACCGTACGTGCGCGAAACTCGATTACTGCATTAGCAACACGATCTGTAGATTGCTCTACCTTTTTATCTATAGCATGTACATTGGTCGGCAGAGAAGCAACAGCACGTACAATTATATTCTCATTCATAGTCGGTGCTCCACCTTGACTCACCAACTCAGTAGCTTTATTGATACTCTCGACTGTGGGTCGCAGCATCTTAATAAGATCTACTTTCTCACGTACCCACGCCATCGCAAACGTCATCAGTACATTAAAGGCCACTGCTAGCAGGACAAAAATCAGCACAAATAGGCAGATCACGATGGCAGCGATCTGCCCCAGCATTGCTAGCACGGGATTTGCAGCAAGCACTAAACTTGGCATTATTCTCCTCCTTTTTCACGATTTTCTTGCATCGCCTCCATTTGTTGTTCGCGCCGCCGTTCCGCACGGCTCCGAGCATGCCCTTTACCCAGGAATACACGCATCATCCCTTGCACAGCCACTAGAGATGCCACCGTATGAATAACGGGGGCTAGGGCAAATTCGGAGGTCAATTTTGTTGTTTGACCGATCGTTGAAACCGTACGCCCTGCTGTCTGCGCTGTATCCTTCATGATACCGACAGTCTCCTGAACCGACGCTACTAACGGTTTCATCTCATCACGTACAGTTTTGATCGTACGCATAAGTGCCATGATTGAAAAGATTTGAAAGAGCGTTGCACCAATCATGAGAAGTGCTAGAATAATTAAGAAAACATAAAGTACATCTAGTAATACCTTGAAGATGGCTGCTAGTATGAGACCTACAACGAGTAATACTGCTAGGATCACCGACACAATTAGGACAAATCGCTTTGCTGTCTGCATAGTGCGCCTCCCAATATTGAAATTTTTGAAGTAATTCTATTTCATTATACGCATGCACAAGAATACTTGTATACCGTCTCCAAAGCTTATCTGTCGGGATCAGACTGTCGGAAAGTCCTATGGCACAGATCGCTAGGACTACAGAGAATTTCCTCACACAATCTGCTACATTCAACCAATTAGAACGTATTAAAGAGCAAGAACGTTATAGAATAAAGGCAAAGGTCTGACCTGACAGGCAAAAAATATAGTATGAGGGTAAGTTTGCAGAATCTCTCCTTCTCAAAAGGGGCAATGGTGCGTACTCAACACGCAAAGATGAGTTATCAAGCAGCATTCGCTCGACACCACACACAACAAGGGCTAACACGGATCAGTTGGATCACTTGGAGTATCGTCACCATTACAACCATCCTGTGGGTTCTCACTGCCTCTCAAGCAGCCTTAGCGGTAGGAGCACATAGCACACGGGATATTCTTATGCATATCATCCATAATGCTATTATTATTCAATCCCAGGATGATCAGGCTATCACCAAGGTGTTAATTACTGATGGAGCGAAGTATAATACTCTTATTATACAGGGACAGTACTGGCGCTTTATCGCCCCCATTTTCTTGCACGTCAATGCTTTACATGTCGGGTTGAATATGCTCAACTTGCTCTTCCTGGGTATCTATTTAGAGAGGCTTGCAGGGCACATACGCTTGCTTTTCATCTATCTAGTCAGCGGAGTGATAAGCACAATTGCCAGTTTCTATTTTGCTCCCCATGAGATTAGCGTCGGGGCCTCGGGAGCTCTCTTTGGTCTGGTGGGTGCCTATAGTATCTTCATCCTGATGCATCGCCGAGCAATGAACTGGCAAGGCATTCCAGCCATCATTGAATTGATCGTGATTGTCGGGTTTAACCTTGGTCTGGGCCTAGTTATTCCCAATGTCGATAACTATGCACACATTGGAGGCTTGATCAGCGGCTGTTTCCTTGGCTGGTGGTTTATGCCTTATTATAAAGTATCTGCCGATAACATGTTGATTGATAGCCATCGTCTTTCGGCACGCTGGCCTTTGGCATTATTGACAATTGTAGGTACACTATTCCTTGTAATCATTGCTTTATATCTTAATGGACCAAAATCGTAGCCGGAAGTCTGCTTTTGTGATGCGATTTTCTAATAATGAGATTCTAGACCGGGAGGATAACTCGTGGAAGCTCAAACCGATCTCCAAAGTTACCTGGAACAAGGCCGAGTTGCGCTGGCTCAGGGACAGGGACGCGAAGCCGCCATTGCCTATGCACATGGCGCACAACTCGAGCCTAATGACCCAGCTATACACCTGGGATTAGCAGAGGCAAATCTGGCACTTGGCGACTATGCCATCGTCCGTATGGCATGCAACAAAATCTTCGAATTACAACCCCATGGTGGCATCGAAGCGAAAATTGCTCAGGCCTTGCTCGACCTGCTTGATCGCCGCTATGAAGGAGCCCTACAAAACGTAGATGCTGCTATCAGCGAAGATCCCAGCATTCCCTACCTTCATGCGCTCCGTTCTTATCTCTTGCGTGCCAACGGACAAGACTATGATGCCAATTTGGCCCGTGCACGGGCCACGCGGCTCTCCTATGGAGGCCGTTTTGACAAGTGTTTCCCAGCGATAGAAACTCCCTCCACTGCCAGCCACGACTCCGCAACGCAAGAGCAGTCCTACAACAGACAAAATGAAGCCAAGGTATCTGAACGAGAAACTATTCCAAGCTGGTCACGCCTCAATACTGGACGTCGTCAGATGATCCGCACACGCTTTTTCCTGAATCAGAACCCCGGTTTTGTGACAAATGTGATCATTGCCATCAATGTCGTTCTGTTTCTTCTTGTACAGATCGCTCCATCTCTCTACGATATGCTAGGCTATCCTATAAGAACAGGGGAATATTGGCGTCTAGTGACGGGCATTTTTCTTTACCCGCCGGGTGATATGGGCAGCACTCTCTTACCGTTTTTAATCGGTATGCTCTCCCTGTTTTTCATTGGCCGAGGCGTAGAAATCTTTTATGGACAGGTACGCTACGTCGCCATCTACCTGCTAGCAGCTATCAGTAGTTCAATCATCTGCTATCTGCTCTTTGGCATAGGATTATTCCCTGGTGGAGCTATCTTTGGCATCTTTGGTGCCATTGGGGTTTTCTATATCGCTAATCGGCGCTCTCTAGGTACGTTTGGCACCAGTGCTATCATGAACTGGGTCTTCTGGCTCATCCTCAACTTAGCACTCGCAAGTTCTAATGGCGCTGGGGCAGTAATCCTAGAGCTTATCTGTCTAGGTGTGAGTATGGTAATTGGTTTCTTGCTTCTACCTCGCTCAAAAGGACGCACGATGCTCTAGCCTTCTCAGACATAGAATGAGACAATAAGCAACTAAACCAGGCAGAATAGACGAAGGCAAGCAGTATTACACAGCTTGCCTCTTGCTTCTCGTTGTACACTAATAATATAGGGAGTCGAGCTTGCAATCTCGCTGTGACCCGGCTGAGTCACATAATGCTCGCCATGCGCTGTATTTGCCCGGTGGCCATATGGAAATGGCGGATTCTATCCATGCCCTTTACCCCCTGCTCGACTCCTCCCCCTTCTTTATTCTGTGACACAAAGCATAAAATGGCCGCAGCGGCCAAGATATGCTTTTTTTGGAAAATTCTTTAACGGATTTTCATTTACTCTCTCTGGAATCAACGATTTTGCGCCGCTCATAGACCATATTAGTTTACTACTTTGGAACTCGCAGAGATCAAGTCCAATGGTTCCTTCATTCAGCTTAACCTCCTCTGTCTTTGCACTCACTTAGACTAGAATCATCTCTTCTTGGTCCTTTTTCGTGCCTTTCCTACTTGAGTTTTTTGTTTTCCCTTCCTTTTTTTGATCCATGTTGAGCACTTGTCAATCCAATAAGGGATTGTGAGCAAGGGACCAAAAACTAGTCCGGCCAAAGGTGCAAGAATACCAGTTACCCATGCGGGAAATCCAGCATCATTGGTGACCGTGACAGTAGATTCGTCAGCGTGAAGAGCTTGACTATCTGGGAAGGAAACAACATAACTAAATTTTCCTTGGCTCTTTGGATGGAGAACCCACTTAATTTGTGTCGTTTGTTGCCCGAGGATAGAAACTTCCTGCACATTGTCTGAAGGGCTAATATCGAAATTCACGATAGCAAGCTGCACATGTGTTTTGCAATCAAAATTCTCTCCATAGAAACTGACCGTTAAAGTCTTTGATTCTTGATCCGTCATAGAGCCTGCGAACGACGTTTTATGTGTAAATCTACAAGGCGGTGGAGCTGAAATAGGGATACGATAGTTACAAGTAAATAAAACGCTTAGAAGAAAAATGCCTAGCCCCAGCCAAAGAAGTTTTTTCTGCCAAGTACTCCTCTTAGGCGATGGAAATGATTCTTCCATAAGGACTCCTCCACTTGTGGTTACTTAGAAACTACAGAGAGATGCCCTCTTCTACCTCGTGACAAACTTCTCGCAGAAGTTCACGTACTTTCGGATCACGCAAAATGGCAGGTTGTGTCAGATAACGACTGATATGTCTCCGAGTAAAAGCCATTTGCTCAGCCTTAAGGCGCAGTGCAATCTGTCTGATTTCTTCACGATATCCTTGCAATCGTTTTTCTCGAAGCTCTCGGCGATAGCCTGCGTATCGATCTGCAATCGCGTGACAGGCGGCTCGATTGATCTTGTACAAGGTCGTGGGCTGATAGCCAAGCCGCTCGCCCACTTCTTTCAGTGAAGGAGGAGGATTTTCAAATTCGTCTGCGGCCTGCTCTAATACCTGAGATACATGCATCTTGTCGATAGCCGTTCGTTTTCTTGATGGGAAGAGGGCTTCTGGCACAGGATCTTCTAGAGATGGATGAGGCATTTCTCCTTCTTGAAACAGCACCTTACACAAAGAGAGATCCAGTCGATAACAGAGCCGTAAAAGCATATCCATTTCCGGTATCCGCTTGCCCTGGCACCAGTTCTTTACCGTGTTCATGGATAGACCAAGTAGTTGAGAAAATGCAAGGCTCTCTATCCTTCCGGGTGAAAGTGGTCTCCCATTCAGGTGCCAGCTCCAAGTAAAATGCGCATGCGAAGATTATAGCGATTGCGATATCCATAGGCTTGTCTCATCATAGCTTTGGTTCGATTATTCTTTCCTTCAA
>DASYAN010000380.1:0-4093 GCA_036501345.1 Ktedonobacteraceae bacterium
TAGGATAGACTCCCTTTCTGCTAAGATTGATGACAAGGGTTCTATCTTACCAGTTTTTGGAGCCTTTGATTCTCATGTAGAAATTGGTTCCATGGGCATACGTCTCAATAGAGGTTTGCCTTCAATCATTCACAGACCCTGGATGAGGGAATGCGGACTATTGACTTCGCGTTGTGGATGCGATATTATAGGACTCGTTGATAGTAATAAGCCGGTGTGGCGGAATGGTATACGCGCCTGTCTCAAAAACAGGTCCTGCAAGGGTTGAGGGTTCGAATCTCTCCACCGGCATAACCCCTTCTCTGACGTTCGTTGAGGTCCTTCCCAAGCTCAAATTCCCCCTTTATTATTCGCTGAGGTTCGCTAATTTTCGCACAAATTCGTGGGCGTTGCTACACCGTTGCTACATGTAGCAACACCCTTTTTTGAGACGGGAAGCCAATTCAGCGCATTGCTTTCATTAATATAAGGGCACCTTGTACGCCCTCTGACTCGACAAGATCAGAGCAACTCACGGAGGTACCTGTTACGCCCCATGCATACACGTTTGTGTACTGTGAAACCTGTCATCCTGCTGCTCATATCAACTCCGGTGGGTCACTGTTGTTTTGGAGTGAGCATTCGTTAACCTCCAGAAACACTGCCTTGTTTTGGTATAGTGATTCGTAGGATTTGATATCACACATTCCTCTATCCAATTAAGTTGAGATGCCCAATAAATGCCCATATAATCAGAAGCTTGAACGTTCTCTGACTCCTAAATGCGACAGGCGATCAGTGACCACAGAGTGAGCGAGGGTCCATGCCAGGGCTTCGGTTCTGATCGATGAAAATGCCAAGCAAGCCATTTAGAGCTAACTCTCAGATAGCCAATGTTGTAGGACGAGAGAGCAGCTTGTTCCTGTTTTGTTTTTCTGCTCGCAGAAGTCTTGCGTTAATAGAACAACAGTGCTATTATAGACTTATTCTTCGCACAAAAACGAGTAAGTGAGGTGTCCAGTGCAAGAAGAAGCTTCCTCTCATCAAGATGGGCAATCAAAAAAGCTTTCTTCCATAGATAAAGGTAAAATTGTTGAACGTATCGTCGCTCTCATGCACAAGTATCCCGACACAAGTGTAAAAGTAGAGAGAAATATATTTCTTCCTGTAATACATACTACAATTGGTGGCAAAAGAGAGATCGACATTCTACTTACGAAAGATATTGCTGGGCACCCATTTCAAATAGCCATAGAGTGCAAGAACGAACAGCGACCAATCGATGCTCCTGAGATAGATGTTTTTGCCAAAAAACTTGACCATGTGGGTATCCGTGATGGCATTTTTGTTTCGGCAAGTGGATATACAAAAGGCGCCATTGAACATGCTGCTTTAGATGGTATTAAAATCTTTACCTTAAAAAACCTCACAGCGGAAGCTCTCCGTGCTTCTGTAGTTGAAGCATTCCACTCTATTTTGTACCTTTTTTGCCAGATAGTCACTGTGTACGTGATTGCCCCATCTAAAACATATTCATTATTGCAAGCACCTTTTTATGACAATAACGGAAACTTATGTGGTTCGTTAGGTGATCTTGTCTGGGAAAAATGGATGAGCGATGAATCAGTGTTACCTCTCGGAGGGCATGAGGTATCGCTTGAACTGCCCGCCCAGTGGAATTTTATCCTTGATGGTGAGATTATTCCAGTTCTCTCTATGACGGCTGTTGTTGATGTGCGTGGTTTATTTGGAGGTTGCATAGGACAAGCGACTGGTGGTGTGTATAGTCTTGTAAGAGCTTCTGACGGTGCTGTTAATAGAAATTTGCTTGATATAAAAATAGATGTATCTCAAACAGAATATGATCTGGCCTGGGCCCTCAGTGAGGATGATTTGCAAAAGCTTTTAGAGCGAACAGAAATAGTACGATTGCATCGTCGTATTAAAATCCCCCGTATTATTGCTGGTGGGGTTTATTATCCTCATAGCAAGCGTGTCCAAAAGCAGATACATGAACTCATGAGAGCTTTTGAGGCTGGGGAGATACCAGATCCACGACCTTTCAATTTTCAAGAGATGGAGGGGCTAAGTATCCGTACTGCTTTTGAGCCTTTGTGGGAGGGGTCATCATCCAAGCAGTGACATAAATCTGGAGGCTTGAGCATTTTGCTAGGGTCTTGCCCAGCAAAGAATCAGGCGTGAACATGTCACTGACCCAGAGGAGAGGCGGGCTATCTATACTCAGATTATGAACCAAGTCAAAGAAGATTTTCCTCAAGTAACCGATCTGGAGAGCAAGTAGCGCTATGACAGAGAATCCATCGAGGATACAAATTCTGCACATACAAACAATACCAGTCCTGATAGATACATTTTCTGGTCGTCAGAGCCACGCCTACTGATTCTCACTATCGTGCAACAAGGCATCATTTCGGATCAAAAATTCCTTATGATAGATGACAGGCAGAATCGAAGTTGGCCTATAGAACAGTGGGCAAATGCCATATCGATGACTGGAAGGATATGTGATATTTTAAAAAGGACTTTAGGAAATATATGGACGGCGGTTTAACAGCACTAGGCGGATTTTTGTACCAGACGGTAGGAGCATTAGGCCTCAAGGCAGATGCTTTTCAAGAATATCATGACTCACCCACCAATAAAGGTGATCTTGAAATGTTGCTTGGCTTTGCCAAAGATGGCGAAATACGCTACGAAGATCAGGACCAAGATGTCTCTATCAGAGATGTGTTTCATGGTGAGCTGCCAGGATATATTCTCATACAATTCAAGTATTGTAGTCAGTCGCCTCATCGACCAATTACGAAATATGATATGAACAATATCGTCTCACGTCTCCAAGCAAGCCAAGAGAAAGCTCTTAATTGTGGGCAACACGTTACCGGATATTCCTTGCTAACAAACCGACCACTCAACAGCGATGCACAAAAAATAGCTGACGCATATCACCTACCTTTTTATGTGACCTCATCGCTTCCAGAACGCTATTGGGAAGAGGGCCTGCGACAATTTGCGTGCCGCTTTGGTTGCAGTGACACAGAGATTGACGCAGGCATTCGCAAAGGCATTGGAGACCTGGCTCTGAAAGCTACCAACCCACGTTACTATGGAGAGCCTGTCATCACCAAGGAAATGCTAATCGAGATATTTACAGGTTGTCAGACAGCCCATGCTGTAACTCCTGAGATCATCGTGAAGGAGAGTCAACGGCACTTAACCACGCTTTTTACGCAGTCTTTTCATCTTGGTGCGCAACCGCTGCTACTCCGCCAAACCATTCATAAGCAACTCTCAGACTTAGTAGAGCAACATGCGTTTGTTGTCTTGAGTGGAGTAGGAGGAAATGGGAAGACAGCAGTATTGTGGCAATGGATGGATGACTGTTTTACCTCTGAATTACCTCAACGACTGGGAAGATATTATAGCCTGTCTCCCTCCCGATTAGTACAGAAAGATTTTCTAGCTCACCTGTTCTGTGCCTGGACACATGTGCCAACCAGTCATCCTTGGTATTCTCTACAGCAGCCTGAGCAGATTCTGGATCGCTTGGAGATTGCTCGTAGAGCGAGTATGAAGGATTCATCAGGAGGCCACCCTATTTTTGTCCTTGGCCTCGATGCAGTCGATGAGGCTTTCCAAGAGCCTGATCGAAGAGCACTGAGAAGACTCTTGATATGGTTCTGGGAACAAGAAGCACAATTGCATCAAAAGCCGCTCGCAACGCTCATTATCACCTGCCGCGATTCCAAAGAATTGGCAGATCGATGGCTCAATATCACCTCACCCTATGGCAATGAGCCTATGCCATTTCGCGATGTAGAAGTGATAGTTGATGAGTTTTCGCCTAGTGAACTGGTTGCAGTAGCTCGCTTGCATCTGCCTACTCTTGCTGAACGCTTTGAACAAACATATCGAGCTTTAGAAGTAAAATACACTCCTATTGCATCTAGTCAGGCTCTCTATCCTTCCGGGTGAAAGTGGTCTCCCATTCAGGTGCCAGCTCCAAGTAAAATGCGCATGCGAAGATTATAGCGATTGCGATATCCATAGGCTTGTCTCATCATAGCTTTGGTTCGATTATTCTTTCCTTCAA
>DASYAN010000381.1:0-14706 GCA_036501345.1 Ktedonobacteraceae bacterium
CACCTTGAATCTCAGCCTGCGGTTGCTGACCCTAACACCCTAGTTGAAGAACCCGACTCTGCTACTACTACTATCGTCGCTGACATCAATACCCATCAAGAACTTGAACCTGCGATAGCCTCCACTATGGCAGAGACCGACGTCCTGGCCGAACCAGACCCTTCTATCCTCATCATCGCCACTGAGGCCAACACCCTGGCTAGCCCCCAGCCTTCTAAGATTGTACCTACTGCACCAAAGCAACCCTTTTCTCCTAGCTCAGCCCCTCGGCAAAAATTCACCCGTAGGCAAGTTCTCATTGGTCTGGCTGCAACGGGGATAGTAGGAGGGATTATTTGGGAGATAGTTGCTTTACGACCATCCAATTCACAACTTCGCTATACGTATACAGGGCATTCCTGGACAGTATACTCGGTAGCTTGGTCACCGGACGGAAAGCGCATTGCCTCTGGAGCCTCCGATAACACCGTGCAGGTCTGGAATGCTACTGATGGCAGCGACGCCTACAGCTATCAAGAACACTCAGATACCGTCTATGCTGTGGCATGGTCCCCCGATGGTCAGCGCATTGCCTCTGGAAGTAATGACAAGACAGTGCAAGTCTGGAATGCTACTAATGGTGGTAATGCTTACAGCTACCACGGACATTCAGATACTGTCTATGCCGTAGCATGGTCCCCCGATGGCAAGCACATTGCCTCCGCCTCCGCAGATAAGACAGTACAGGTCTGGAACGCTGCTGACGGAAGTCAGATCTACACCTACCAAGGACATTCAGGCCAAGTATATACCGTGGCATGGTCTCCCGATGGTACGCGTATTGCCTCTGGTGGACGAGATGATACAGTGCAGGTCTGGGATGCCACGACTGGCAGTAATGTCAAAACCTACCATGGGCATTCAGATGCAGTGAATACCGTGGCATGGTCTCCCGATGGCACGCGTATTGCCTCTGGGGGCTATGATGATACGGTGCGTGTATGGAGCCCTGAGACGGAAGACAATATCTACGGCTACCAAGGACATTCAAATGTAGTAAATGCAGTGACCTGGTCTTCCGATAGTAAGCGCATCGCCTCTGCATCCAATGATAAGACGGTGCAGGTCTGGAATGCCGCTGATGGGAGCAATGCCTACACCTACCACGGACATACAAATATAGTAGAAACAGTGGCATGGTCCCCCGATACCAACCTAATCGCTTCTGGCTCCTGGGATGGGACCATTCAAGTCTGGCAAGCCCCTTAGGACCATAACACACTGCCAGCCACACTTCGCTATCAGGAGGAATCTTGACAGCAAGCGCGGCTCGGCTTTTCTTCTGTTTGAAGAAGGTGTGTCTACGTTTCTCTTTAACTAGGATAGGGACTTTGCTCCCTCATTGTTGCCTGACTCTCTGATACTGAGGGCTTATACGTTGGGCTTTTTGGTGTTTGAGGACCGCTATAGTTCTCCTTGTTTTCACCTCAAGCCTATCACAGCTCTATGGAACAACGAAACATTTCCTAAAAAGATCTAGAGTGTGAAAAAACTCTTTCTTATTATTTTTTCACACGAGGTGTCACGAAGGAGATAGAGAAAAGTTTCACATGAATTCTTCTTCTGTCAGATGTCGGCTGGATTTATGGCAAAAAAACCAGTGCTCCTGGGATAAGAAAGACCGTTCAAGTTTGACAAGCCCCGTAGGATGCGAGGCTTGCCAACTACTAAAGAAAACTGAGTATCCATGTCGAACAATCACAAAATGCGTGTATAAATCAATCACAGTCCTCATTCTCTTTCCGAGGCGGTAATATGAATGTCAAACATGGATGGCAGCCGTGGACCATTCACGATATTGCCGTTACTTATCACGAAAAGTGAACTGCCATCTGGACTAAGTGCTCCACCATATATTTTTGTAGTTTGATAGTGGTGTACACTTGCATAATAGTTCGCTAGAAACGCAATCACCTTTATTTGGTTTGTTTGCGTATTATACTGAAGAATTGGTTGTCCTTGTGAAGAGGCCGGAGAAGAAAGGCTATAGTACAGATAATGGCCACCAGGACTCCTTTCTAAAAAGGCAGTATACCAGCCCTTTGATCCCCAATTCTTCCGCTTATATTCTATTCGGTCCTGTTCGGGATAAAACTTATAGATATCTCCCCGATCATCGAAAATCCAGAAAGCTCCGTCCGTATCTTTCTGATTAGTCCAAGCTCTAAGCCTGGATGGCAATGTGGATTTTAATATAGTAAACTTGTTTGTTGCAGAATCGTACTTCACCAGATGATTACTGGAGTCAGTCCCATAGAGATTACCCGTTTTCCGATCCAATAATCTAGCACGGGAATCCCACGTAAATGGCTTACCTGTTATTGAATCAACTGGTTGTCCCTGATGAATCACCTTTTTGTTCTGTGTATCATAAACAAGAACACTCCCCCGGCCATCCCCAACCCCATACAGTCTCTGCCTTTGCCAATCCCACGTATACTCCGGCCAGCCAGAACCGGAAACTGGTGCACCAAGATCCTTTGCTTGCTTTGTATAAATGTTATAGTGAATGACATGACCATGATAGAAACCGATCAAGTACATGTCGCCATTGCTGGGATCTATATCTGGCCGACCATGCCATTTGCCTTCACCACTTGGACCAAACAAGTCTTTTGAAAACAAAAGGATTTCATGTTTTTTTGTCATTGGATCATAGGATACTAGTAAAGATCCATTCTGCCCACCTTGAGAGGAAGAGTGATCACCAAACCCAAAATAATATTTCCCATCCGGCCCATACACAACATTTCCCCAGGCACCATATTCCGTTCCGTATCTTTGAGGATTAATATCAACAAGTCCAAAATCAATCTTCGGGGGAGTCTGCGCTACGTTTGCCCCTTGAGGATTACCTCGAAGCAGGTCTACTGAATTATCAGTTACGATCTTCGAGTTTGTCGGAGGATATATAAACGTCGGGAATGCTGTGTTCGTCGTATATTCCATCCATAGCGGGATACTGATTCCCAAAATACCAATCACACTCAGTAAAATAAAAGCAGTTCTTAACCGCCAAGCACGCTTCACAGATAGATACATCTCTCTTTTCCCTTTTCTCAGCTTTTAATGAAATCATCAGTATCAGTATATACAGCCTGCAAAAGAGAACTTCCGAAACATCATGAACGATGTCACAGTTTCTTGACTCATCCTCTTCGATTTGCTACACTGTTCATGCATCAATAGTCGGCAAATCACCTTGAGAGGAAAGAATGTACCATGACGAGGGATCTGATTGGACAACAATTGAAAAATTAATGGATAAGACAAAACTATATTGCTATGTAGATGAGAATGGGCAAGATACAAAAGGGAGAATTTTTATTGTATCTGTCATTGTTATAAATAAAGAGAGGGATAAGTTACTAAAATTTTGTGAAGAGGTTGAAGAAGAAACAGGAAAGGGCAAAACGAAATGGAGAAAATCAGAATATGGTGATAGGTTAGAATATTTAAAAAAAGTATTTAGCAGTAAGGATTTGGACAGCTTTTTTATATATTCTGTCTATGAAAATACAAAAGGCTATGATGTAGCGACAATTCTAGGAATTGCTAAAGCGATAAATACAAGTAAACCTGTGGAAGATTTCACATCTGTTGTTTATGTGGATGGATTGAGTAAAACAAAACGGCATGAGTACAGTAGTGAGTTGCGGAAGTTGGGTATCCCCACGGCTAAGGTACAAGGTGTTACAAAAGATGAGAATAATTCACTAATTCGACTAACTGACTCCCTAGCGGGTTTCATCCGTGATGTGTTAGATGGTGATAGGAGAGAAGCAAGGAAGCTTTTTGATCGTATGATAAAGTCTGGGGTATTAGTTGAGGTCTAAAAAGGGTAGAAAAAAACCGTCCGCAAGGGGACGGCAGAACCTATTCTTGCAAAGATCTAAGCAAGACAGCTTGCCATACGGTCAGTTTTCGGCTCGGTTTTATTTTTTCTAGTCCTAGTTACTTTCGTAGCAGCCTTCCTAGGTTAAGGTTTTTGGACTATTAGTAGTATACCGTCTCTAAATGCTGTTGTCAACATCATCTGCTGGCTTGATAGGGCTTTGGTGTTTACCCGTAAAGCCCCTACTGCCCCAAAAGAGTGAGCTTAGAGAGTGCCTTGATTCAGATGCAAAAAAGTATTTGCAGTAAACGCCAAAGCCCTTCTGGCTTGACTTAGTGAAAAGTCAGAGACACTCAGTGCTTTGATCAGTGGCATCTTTTGAAAGTTGATACTAGACGGTAGGAACTGGCTTAACAACTCGCTTGATCGGGCGCGTGAAGTTGCCGATCTCGACCTCAGGCACCTCTTGCTTCAAGATTTCGATCATTTTGCGCATCCCCAGCGCTTTACCCATAGAATCCAGGGACGGCATGCGTGGTAAGAGCAGTTCGGGATCAATATTGAGGTTGCGCAACTGGATCAACCGCAGCCCCGTCTCTCTGACAAACAAGAGCAAGGCCTCGACTTCACGCTCACGATCGATCAGGCTAGGCAAGCAGAGGAGATTGATTGAGCTATAAAGTCCAGCGTCATGTGCTCGTTTGAGTGATTCTTTGACATGCTCAAAGGTATAGCCAAGCGGGCGGTAGTAGGCAGTATACGTCTCGACATGCCCAGAAATGGTGCTGACGCGAATGGTATCCAGGCCCGCATCATAGAGATGTTGGAGCCAACGAGGATTGCTCGCATTTGTATTGATGTTGATTACGCCTTTATCAGTTCGAGTTCGCAATATTTTAATTGCCTGCCCAATGCGAGGCCATTGCAAAAGTGGTTCGCCTTCGCAGCCCTGCCCAAAACTGACAATGGCCTCTTCAGCCCCTTCCAAATGAGGCAGTGCAACTTCGACGATTTCATCAACGGTGGGAATAAAGGTCAGGCGATCCTGAGGCGAGATTAGGTCTTCTTCTTCTTGCTTTGAAATACAGCCAATACAGCGCGAATTGCAGCCAGGTGAAACTGCGATTGCCATTTCCCAGCGGCCAAAGAAGAGGTTGCTCGCGGTAGGACACGAGTAGTCTAGTGCACAATGCGCATGCTGACCAATAATACGATTCTCAGAATAAGCCGCCTGCTTCTCGCTCACCAGATGCTCCAGTTTTTGACGATTAAAGGCTCGTGAGTGCCATTTGCGTGGATCATCTGTCTTCACTGCAGCCACATAGAGACGTCCATGCATACCAGCAACTGCGCTATAGCCAAAAAAGGGCAATGGGTCCGTATCGGGCAATTTTTCATAGGCCGGAAGCAGGGTACGGGTATAGCCAATAGGCAACAGAGCAGCTACCACCCACCCACGCGACTTCGCCAAGACCTGTCGCTCGCCAGAGCGTTTACGCCCCACAGCCAGACGATTCGGCATCATTGAAAGCGTCGCACCATCTGGGAGCGGGATCAAATCAGCCTCCTGCAGCGGGATTTCTCCAAAACCGAGCGCTTGCAAACCCGGCTCTTCATAAATCTCCCCCTGAGGAGTACTATAGAGTAGACACACTACAGAACTGTTTTCAGACCGCCGTCTGTAGCTCATAATTTGCTTCCTTTTTGGCTCTGATATATCACTTGCCACCTGTTTTGGCGATTCATTGCCCAAATTGTAGAGAACTTCAGCTAACTATCAATAATTTGTGCCCGTATCGTGGGACCACTTTTGCTTTCAATGGATAGGAGGAGGCGTTGCTGGGATGCGAGGATTAGTGGGTCGCTCGTCAACAGTATCATTATCAAAGATACGCGTGAAAGCCCCCGTAACCCCTTTCTGCGTCTGCGAAGATACACGCTGCTCCAGTTCATATGAATTCTCATAGACAAAGCTTAGCAAGATATGCTCTCCTCGCATACTCTGGCACATGTGGCGAATGCGAGGACGCTCCTCTTCCATCCAGGCATTGACCATAGCCTCCAAATTAGAGATAACATCTCCACACTCAGCACTGTCAAAAGCTTTAAACCTGTACACTGTGATACCCCACAAGGACCAAGGACTAAAAAAGAGGATGCAACCAGATGTCTCCCTCCGCACACTTATCTATGAAAGAGAGTATACATGAGCAAATCGAGTCAGTCAATCCGGTCATACACGCGAACAAACTTTACCAGGATCTAACCAAGCTACCACCACACGTTTTCTTTGCAGAGGTTGCTTGCTATGTTAGAATAACTAAAAAGTATGCATTGACAAATAATCGATCAGTTATTTGGTAAGAACCTAGGAGCATATGCGATGCAGGCACGAGAGACTACCATCAACACATCGATACTCTTCCAAAACCAACTTCTTGCTACAAAATTCTTTGTACCCATAGTATCACATCCCCTGATCTCGCGTCCCCGTTTAACTGCTCTGCTTCAAGAGAGCCTGAAACGCCCCCTCACGCTCATCTCTGCACCTGCTGGCTTCGGCAAGACGACCTTACTGGCTAGCTTGGCACAATTATGGCCTGCAAACCATCCTCAGCTCTGCTGGATTTCCTTGGACGAAGAGGATAATGACCCACAGATCTTCTGGACCTATGTTTTCACAGCACTGCAGATACAACAACCCAAACGGTTTACCCCGCTATTAAAGTACCTACATTCACCGCAAGCTCCACCACTTAAGTTTATCCTAACAGTACTCATCAATCTCGTGGCAGAAAGTACTGAGCACTTTGTGCTGATCTTGGATGACTATCACTTGATCAGGGAGCAGCAGGTGCATACTAGCCTTTCGTATCTGATCGAGCATTTGCCTGCCCATTTCCATATCATTCTCTCCACACGTGCTGATCCTCCTTTACCAATCTTACAGTTGCGAGCCCGCCGACAGATCTTAGAAGTGCGTCCCGATCAATTGCGCTGTACAACGCAGGAGACCAGGATCTTCTTCCAGGAGGTTATGGACATCCAGCTACCTAATGAGGCGATCGAGCAAGTGACGAATCGTACGGAAGGCTGGCTGGTGGGCTTGAAATTGCTCGCCCTTTTCCTGCCAGAGTGCGCCAATCCTGCCACCGTACTGGAGGAGGTCACCGGGAGCCAGCGCTACATCTTAGACTACTTAATCGAGGAGGTGCTCCGACGACAGTCGCCAGATATGCAAACCTTTCTGCTCTCCACTTGCATCCTCCAGCATCTCAATGCCTCGCTTTGTGACGCTGTTCTGCAACAGACTGGTAGCCAGCAGATGTTAGAACGGATCGAGCAAGCTAATTTATTTATTACGTCCCTCGATAGCAGACGTCAGTGGTATCGCTATCATGCGCTCTTTGCCGAAGCCTTGCGTTGTCAGATGGAGCAAACACATGCTGATCTGATACCCATCTTGCATCAGCGTGCCAGTATCTGGTATGCCGAGCACAACCAGATTACCCAGGGTATTTTGCATGCCTTTCATGCCCACCAATGGCAGTGGGCTGCTGATCTGATCGAGCGTCTCCCTTTGCTATCATTCACCTGGGGAGCTGGTGAACATGATCTGGTCCTGCTCCGGCAATGGCTCGAGCAATTACCCACAGAGATCGTGCATTCCCGCCCTTGCCTCTGCCTTGCCTGCGCCAGGATGTTGTGGCACATTGCCTCTTACCCAGTACTCCAAGGCTGGCTCGATGCAGCCGAAACTATGCTGACAGCTTCACTCTCGAGAACTTCACCTGAGCAGGACTCACAACTTCACCAGGACCAACGGAATCTACTCGGAGAGGTGATCGGTACTCGTGCCTTCCTGCAAAGCTTTCAGGAGGATAGCCAAACTGTCCTCCCACTCTGCCAACAAGCCTTGGCCCTGCTCTCAGCAGACAATTTCATTGTTCGTGCACACGTCACCAGCAGCCAGCCTATGGCCTACTATGCTTCCACAGCCAACGATGCAGTGGCTGCTATCGAAAGTGGACTACAAGCTATCTCCCTTGCCCAGACCGCAAGGCATACAACTTTGGCTATTAGCTTGACAGCTAGTACCGTTATCTACATGATTGGAGCAGGGCGGCTGCATGAGGCACAGAGATTGACCCAGCAAGCAATGCAGTTGGCAGCGCAACCCGGCGAACTTGTATTGCCTATCGGAGGCTGGCTCTCACTCTTTCAAGGAGAAATCCTGCGTGAGTGGAACAAACTCGATGCCGCTCGCACTCTGGTAGAAGAGGCCATCTTGCAATGCCAACAGACCGAATCGCTTGCATCGCTCGCTTTTTTGCTCTGGGGGTATAGCATACTGCTGCGTGTTTTTCTGTCGCGAGGAGAACTGGATGCAGCATGTTCTGCCCTCCAGCAGGTTGAACGCATCGGTTTGAGCATGAACCAGCCACTCTATATCTGTACGTGTTCCTTCCTCACGACAATTGACCAAGTCCGGCTCTGGCTGGCTTGCGGGGACCTAGGGCGTGCCACGCACTGGGCGAAAGATCTGGATATCAGAGAGAGGCATGGCTCTCCCTTTGCCTATGAACGGGAAGAGGTGGCATGCGTGCGTATCCTTTTAACACAGGCTCAGCCAGATCGTGCTCTGCAGCGACTGGAGCCTGTGCTCCAAAGAGCTACTACGGGACAACGCTGGGGTCATGTGATTGAGATACGGTTCTTGCAAGCTCTAGCCCATCAGATGCTCCACGAGGAAATACAAGCCCTCGACGCCCTCTCTGAAGCAGTTCGCCTAGCCGAGCCAGAAGGCTACATTCGCAGTTTCGTAGACGAAGGGGCCTCAATGGCCGCTCTGCTCTTTCGACTACGTGAAGAGCAACACACAGATAGAGTCATCCCCTATCTGGACACCTTGCTCGCTGCTTTTGCCCAAAAGAGTCAGGTGCAGAAAGATCAGCCGAAGCAGGTGCTAGGATGCACCATGGACCAACCATTGCTGGTCCCCTTGAGTGAGCGAGAACTACAGGTCCTTCAGTTGCTTGCACATGGCGCATCCAACCAGAAGATTGCCCAAGAACTGCTAATTACTGTTGATACCGTCAAACGCCATGTCAGCCATATCTTCTCCAAATTATGCGTGCAAAACAGAGTGCAAGCGGTTATACAATCAAAAAATCTCGGTTTATTGACTGAAGAGATTTGATGGATATTATACTGCAAGAAGTTCTGCTACCAGTTCTAGCAATCTATCCAGATCAAAGGGTTTCTGGAGACATCTGAGATACTCCTTGGCCCTGTTTCCTTGTGGCAGAGCTGCACTCATGAGTAGTATTGGCGTCTGCTCGTATCCTTGCATTCTCCTGACTCGCTTGACGAGTTCAAAGCCATTCATTCCAGGGAGGCAATAGTCTAGCAAAAATAACTGAGGCTTAACCATTTGAAGCATATTGAGGGCAGCCTCGCCACTTGAAACAAGAAATACACGACAGGGGGTCTCGTCTTGAAGTATCTCCCAAAGGAGGTTTCCAAGTGCAGGATTATCCTCGACAACGAGAATACTCTTAACTGTACAAATATCGCTGTTTTCTTGCCGTTGATCCCACATAGCGTCCATCTGATCCGTAGTAGATTGTCTTTCGAGAAGCATGTTGGCCATAAAAACTTCTTCCTCCCTTTCTAGCTGCCAGTACAATACACTGCTTTACATCTGGTTTTTCTTCTTGAACATTTTCTGAATATTTCACCCTGACGGAGATATCCTCTGCACTCTACGGCAACTTTGGATTGTCCATCTCTAGGCTTCTTGCACCTCTATCAGTATAGACGTGCGCACGGGAGATGTCATGCTACTGGGGAGTGATTCCCGCCACCACCGTATCACTACCACTTTTGTGGGATGAGCTTGCTCAGTCGTATACACCTTCCTCTTCTATGATAGCCAGTAACTATATAGAAGATGTAGAGAGTAGAAAGGAGAGAGCAGCTAACTAGAACTAGCACAAAAGCAATTAAGAGGCACATATCCAGTACTCGAAGGATCGACAGATGATTTCAAATTGCAACAAAAAGGATATGCTCCCTGCCCCAAACAAAAACAGCTAGAGATGTTTGGTGCATTGTAACTATTCAGATATTTGACTCGTGTTACCTGCTGTGCTAGTGAAAAATTGTACGCGTCTCAACTTTATCTTTGACAAGTGTGTCAAGCTTGTAAAGAGTGTACTCACATCAGGGGTCCCATAGCTCAAACAAGCAGTATCCAGACCAGAAAGGAACGGAGATGGCAATCAAGGTGAAAACATCAGCGATAAATAGGGCGCCATTTATCCGCGAACTCCCATTTATTGGCAGTCTCTATGCCCACATAAACCATCGCTTGAGCTTCTATCAGCACGTAGCTCAGAAATATGGGGATGTTTGCGGCTTCCATCTGGGTCCATTCCCCATTATTTTATTCAATGGTCCGGAATATGCTTACAGTATCCTCGTCGAGCACGCCAATGATTTTAGCAAAGGCCAGCTAGTTCAGAAAGCGCTTGGCCCTTTCACGGGGATCGGCATCTTTTTGAGTGAAGGGGACTCGCATCGAAGACAGCGCAAATTGATAGCTCCAACTTTTCAGCCCCGGCAGATTAGTAACTATGCCGATACTATGGTCCACTATAGTGAACAAATACAGCAGGACTGGCACGACGAGGCCATAATCGCCATCAATCAGCAGATGAGTACATTAACCATGAGTATTATCGGCAAAGTGCTCTTTGATAGCAACGCCTTTAACGAAACTGATACTCTCTGTAAGGCTGCATTGACAAAAGCTGAACACGCGGGATATTTGATGTCCAGACCCATTGCTATTCCGTTCAGTTGGCCAACCCCACGCAATCGTCGCACACACAGAGCCATAAAAGTTGTAGAAGACAGACTCCAACAGATGATTGATGAACGGCGTGCCTCCACACAGGAGCGCAATGACACCCTATCGCTTCTCCTACGTGCTCAGGATGAAGATGAGAGCCAGATGAGCGATCAGCAATTGATGGACGAGTGTCTGACTTTGTTCGGGGCTGGCTATGAAACAACGGCAACAGCTCTGACTTGGGCTTGGTATCTGCTCACTACCCATCCTGCTATTTATCACAAAGTGCTGCAAGAGGTGGATACTGCCCTGCAGGGACGTAGTCCTACCTATGCCGATCTTGTCCATTTGCCTTACTGTTTACAGGTCTTCAAGGAAGCCCTACGTCTCTATCCACCAGCCTATATCATCCCCAGGGAGGCATTGCACGAGGTTGAGATTGGTAGCTATCTAGTTCCCAAAGGATATCACGTCCTGCTTCCGGTATACCTTCTGCATCGCAACCCTGATTACTTCTCCAATCCGAACCAGTTCGATCCTGATCGCTTCACACCAGAGCGCGAAAAAGGGCTTCCACGCTGTGCCTACATGCCCTTTGGAGCTGGACCACGTATCTGCATCGGCAACCACTTTGCACTGATGGAGGGACAGCTCTTACTGGCAACGCTGGCACAACGTGTGACTTTTGAGCTAGTACCAGGACCAACGATTGAGCCTGACACAAGTAAAACTGTAATACTTCATCCAAACCACGAGGTGATGATGAAAGCCATAAAGCGATAGAATATACTTATTATCATAGTACAAAGGCTACATTAGACATTACGAATATCAATACCCAAATGGTGCAATTCCGTGAAAAAATGCGGATAGCTCTTTGCAATATGCTCAACTCCAGTGAGTGTCAAACCAAGCCGACTGCGCAGACCGACGATCGTCAGCGCCATCAGCAAGCGATGATCACCCTGGCCATCAACAACAACACCACCTTCGACGCCCTGTGGACGTCCCTGCACAACGATAGCATCCCGCTGTGGAGAAACACTACAGCCAGCACGCTGTAATTCCGCACATAGATCATCAATACGATCGGACTCTTTATAGTGTAAGCTCTCGATATTATAGAAACGGCTTTCACCCTCAGCAAAACAGGCAGCTGCCACCAATACTGGGATACAGTCGATGATGCGATCGCCATCTAATTCAATACCATGTAAGCATTGTCCTCCTCGTAAGATAAGTGTATCGCCATCTCTGCGCAGATCAGCCCCCATAGAGCGAAAAGCATCCAACAATGCTTCACCAATTTCATCTCCCCGCCGTAAACGCGCCAGACGTAGTTCACTGAGAGGATTAGTAGTCGCTGTGCAGGCCGCCAAGAGAGCCGCTGCCGAGGGATAATCACCTGGTATCACATACTCTCGAGGTTGGTAGGCTTGCCCAGATGCGATGACGAAATGGTGTAGTGCTCCATCATGCTCGACTACAATGCCCGCTTCTTGCAAGACCTCCAGTGTAGCAAGAACCAGAGGTTGGGATTTCAATTCATCTACGACGATGATCTCTAACGTCTCATCAAGCAAAGGAGCCAGGAAAAGCAGCGAGCTTAAATACTGTGAGCTGCGTGCCCCGGAAATTCTCACATGTCCACCCCGAAGATTGCCTCCACGGACAGTAATCGGCAAATACCCTTCCGGCCCTGTTCCTTCACACGTTGCCCCAAGAGAAGTAAGTGCTTCCAGCAATTCGCGATTAGGCCGTTTACCCAGCGACTGCTGGTAATCAGTCACAAATGTTACTTCAGGCAGTAGTGCTCCCAGGCCAAGAAGTAAACGTAAAACAGCCCCGGCATTTCCTACATTGATGGTCACAGGCCCACTGCTACGAGGACGCCCAATCCCCTGCACGCAAAGTACACACTGCAGCTCATCTTCCCATGAGAGCTGTACCCCAAGAGCCAGGCAACTACGAAATAAGGCATCAGTATCATCACTTCGTGCAGGCAAAACAATTCGACTTTCACCTTCCGCTAAAGCGGCCGCAAGCACATATCGCAACGTGTAGTATTTGGAAGAGGGTACCTGAGGAGTACCATGAATCTGACTCGATGGGCCAATGTAAACATTATCTCCTGATAACGTTGAAATCGTCATCTTTTCTTCTGACATAACATTTCTTCTCACAACCTTCTTTAAACATGTTAGAGTTTGTACAAACAATGTAGCCGAGGCAAACCTTAGTACAGCATAGGATACCAGCAGACTAACTATATCTAGTTTAAGCTACAAAGTAACATTCTGTCGAGAGAAAAATACAAAGATCCCTTACATTGTAGGCTCAACAATGGACAATGGTAAACTCAACAATGAATACTTATAAACTCAATAATTATGCTCTTGTCCTTCTTTACAAACTTACAAATTTACATATAAATACTACTAGTACAAGTATGCATTCTCTTCTAAAAAAGATATGCAAAGTATTGGTTGAAAATCGGGATATACTCTGCTATACTTTAAGTCTTATACAAGATTTATTTAGGCACTCTTAGACATGAGAAAGGCAACTACCATGTATCAAAAGCACATTACTATTGTAGGGGCAGGCATTGTTGGGCTCTCCACAGCCTTCGCGCTCTTAAAACAGGGTATAAAGAACGTTACAGTACTGGAGCAAGCCACGGTTAATCATGATAGAGCGGCATCGCATGGACTTTTGCGGCTCATACGCCTAGAATATGGGACAAAGAGGTTTTACACCGAGATGGTACAATCCAGTTTCAAGCTTTGGAAAAACTTGGAACAGCACACGCAGCGGACGCTCTACACGCCGACCGGATTGCTTGTCCTCAGTCATGAGGATGATGGTAGCTATGATACCTTACATGAAGCTGGGTACGCACCAGAACGCCTCACGAGCAATGCCTGTGCACAACGCTTCCCACAATTCAATGCACAAAGCTATAATTTGTTCACCTATAACACCGAGGCTGGTATGCTCCATGCTTCTACCTGTTTACAAACCCTTAAAGACGCTATTCTGGACCTGGGAGGCTCTATCGTGGAAAATTCCTCTGTGACACACATCACACACGATAACCAGCTCCTTCCCCTTTGCTTGCATCTCTCCACAGGAGAAAAACTGTCAACAGATCGCGTGGTATTAGCAACAGGACCATGGGTACACCGTATGTTAGGAGAACTTCATCTTCCAATACGCTTGACACGCCAATATGTGCTTTATTTCGCCAATCTGGAATCAGCAACCTTTGGTCTCAATACCTTTCCAGCGTTTATAGCCAATGACCTCTACGGCTTTCCCATCTATAGTACCTGTACTGGCTCCGGCCCAAGCTGGCTAAAAGCGGCATCACACCTATTCGGAACAACAGCCGATCCCGACGAGCTTCCCATCATCGATGAAAGCGTTATTAAGCAAGTGACCATGCAATTATACGACCTTATCCCTGCTCTCCGGCACGCTGAATTAGCAAAGATAGGTTCATGCATCTATGATGTCAGCCCCGATGAAAACTTCATTTTAGATCAATACCCGGGCGATCCACGTATTATCTTCGCAACTGGTCTGAGTGGTCACAGTTTCAAATTTGGTCTTTTGCTGGGAGAGATGCTCAGTAGTATGGTATGCGAAACAGAATCCGTAATACCACTCGAACGCTTCCGCTTGGCTCGTTTTACCCACGAAACATCCATGCATTCATTCACATGAAGTATTACGCCAGAAGACCCAGAAGACAAGGAATGGCTGCTATTTATCTCCCTCAATTTCAGGCTTCCTCTACTTAGTGGTACTCTCTTTGCCTTTCATACTTCTTCTTCTCGTGTAGGTTCAAGACCAAAACAGATAACTGCTAAAATAAATACTAATGGTCACGATGGTATAGATAAAAGCCAATATCAGCCCAGCCAGAGAGAGTGCTAATGCCCATGATGACATCATATGTAATGAGGTTGTA
>DASYAN010000382.1:0-26370 GCA_036501345.1 Ktedonobacteraceae bacterium
GGTCTACCCCCCACGTGTCTATTTTACCACCAGGCCTATGTCTATGGGTCCGGTTCGTATGCCATAACGAGATTTTGTACTTTATCTGGACAGATGTTCAAATTATAGCAGAGCCGTTTCTTGCCGTCAACCCCTTTTTAAGCGCATCCAAAGATGTGCGTAATCTGGTCCTCACTTTTCCGCCTGAGTGCGTAGAGGCCCGATTACGCGTGTGTGCGTCTAGCTACTTGCCTTTGAACTGAGCTTTACGCTTCTCGATAAAGGCGTGCATACCTTCGCGCATATCCTCTGTGCTGAATAGCAAGAAGAAGTTCTTGCGCTCGATCTCCAGACCTTCTTCCAGGGATGTTTCAAAAGCGGCATGAACGGCTTCTTTTGCCAGGCGTGCTGCGATCGGAGCCTGTGCTGCGACTGTTTTGGCTAGTTTGATGGCCTCAGTCAGATGCTCGCCTTTGGGCACCACGCGGTTGACCAGTCCATGATCGGCCAGTTCCTGCGCACTAACCTGGGCGCCAGTGAGTACCATCTCCATCGTACGATACTTTCCAAGTGCACGTGCCAAACGTTGTGTTCCGCCTGCACCTGGAATAATGCCAATAGCGATTTCAGGCTGTCCAAAGCGAGCATTTTCTGAAGCTACAATCATATCGCAGTGTAGTGCCAGTTCGCAGCCACCACCGAGTGCATAGCCATTGACAGCGGCAATCAGCGGCGTACGGATGCGCCGGAGACGCTCCCAGGCTTCAAAGTTACCAGTCATCATTTCAATAGGCGATTTATCAGCCATCTCTTTGATATCTGCCCCAGCGGCAAAGGCTTTCTCGCCTGAGCCTGTGATAATGATACAGCCAATAGTTTCATCGTGATCCAACTCCTGCAGCGCGTCACCCAGTTCGTGTACAAGCTGAAAATTGAGCGCGTTCAACTGCTGTGGTCGGTTCAGGGTCACAATGCCAACACGCTCATCCCGTTCAACGAGAATATACTGATATTCTGCCATGATGCTCCTTTAAACGTATGTTTACTGCTATTTGACCGTCTCTATTGTATGCTTAATGGGGCTTGGGAGACAAGTTTGTTGTAGAGCAAGCGAGCGATGTGGTGGAACATACGAACGCAAGGATATTGTCCTGTACAATTTCTACATGATATATATCTTATATGAATAATTTCTTTTTTCCGTTTCCTGACTAAATAGCCTGTGTGAAACCTTGCCTTTAGCTGTTGCAAAATGTTATACTAGGCCGCGATATTATCGTGTTAGGGGGGAAGTTGGGTTTTCGTCCCCCTCTGTGAGGAGTTTGAATTTCATGAAAATAATTCTGTTACAAGATGTCGAAGGTTTGGGAAAAGCTGGCGATTTGAAAGAAGTGGCCAATGGCTATGCCCGTAACTATCTCTTGCCACGTCGTCTGGCTGCCGGAGCCACACCAAGCTTGGTCGCCAATCGCACACAGCGTATTGCAGCCGAACAGCGCAAGTTGCAGAAGCAGGCTGAACTCAATGGGCAGTTAGCCGAGCGTCTGGCTCAGATCACACTTACCTTTAAAGCAAAGGTCGGTAGACAAGGCCGTCTCTATGGTTCAATCACCAGCCAGGATGTTGCATTTGCCCTACGCGAGGCTGAAGGCATCACCATTGACCGCCGTGTAATTGATCTGTCTGAGCCAATTCGCAGCGTTGGTACCTTCTCGGTTCCAGTCAAGATTGCAGCCAACCAGGAGCCTAAGATCACCCTCAATGTGATCGACGAGTCTGCCAACTCAGAGTCTGAGACCACAGCCAAGGTCGCAGCCAGCCAGGAGTCGTAGCTACTTAGTCGACGACCATAAATAACTCCGACGTTTATGCTCGCAGCCGAATCGTGTAGTTCCAGGCCGGGTGAAACGTATCTCCCTGGATATTGATGGTCATATGTCGGAGTTATTTATGGTTATGCACTTAGGTAGCCATCTCGGGTAGATCAATGCGATTTATTGCCATTAGGTAGGGGCCCGATTTATCGTACCCGTATGGATAAACGCTATCTCCCGTCTCACCATTAGGTGATCGTCAAAGGTAGGGGCCCGATTTCCCGTGTGCCTTTTGGGTATCGCGCCCGTCGTACCCCCTGAGTAATTAGATCTCTGCACGTTCGCTATAGATCATGGCCCTCGGAATCTGCGATAGCAGGTCAGATGCCAGTAAACCAGTTCGACCGAGTTTCATTTCTTGTGCTACTAAGTCTGCGGCAGTAGTGTGCAGGTAGACAGCTGCACTTGCTGCATCGAACGGTTGCATACCCTGGGCCAGCAAACCAGCGATCATGCCAGCAAGCACATCACCTGTACCAGCAGTTGCCAGCACGGGATTGCTTCGCCAGTTGATACGCGTACGACTCTGTGGCTCTGTGACAATTGTGCAGGCTCCCTTGAGGACAAGGTTTACCTGCCACTCTGTGGCCTTTTGTCGTGCCAGATCCAGGCGATCAATGCCACCACCGGATACCTTGATCTCTGGTGAATGTTGTTGGGCTGATGCGACAGCCGATGACCCGTTTTGCGGATACTGCAAGTTTTGAGGATACTGCAAATGGGCTAGTCGTCCCATTTCAGCTGGATGGGGTGTAATGACCGTGTCTTTCGGCAGCAATGTCCACCAATGTTCTAATGCCGAGAGGTTGTTGAGCCCGTCAGCGTCGATGACCAGCCGAGGTCGCTGGTCTTCTGGCAGTGAGCGCAGATGCTCTAATAGCTGGAGGATAACTTCGCGAGTATTAGCTGATTGTCCCAATCCTGGGCCGATCAGTAGAACACGATAACCTTCTAGGTGGCTGATGAGTACTTGTGCACGTTCAGAGCTCGAGACTTCCTCTGGCGGCAATAGGGCGAATGTGGCTTCGTGCAAGGCACTAGCATAGATAGGCAGCATTTGCTCAGTCACGGCTAATGTCGTCAGACCGGCCCCAATTCGCAGAGCTGCTGTTCCTGCTAGGTAGGCAGATCCTGGATAGGGAGGCGAGCCACAGAATAACATTACTTTTCCAAACGTTCCTTTATGACTATTAAGAGGACGACGAGGTAGAAGAGTGTAAACCTGCTGGCCCGTTATCATCTCTATATACCAGGATGAGACCAGTTCTTGAGGAAAACCAATAGAGCCAATGTGCAGTGCGCCAACATAGTCTCGACCTGGAAAGAAGAAAAAGCCTCGTTTGGGATAGGCCATCGTAATCGTCATATCAGCTGGGACTGTACCTGGATCAACCTCACCTGTGTCGGCGTTGAGCCCGGTTGGCAGGTCAAGAGCAACAATGCGGAGGCTTTCCCACCTCCACCTTCGTGCCTCTCGGACCCGGTGGAGCAATGTGCGCATGTCATCGGGCAGTGGTCGCGAACGTCCAGTTCCCAGCAAGGCATCAATGATATAGTCGGCCCTATTGATTTGTGCTTCGAGCCCAGCATTGGTCTCCGCTTCCGAGATCTCTTGCCCATTCACTGTTAGCTTGTGCTCTTTCCAATGATAGTGACTCACGCTGGCTCCGGCCTGCTCTAGATAGCTAGCCATGACCATGCCATCGCCTCCATTATTGCCAGGACCGATGAGCAAGAGGACCTTGAGGCCTTTCATATTTTGATGAGGAAGCAGATGGTGTGCAAGGATGTCCGCTGCACTTGCGCCAGCCCCTTCCATTAACATTGGTGAGGTAATGTTCCACTCGCGTTCGGCTCGTGCCTCCAGTTCTCTCATTTCTTCCGCAGTGACGATAGGATGGCCAAAGGGATAGCGTGTGAATTGTAGCGGGCCATTCGGCTTGTCGAAAAAGTCTCGGTCATTCATATGTGTACATTATCCTCCAGAATGCTTCTGGTTATTTTTCGGTGTTTGCACTATTGTTATTGTAATCTCTCACAGCTCATTTGGAAAGGTCAATATGAAACTAGCCCTCAAAATCACACCACAACGCACTACACAATATGCGCACTTGGCAAATTCACTAGCTACCCCCGAATTACTCGCTAGCCCACTGCACACAATAATTCATGAGGTGCAGCCTATCACTCTGGCAGGACAGAGCTATTTACTAGCCACAGTCGATGATACCTGTCTCTCAGATGCAGCGACAGTAAAGATCCTTTATAATTTGGGTACTATTAGTGAAGTCTATGAGTATTTCGAGCACGTTGGTAATGTATCAGGACCTCTTCTGCGCCCAGTGGAACCACAATTCACGTCGTTTGTGCCGCTAGAAATGGCAGAGGTACGCCGCTATAAAGGGAAAACGAACGAGATCTTTACCCGCGTACTACTGAACATGGCGCTATTTGCCGGAAATTACGCTAGAAGTTATACCCAACGGCTCAGAATCCTCGATCCTCTGGCAGGCGGAGGTACCATGCTCTTTGTCGCGCTAGCAGCTGGATATGATGCATTTGGCATCGAACTTGAACGTCAGGATGTCGAAACCACAGCTGTATTTGTCCGTCAATACCTGGAAGGCGAGCATATTCACTTTAAAGAAATAAATGAACGTGCTCGTAAAGCTGGACGGCGTTATCAGTTCGAGATTGGACCTAAAGGCGATACGCGTCATCTTGTGCTGGCTCATGGAGATTGTAGCGCTGCCAATCTCCATCTGCGTGAGGTGGCAGGAGGACCACACGTCCATGCCATTGTTGGTGACTTGCCCTACGGCATCCAGCACTTTGGTGAGATTTCAGACTTGCTTGGTCGCTCGCTACCCGTTTGGGAACAGATGTTGCTCCCTGGCGGCACAATCGCATTAGCATGGAATGCCACACGCATCAAGCGTTCAGAAATGGTGGAATTAATCCAATCACACACGCAACTCCAGATACGCAATGATCCTCCCTATACACAAATTGAGCATATGGTGGACCGTGTGATTAAGAAGCGTGATGTTATTGTAGCCGTCAAAATTATCAACTCTACTACGTAAAACCCCTGACAAAAGAAAGCCAGGGATTTTACGTGGTGTTCCTTCGTGCGAGGGGAGTCGTCACTGCCATTAACAGACGTCACCGCTGCCAGCTTTACTTGTTGTTGTTCTTGTCGTTCTTGTCGTTCTTGTTCTTGTTCTTGTTCTTGTTGCCTTTTTTGGCAAGAAGGGATGCTCTCACGAGCGGAAAAGGCGTCACGGTTCGCCTGTTATTAGCATCGAGCTGGAATATTACCTCATTGCCACTGGGAAGAGTCACAAGCGCTTTGCCCTTGCCCTGGGCCACGGCATCCAGTCTCTGACTTCCGACTTGGATCTTGAACTTCGTTCCGAGCTGGAGGTCCGTAATCTTCACGGAATTACCCTTGAGATCGAAAAATTGCAAGTTATCGGCCTGGAGCTGGGCAATAATTTGTTGATCGCTGTTTTCGCTTGCTCCAATGGCTGCAAAAACAGGAGTAGCTACATAGGCAAAAACTACAAAAGTAAAGACAACTAGAAAAACAAGTTTCTTGACCACTCGCCTTCTGGGCTTGCTTAGAGAACCAATACCCATCTTTAAAATCTCCTTTTCTCTGATAAGTGCAAATGATGGTGTGTGGCACCCAGCAAAACATGACCTAAGCTCAAAATATCGCCTATGGTAATGAAATAGCTCTTAGTCATTGCACTTTTATCCTTCCTTCTTTTAAGACTACCGGATGGATAAGCTTTTCAGCTAGGGACAAAGCGGACATCTTCCAGAGAAAAAGGGAATATGTTCATAGAGCTTTTTTGTCTCTTTTACCATAATTTGTTTTATCTCAGTATGATAGATTTTTACCTGCAATTACTGCTCTTGCTGTTTCCAATGCAATTCTTTTGCCATCAGGGCCGCGACCTCATCGACAATGTCTAGCCCACTTCGGCGGTCCTCCAGAGTGATTGCTGTTCGGCGTGCGAGTACGTCATGGGGCGTCAGTGCCATTTCGTGTCGGCAGGCATGTACAACCTGCGCTTTGATATAGGGAAGATCATTGATGAGTCGTGCGGCCAATGATGCATCGCTGGCAACGAGATCCAGTACGTTGCGCATTTCTGTTCCATAGCTTTGCCCGAGTTGAGCGGTGATATCTGGAGCCAATCCTAACGCTTCTGCATCACGTTCTAGCGTTTGCTTTGCTATGTGCCAATCGACACTCCCATGCAAAGGAAGATTACGCGTTGGGTGGACGATTTTAGAGCCGTCACGCTTACTGAGAATATCTACCGTGTCCTGAGCCATACGCCGATACGTTGTGAGCTTGCCGCCTACAATCGAGACCAAGTCAGTTGGATCCTCCAGGACTGCATGAGTACGCGAAAGTTGAGTATTAGAGTGGCGTGTACTGCGTGCCTTCAGCAAGGGGCGGTAACCAGCATAGGTGCTCACGATGTGCTCTGGCGTGAGATGTGTCGTGAGATAGCGATTGAGATGGTTCAGCAGGTAAGCTATATCGTCATGAGTTGCTACTGGATGATCCAGATTGCCAGTACCTGTATCTGTTGTACCAAAAATGACGCGAGATTGCCAGGGGACGATAAAGAGAATGCGCTTGTCATCAGTCTCCGGCAGCACAACGGCGCTATCACCGATCGGCAGATCTTCACGTGCGAAAACCAAATGTACCCCTTTACTGGGCTCAATCTGTACCTGTGGTTCTCTAGCAGCCAGTGCCTCGACCTGCTCGGAGAAAATACCAGTCGCATTTACAATATGCCGAGTGTGTACAGACAACTCCTGTTTGCCGATATGATCATAGATACGTGCTCCTTTTATCCTGCCTTGCTTTGTAAGGAACGAGGTCACCTCAGCATAGTTGACAATGGCTGCCCCATAATTTGCGGCTGTGTGTAGCAAAGAGATAGTCAGGCGTGCATCATTGGTCTGAGCATCATAATAAAGAAAACCCTCCTTCAATCCGTTGGGTAGAAGAGTTGGTGCGTGCTGTAGGACCTCTTCGCGCTTTAGACGGCGATGATGATTGATATTATTGCGACCTGCCATCCCATCATAGAGCCAGAGACCACAATCCAGCAGTGTACTCAGCCCGATTCCCCCCGGCAATGTGAAAGGCAGTCCAACAGGGTGATGCTCGCCATCGTATATGGGTAACACAAACGCAAGGGGGTGAACCAGGAACGGCGCATTGTGTAGCAGCAGACCACGCTCAATTAAAGCTTCATGCACCAGAGCAAAATCAAAATTGGGTAAATAGCGAATGCCACCATGAATAAGCTTGGTGGATTTACTACTGGTGCCGCTGGCAAAATCGGCTTTTTCCACCAGTGCGACTCTGTAGCCACGAGCCACAGCATCCAATGCCACCCCAGCACCAGTCACTCCACCTCCGATGACAAGCACATCAATATTTCCATTCTCTAGCAGAGACAGATTGTGTTGGCGCTGAACTGAAGCAAGCTGTGCTTCTCTCACATCTTCCTCGTTTCCTATGGCTTAGGCAAAGGGCTGTGACATTCGTTACAAGTGTGACATTAGTAACATTCGTTTGCTTGCTCTGATTATTGGCGGTTGAACTGCCGAAAATAGTAATGCGTTTTATTCCTGAAAATCCTCTTGATATTTTCTTACTGCATCTAGGAAACTCTTCTGCTCAAGTCCAAGTTCCTTCGCAATAACCAGCAGCCAATATGATTTCTGCCACCAATCTCAAATATAGTCTATTCCTTTGCTATTGAATGCTATACTCGTATTCATAGCACAGGAGCCCTTTACTATCCTGATTGATGCTCTTAATACATCATAGAGATAGCATGCGATAGCACTCTATTTTCTGTTAGTGAACAATGACGGACATGTATCTCATTGCTGCCCCGACATTGTCACACTTGCAAGACTTGTAACGCCTGCTAGGGATGTGACGCTACTAGAAAGAAATGGGAGCCAAAGCCACGAATGTCACTAATGTCACAGTTGTAACACTTGTAACAGAGAGCACTCTTGTTAGAGAAGTGATGATACTGAAAAAGCATACTACTCTTCTCTGTCTGAATTCTCGATCTGTCCATCCTCTACCCTTCCGTTCCAATTTTCTACGTTTCGCTTTCTTTTGATGTATAAAAAACGTGCATATATGATTTTCAGTATTGTACCTATAAACTAGTATAACATGGATAGATTATTTTTTCAATTGTCTCTGGCAAGATCTGTCTTTTTACGTTTCTCCATTGGTATAATTCAATGCCCAGTTTGAGCTTGTAAAATGTCCTTAAATTGGCCCTTTTTCTCCTAGGTGGCACATTTGTCACTGGAAAATTGCGCTGCCACGGGGTATCCTTAAAGGGGTTGTGCAGAGTTCGCTTCTGTCAACTGAGCAACTGCACTTACAGGAGTGCAGCTTTTTTGAACTGATACTGTGACAAGAAGAGGAGTCAATTTCTCTTCAATAATTCTGATTGCAAAAATGCAAGCATAGAAGTGGATTGAGTATAGATATATGATCAGTAATTGTACAGGATTCTCTTCAGTTACGGAACTAGTGCAAGCCTTACGTGCCCGACACATATCGTCGGTTGAGCTACTGGATCTGTACCTTCGTCGCATCGTGAGCCACAATTCTGCCATTAATGCTATCGTCACTCTAGATGAAGAGCGTACACGTAGCGCAGCCAAAAAGGCTGATCAGCTCCGAGCAAAAGGTGAAGATGCACCATTGCTGGGACTGCCCATCACGGTAAAAGATCTGATCGATGTGGAAGGATGGCCTACTACAGCAGGTATTCCAGCACAAGCGAAGGCTATTGCAAAAGCAGATGCGGACATTGTCGCACGTTTGCATGAAGCTGGTGTTTTCGTTTTTGCAAAGACCAATAGTCCGGTCCATGGAGCCGACTGGCAAGCCAGCAATCCGCTTTTCGGTCGGACAAACAATCCTTGGGACCTCTCGCGTACCCCAGGTGGCAGCACTGGTGGTGGATCCGCCGCACTTGCTGCTGGCCTCACGTCACTTGAGATTGGCAATGATATTTCTGGTTCTGCCCGTGTTCCAGCAGCCTTTTGTGGAGTCTATACTCATAGAGCCAGCGAATTATTGTATCCTTTCTCCAGCCTCACGACGGGTGTATTAGTTAATCCAACTGCGCCAATGGCCCTGCAAACTCCACTCACACGCCATGCTGAAGATCTCGAACTAGTCTTTGATGTTCTAACCAAGCGTGAGTCGGATACGTGGCACATGCACGTGCCTTCCGCGAGACATACCCGCCTTAGCAATTATCGTGTCGCCATCATGCCTCCTCTTGAGTGGATGCCAGTGGACCCAGAGATTGTCGCTGCGCAGGAACAGCTTGTGGCCCAGCTAAGTTCTCATGGGGTAACGGTGAAAGAGATTAAGCCGCAAGAGTTTGGCGATGGACGCGAGTTTTATAAGCTTTACAGGTCCATTTTAAATAGCATCACATCCATAAAAATCCCGTCCAAGGTTCGTCGCTTGCACGCATTGGTCTACCGTTTGAGTGGTGATGAGTTCAATATTGCTCATGCGTGTGGCCTGCAAGCAACCGCCCAGCAGTATATTAGCTGGTATGGGCAGCGGGAACGCTACCGATCGGCTTATCGCCGCTTCTTCAAAGAATGGGATATTGTACTGACTCCTGTGAATATCGTCAACGCATTCAAGCATACAGATCTTCCATTTCGCAAGCGTACACTTGAAGTAAATGGCCAAAAGATACCATATCTACAGCAAGATGTTTATTGTGCTATCTCAAGCCTGTGTGGTCTACCTGCTACAGTTTTTCCTGTGGAAATAACGCAAGGGGGCTTACCCATTGGATTACAAGCCATTGGTCCCTATCTAGAGGATCGCACTCCAATGCGTTTTGCAGCTCTGGTGGCACAGGAATTTGGCGGCTTTCGTTGTCCCCCTGAATTTGAGTGATGAAGAAAAAGACGGCGAAACTTCTGAGGGCTCGAATAGCATGCGCATCACAGACCACATGGTGTACAATAACCAGGGTACTTTTTAGTTCCTCACAAATCTTGGTGCTTTGAAAAGAACTACGTATACCGAATGTAGTATAATGCTACCAAGATTTGTAGTCGCTGCAAGAACCTCAATAACTTGCTATAAGGTAGAAGTTGCTTCGCGTTCACATGGTTTTGAAAGGCAGCATATATGCGCAATCTCCCGAACATATTGAGTATGAGTCGGCTCGTTGCAACCGTCATTGTATTTATACTAGTGCTAGTCAATCAACCCTGGGCATTTCTAGTAGCGCTTGTGGTATTTTTCTTTGCCTCCATCACGGATTATCTAGATGGCTATCTGGCACGCCGCTTCAAAGTAGTCTCCTCCCTGGGAGTCTTTTTGGATCTAACGGCTGACAAGGTCTTTGTCACTTCCATTCTGATAGCCACGGTACAGATTGGGCTGGTGCCAGCGTGGATCGTCGCTACCATTATTACGCGTGAATTCTTAGTGACGGGTCTGCGCTCAATGGCTTCGGCAAGGGGTCGGGTCATCCCAGCTGGTATATGGGGTAAACAAAAAACTTTTGTGACGCTGTTGGCTGTTGGAGGTTTATTGCTAGCAAAAGGCCTGGGTGCCCACCAGCTCGCACTTTTCCCTCCTATGCTCACTTTAAGTAATCAAACGATGAGCGGTAGTGACATACTGTTCCTGATTGCTAGTGTGCTAGTGATACTGGCGATGATCTGGACCATTCTCTCTGGTATTGAATACATTATCAGTGCTCGTTGGCTATTTCAACAAGACAAGCAGGAACAGACAAAATTGTGAGGCTCGGCTAATCCATGCGCTTTACCATCTGGCCTTGCTTTGGGTATCGCGTTCCCTAGCCTGCGCTTTTTGTGTTCTGCTCGATATTAACTCTACCAAACTTGCGCTCCGTCCCTTTTAGCAGGCGGCTGATATTGTCGGCATGGAAGATAATCACAAGCGTGGGTGCGATCACCATATATAACATCTGAGGCAAGCTTATGCGTGCAAAAAAGTGGGGATTAGTGAGACCAATGACGTAGAAGGCAATCCCACACACGAAGGTGGTCACCCCGCCGACTAGAGAACCAAGGGAAACATAGCGCGAAATACCAATGGTGCTCAGGGTTGTAATAGCATCAATAGCAAATATCGGCGGGGAAGTAATCAGAAGAACACCGCCCACAGTCAGCACACCCCGGCCACCTCTAAAACCAATAAAAATAGGAAAGCAATGTCCTAGCAGTGTTGCTAGTCCTGCTACCAGTATTCCCCAGCCTCCCCCGTACAAGAATGGCACAAACGTTGTTAACAGGGCAGGGCCGATCCCTTTAGAAATATCGAGCAAGAAGACAATAATCGCAGGAACAGTTCCGAGTGTACGTTGCACATTGGTAGCACCAATTTTACGGCTGCCATGCTGACGAATATCAAAATTTCTGCCACGCAGCAGCTTTCCCATCCAGTATCCAGAAGGGAGTGAACCCCAGAGGTAGGCTATAATTGTAATGATTATAAGTGGTATGACTACAGTGGACATTGGTAGCTCCTTCAAACTCGTGGAATACTCTATTTCGCTATGGGGTTCCTTACATTATAGGCTAATTTCTAATAGAATGACTAGGACATATATCTTTTTGGACGTTTTTATATCATTATGGTAACACACTAAGGTACACTGAAGAGGGAATATATAATCTCTGCTTTTACGAGCCTTTCTCCGAGAGGCTCCAAAACCTTGCGTGTACGGAGTCTAGTATGGTCACAGGTTTAAGGGGGTAGCTATGCGTCGAGTCAAACATCATTCTCGTAGTATCTCTCAACTTCTTATCATTGGTTTACTTAGTTCCTCGTTTGTTCTGATCGTTGGCTTACTTAGTTACTGGCTTATTGTATTGCGTTTGCTAAAGTCTATTTTAAAGCGGAAAGAGAAGCAAGAGGAAACCACAGAGATAAGACCTGTACCAATTGTAAATATTGGAGATTCACCAGTGCTATCTCATGAGGTCGAGCCACAAACGAAAGCTATTGACACCAAGGTCGAACCTGAGCCCAAGGTTGAGGCCAAACCAACAGCCATTGACACCAAGGTTGAGGCCAAACCGAAAGCTGTTGAAACTAAGGTCGAACCTGAGCCCAAGACCATTGACACCAAAGTTGAACCTGAGCCAACAGCCGTTGAAACCAAGGTTGAGCACAAGCCAACAGCCGTTGACACCAAAGTTGAACCTGAGCCAGAAGTTGTTGAAACCAAGGTTGAGCACAAGCCAAAAGCTATTGACACCAAGGTTGAGGCAGAAGGTGACGCATCTGCAGAGGCATACTGTGTCAAGTGTCGTCAGAGACAGGTGATCCAGGGAGCCAAGAAGGTGACTACCCAAAAGGGACGTCGCGCTCTAGAAGGAACCTGCCCTGTATGTGGCACAAAACTTTTCCGTTTTATTGCTCGGGAAAAGGAAAATCTTTCATGACTACTCAGATGTGCAACGCCAAGAGTGTACGATCAAGAATTCGCCATGGCTAGGGAACCGATTGATGACTCTACTGGCCAATTTTGTACGGACGACCGTTTGGCAAAAGAGAGCGAGCCCTTAGCCCAGCGGACGCGATAAATCGGGTCCGTAGGCTGGAGTGGGGCAACACGCTCGTCACCCGGAAACCTCCATCTTGCTTGTCCTGACATGCTCACAAAACTGACCAGCAGAGTCATTTCTCGCATCCTCCGTTCTCCTCTGCACAAGATTTTAGCAATGTGCTAAAAATGGTAGACAAATGACTTGACGTTCGGTAAATCACAACGTATAATCTCCCTCACGTGTGTTGAGTCTCTACGTTTGCCAGTAACGAGGTGTAGATGTTTACTGCTTCCCGGGGTAGAAAAGATCGCAACAAAGGGATGCGTTTATACGTAATCTATTGTTGTGCCAGGAAATTTATCCTTAAAGGGAGGTCAGCCATCTCGAGTAACGAAGGCCAAGACCACGCTTCCGACCTTTGCCCGCGGGGGGATTGTCCAGGCATAAGGCCCCGATGCCCTATCCACCAAGAAGGGAGGACCTGCTTCCGTTCGCTAGATCGCGACGTACCTCATATCTAAATGTAGAGGTATTTACAAGGTCCAGGCTTGATGAAACCGATGGGCAGAGAGAAAATTTTGAGATGGGAATATAAGGAACGACGGATCGTTTTGTAAGAGACAACTAGCTAATTAGAGGCGAATAACCTGAGAAGACCCCTGCAAGGTAAGGGTCCAAGAGCCTCTTTATGAGGAGGAAAATGTTATGAGTATTGGCGGACAGAGTGATCCAAGGTCTGAGCGCAAGATGTACCGCTTGACGCCCGAAGGCTTTGCAAGGATGAAGGAGCGACTAGATTATCTACGTAATGTAAAACGTCGAGAAGTCGCCGATTATATTCATGAAGCAAAAGAAGCAGGTGACATCAGTGAGAGCAGTGCCTATGAAGATGCTAAGGCCGAGCAGTCCAAGCTTGAGGGGGAGATTATAGAACTGGAACAGCGGCTGGCACTGTCGGAAATTATGACGCCGGATATGTATACCACACAAGTTGGACCACTCACCGTGCGTATTGGCATGGAAGTGGTATTGGAGACCGAGACTGGTGCTCAGCGTACCTACAAAATCGTTGAGACATTTGAAGCAGATCCTAAAGGTGGTTTGATTTCAGACCAGTCGCCAGTGGGCAGAGCGCTACTAGGGCATCAGGAAGGTGATGAAGTAATTGTCGCCACCCCTCGTGGTGAAACGACCTACACCATAATTTCCATTCGACCAATGCTATAGATAGGTTAGTTCAACAAGGGGGGTACAATGCATTTGTGCCCCCCTTATTGTGTTTGGAGTATTTCAGAGTAGTATGCAGATAAATATTGCCGTTGTACAATTCGAGATTCAACCGTTTGCTCCTGCTGAGAATCTTGCCAAGGCAGAGCAATTTATCAAAGAAGCGTCGTCTAAGGATCAGCGTTTGCGTTTTGAAAGAGAACTGGATATAATATTTTAGAAAAGAGCTGTGTATAATTAGGACTCCATGTACTCTCTTCTCAATAGAACTCAAGGCATGTTCGCATGTTTTGAAAGGCAGCTTCCAATTGTTAACATATGAAGATATGACTGAAAATTTCCTGAAGGCGGCACATAGCCTGGGTTTGGTCACCCACCCCGAATACTGGCATAACATTCGCACCCTCGAACGCGAATTTGCATGCACTTGTCATACAGGAACGTGTGAAGATGCAGAATCACAAAGTTCGTGCACTCTAGCATTTACTTGGGGGGCATTAGATACCGCTCTCTCTCTTGAAGGACCAACTGGTGTCTGTGAATTCTTTCATGAGTCTGACGAAGATTGTCCGCACTTGCATACTCATGCTGTTCCTCCGCTGGTGATCGATTTATCGTATTCCTTGGCCCTTAAAGGGGCGATGATCTCTGAGGAGACATTGCTCATGCTGACACAAGCGCTACGATTGTATGCCAGCGAGCACAGTAGCCGCACGATTGAAACGCGGCCGGGGGTAAGCATGACGTTGCAGGACAATCGCCTCCGACCAGAGACACTTACACTGCAGCAACGGGTAGAGATTCCTATCTGGCATCCCCTTGGTATGCATGGATTACATGATGATCCGCAAATGCATAATTCTCGTCGCCGTGATTTGGAGGATAGTGAAGAGGCGGACGAGTTTATTGCTGATGATCCTCGCCCGGAGGAATGGTTACCGCAGATACTGGTCGAGGTTTGTCAGGATATTCTCCACGTGATTGCTGCTCTCGATGCGACACTCTCATATCATTCATCCTGACGATTATTCTCTTCCGGTTGCCTTCTAATTGTCTCCTTCTTGGCTCTATACAAGCCACTTTTAGATGAGATATACTCGCAAAAGTGAGCTGACAGCGAGCTATTCTCTCTTTGCCATTTTAAAGATATACCAGCGACAACCGACTGGTATGAAATCAACTTTAATCATCGTCAGGCGTGGGTTCCATCTACAGAAGTGACCCTGTGCGATAATTAAATATACGGTTCCTTATCCCAAAGGCGGACATGATTGTATCGTGTCCGCTAGGGTAGATCCGTTTTTGCCAACGCTGTTGTCCGTACGTATTTTTCCAGCCACTTATCCCATCTATCGGTCGCTATTCCTGCTCCTGTCGCTGGTAGTATGGATGTTTACGCGTTACCGTCCATGTACCCCAGAGAGCCATAAGTGCTCCAACGGCGCTGTAGATCAATAAGATGAAGATAATAGTCAATATACCAGCGAAAATATTTCCTGAGGATGGTGGCGTAGTTGATACAATCTTACCAGGATAGTTGGGAAGATAAAGAGGAATGCTATTACCCAGATAGGTGATAGCTCCAACGAGTGCACCTGCTAAGAGGCCTAGCTTGCGTAGCACCGCGATGCGACCCACGATATAGCCCACAACGAAGCTAAGAACAAGGTCGATAAAGCTACTCAGGCATGCCAAGCCAGTGAGTGTCAATGCCAGATTGTAAGACATTTTATCGGCTTGGCGTGATGCCTCGTAATAGAGGGAAGCATTCATGAAGGTGATAGCTATAGGGATAAGCGCGGCCAGCAATCCTCCTAACACACCTGCGCTGAGAGCGTAGAGCAAACCATGAGATGGCAGTTGGATCTCCTCTGGTGTATACTCGCTGCCATCTGCTGCTAAACTACCATCATCTGTTGAACGTTGCGCACGACGGAATCGTATTGGTTGCTCAGGATAATCCTTTTCTGAGTCTTGCATAGTCCTATTCCCTCCCATGCCTTATTTTTTATTGGTCCCTGAAACTTTTTGAGACTGACCGCTGGGCGGATTCTTGACACTGCTATACACATTCTGATAGCTATTGATGAAGTGCATAGTGTTCAAGGGCCAGAAGACCACTAATGCTTTCCCTATAATATACCCTTTGGGAACAAAATCCCAGTCGCGAGAATCATAACTGTCGGGACGATTATCTCCCATGACAAAATAGTCATCAGGAGGAACTTTCCAGGTTTTTGCTGAAGGATTCAAAGACGTACTAACGTATGGTTCACGCAGCTCAGTGTTATTAACCCAGACGTGGGTGCTGTCTGTCTTGATGGTATCACCTGGTAACCCAATCACACGCTTGATGAAATCTTGTGTCGTATCGCGGGGAAAGTGAAAGACGATCACGTCACCTCGCTCCGGCGTATGGAACAGATAAGCCTCTTTATTGATGAACACATATTCATCTGTCCGCAGCCCTGGCTGCATACTTGTGCCTTCGATATGATAACTCTGTATTACAAAGCGAATCACTAAGAAGATGAGAAGTGTAAGTGCTAGCGTTTCGATGATCTCACGCATTAAATGCGAACGTTTCAATTCAAAGCCTCGCTGTTTCTTTGGGTACTTGTTCCTAAGATGACTGACTACTAGACAAGGAAGGGATTAGCAACCTGCTCTCAATACAGGCAACATTTAGCATTTCCTTATCCTCGTAATATCACCACCACACCGAGAATTGATCCACAGCGATATATGCTGTGTTTGTATTCAGACTATTATAGCCCATCTGAGCCTGTGCTTCACCTTTTCGTGACCAATTGGGTATAGCAATCCTCTTTTTATCCTTCAAAGTGTCCCCCTTTTTCCCTTGAGAAGCTCGCTAACTTCTACTATACTCAATAAAGTGAAAACATTCGTAACGATCAACCCATTTTGGGATAACATCGGACCTCTCATCCATTCAGACAATGCAATAGACTTTTTTCAAGCGCAATGCGATAAAAGGTTTTGCGCAAAATATGCCTTTGCCATCGCTGATCCAGTATCGGTTGCCTTTGTTGCTGAATATTTGTATCCGCAGGCTATAGAAATAGGAGCGGGAAATGGATATTGGGCCTGGCAGCTCTCACAATGCGGAATTGATATCTTGGCATATGATATTGCTCCTCTAGATCATACATGGGAAAAAGGATATTTTAGCCCGGTTGATAAAGCAACAAGAGAATGTTTCGGGATCTCGACTAAAGCATGGTATCCAGTACAACAAGGGGGTGCTAAGATGGCGAGTGAGCACCCTGACCATACGTTGTTCCTATGTTGGCCTGTTCGCAATACAGATATGGCATCACAATCCCTGCAATTCTATCAAGGTCAACGTTTAGTTTTTATTGGTGAGTATAAGACTGGAACCACGGGCGACGATCTTTTCTTTGATATACTAGAGAAGGAATGGCAAGCAATCGCCAGGCATGATATCGCACAGTGGGATGGAGCACACGATAGTATCACTGCATACGAAAGAAGATAGCCAGTCAGGAGCACAAAAAAAGACCAGATCCGTGGAGACTCAGACGGATCTGGTTAATAGATTAGCCAACTGTACTTTTTAAGTAGTGATTAAGTTTAGCTCGCGAAATCGTAATAATGAGCAATTTATCAAAAGCATAATCAGTTAGAGTGGCTATATACTTCTTTCCCTACTGTTCGCTGGAGAGAAGGAAGAAGTATTTCTGCCCAAAGTATATCCGATAATCGTCGACAACTCAACGACAGCTAGATGACATCTGCTAGACATTTTTCTACTTTGGAAACAAAGTACAAAAAAGATCAGGTCTACCATCATTGCCACAACACCGGAACCGCCGTATAATACATTACAACGGATTATCCATCATTATCTTTTAGGAGGCTTTAGTATAATGCCCGTTAGTATCAATGATATATTTATCGGAGACATTTTTGGTTTTGTGCTCGCACTTCCTCTCGCGCTATTCATAGCGTTCTGGTTGAGTGCTGTTAAGAAACGTGGAGCAGCTGTTTTTGGTGCATTTCTGGGTGCATTTCTCGCTTTTGTAGGCATTCTTGCGTGGGCAAACACCCTTTCTGGCGCTAATGGCGGAGCCACGTTCTTCGGATCGCTTTTCTTTTGTTCGGCTGCAGGCTTGATTGGCGGTATTATTACAGATTTACTAGTTGCCCGCATAACTAGCCGCGACTATCGCCGGTCTATCACACATGAATAATACATACTAACATGTTTTATCTTATGCATGGGGATGACGAGTTCACAAGCCGCGAACAGTTGAAAACTTTGCGGCACAAGGATACCTTCGGGTACAACCAGGATATCTACAGTGGGGGAGATACGGATCTCAAGAAGATTATCATCACCATCAATACGCTGCCTTTCCTCAGTGAGCAGCGCCTCGTAGTGATCGATGGTCTACCCAAGAAGAAACGCGGTAGCGAGACCACAACGGCAAGTGCAGGTGCGGCTAGCGGAGAAACTAGTAAGGGAAGTAAGACTAAGAAGGGTAAGAAAAGCGGCAAAGCTGGCCCTCTTACTCGCGCAGGTTTCGAAAAAGAGCTAGCAGAACATGTCGCTACCATACAAGAGACTGCTATCCTGGTCGTACTCGCCGAAGAGGTATTAGAGGCCAGCAGTCCCCTGGTCAAGGCAGCAGAGCAATACGGCAAAGTGATCCAGAATACTTTGCCGAAAGGTGCTGCACTAGAAAACTGGATCACGAAACGAGCCAAGCATCTCGGTGTCAGCGTTGCACCGGAGGCAAAGAAGCTCCTGGGAGACTTTATCGGCAATAATTTGCGGCTGCTAGCAAATGAACTGGACAAGCTGGCAACGTATGTGGGCAAGGGAGCAACTATCAAGATTGATGATGTTCGTCAATTATCTGCGCAGGTGCAGGAAGCACGTATTTTTGATCTCACCGATGCGCTTGCGCAGCGCAATCGTCAGCAGGCTCTGAATATTCTGCACGACCTGCTATCTGATGGAGAGCCTCCACTGAAACTACTCAGCACGATCACCAGCCAGGTACGTTCACTCCTCCTGGTCAAGGAGCTGGCACAAAAGGGGATGCGTGCACCACAAATTGCTTCTACCCTTGGTATTGCCCCGTTCATCGTTGATAAGTCTTTGCGCCAGGTAGGCAAGTTTACTCCAGTTCAACTCGAAGGTGCCTACCGTCAACTCCTAGCGACTGATGCAGCACTCAAGCGAAGTCGCCTGACACCAGAAATGGCCCTCGATCTGCTAGTTGTCCAATTTGGATCGTAAACATGATCTCTGAACATACACAATTTATGTCTCTGTGCACAAGAACAGCAACGGGAGAACTCGATGGCCACAACAGACAGGCATCTAGCTATTGGCAACGAGGAAACAGCTGACGGCCAGCGTAGCAAACGGGCTCACTACCACTACGCATTCAACACCCTGCTGCTGATTATCCTGCTCAGCCTGTTTGTGTTCGGCTTCAATCGGGTCACGCGCTATGAAAGAGATGTTACCCGCTCCACTTTCGTTGTTCAAGGTACTATTTCCACTCCGGTGTTAGAGATGTATCCAGGACATAAAGAGACGCCGCTTGTCGCCATTGTTGCCCACGGCTTTTCCGAGAGCAAAGAGATGATGACGGGCTTTGGTATTGAACTGGCACGAGCCGGCATTACCACATATCTCTTCGACTTTCCCGGTCATGGCCAATCCTCCGTACCAATCTCCAACAATGCTTCCTCGCTTACAACTGAGAAGGACAATACCATAGCACTTAGCGAAGTGATCAATTATGCTCGCCAGCACAATAGCGCCACGAAATATCCGCGCATCATACTACTGGGTCACACGACGGGAACTACAGCCATCGGCGAATACGAGATGGCACATAGTACTGAAACAGATATTATCGCTACCATCCTGGTCTCCCCTACCTGGCAAGGCCAACCCACTAGCACAGAGCCAAAAAATATGCTGCTACTCGTTGGACAGAATGATATTCCTGCTGAACTTAACAATAGCACTCGCCTATTGCATGCCAGTTGTCAGTCTGGAAATAACCAGCCTCTATCGTCTGGAAATACCTGTGGCACGATAGCCGATGGAACAGCCCATCGTCTGGTCATTTTGCAAAACCTGGATCATATTACCATTGTTGATGCCAGTAGAACCTTTCAGGAGATGCTCGACTGGCTGCATAGTATAGATGCGCATATTAGCACGACCAATATGCATGCCGACGAGCGTCTGACGGGATTACTCTTAGGCGTTATCTGCATTATCCTGGCGCTCTTCCCGCTTAGCGATCTCCTGGTAGATATTTTTCATATCCAGGCTGCCAGACGCTCCTTCCGCGGGCTGGAGATGCTCTTCTTTCATATATGCTTGCTGATAGGGATTGCCGTAGCTCTTGCCATACAATACATCTGGCAGCCATTCAGTTTTATGCACATTGCGCTAGCCGATTATGTCAGTGGCTATTTCTTCATCATTGCAGTTGTCATGGCCGTCCTAATTTTTATCTTTCGCCGTTATGTTCCTCTACCACTATTCAGTCAGATTCCTCAGCAGCTCTTGCTTGCTACCGTATTAGCCGCTTTCCTCTATTTCACATTTGGCCAGCTCATGACCTTTGCCTGGCAACACTTCACCTTTACGCTACCCCGGCTATGGCGCTTTCTGGCAATCTTTATTCTGATTCTTCCGCTTTTCCTACTAGATGAGGGCATCAATCGTGGATATCAAGAAACAGGAATGCTACGTGCAATTATGTCTAGCCTGATCTTTAAAGCTCTGCTCATTGGAGGACTTATCGTTGCTGTCCAAATTACATCAGGTCTCAATTTTCTGAGTATTATTCTGCCATTACTGTTGCTATTATTTCTGGTACTTGTTGGTAGTTGTATCCAGCTCTATCACAGTGGGCATGCCGCGTTTACCGGAGCAATTTTCACTGCATTTATGATTGCATGGTGTATGTCAATGATTTTTCCTATTACATGATTTATGGAAGAGAGATAATAAATGGAAATATTGCATCAATTGCCATCGAAATCGTTACAACAAGTAATCTTGGAACGTATTGAGCGCGAGGGTCCGATTACTTTTGCGGAATATATGCGGATGGCTCTCTATGAACCCGGCTATGGTTATTATGTGACCGGGCCCGCCAAGATGGGCTGGGAGGGTGATTATTATACCAGTACCGATCTCTCTCCTGTATTTGCCCACTGTATGGGAAGGCAATTGCAGCAGATGTGGGAACAACTAGGACAACCAGTACCATTTACAGTACTGGAGCAGGGAGCTGGACGTGGAGATCTTGGCCGAGAAATATGCTCCTGGGCCGCTCAGGAGATCCCCTCGTTTCATGCTGCACTTGACTATCACAGTGCAGATATACGCGCTGGAACGGACGCAATACACGGAGGGCACACGGTAAATTGGGTCCCTACGCTCTCAGGCGCTGAAGCGCTAGAAACAGGACCCGATTTATCGGGCGAAAAGGTAGGGACCCGATTTATCGCGTCCGCGCCCAGGTCCTCAACCCCCACACCTGCTGTCATTCTTTCCAACGAGCTCGTTGACGCCTTCCCTGTCCACATCGTCCAGAAGCAGGATGATAAATTATATGAAATCTTTATTGGCGTGCAAGATGGTCACCTTTATGAGCTATTGGACGAACCGAGTAGTCAGGATGTCGCCAATTACTTGGATAGCTACAAAATCCCCTGGCACACATTTGAGGATGGTTGGCGTGCCGAGATCAACCTGGATGCCTTGCGTTGGATGGCCCAGACGGCACAATTATTGCTCGGTACGTCTCCCAGGCGCAAACGAAAGGGTTTTATCCTGACAATCGATTATGGAGATACGGCCCGTAAACTCTATATACGTCACCGTCATCGCGGCACCCAGGCCTGCTATTTCCACCATCAATTCACTGATCGCCCACTGGCACGGCCTGGAGAACAAGATCTGACCGCCCACGTCAATTTCACAGCACTGGTTAATGAGGGACGACGACATGGTTTACGCTTGCAGACGTTGACGACGCAGCGGCAATGGCTGACGGATATGCAGATGTATGAGGAACTGGAGCACATTCGTCAGCGCGAGTTTGCCATTATCGATCAGGCCCGCGCTAGCGACCAGGGACAAGTAGCCTTACTCAAGTGGTACGATCTGCGACAACGTGCTATGGCTCTCACGGCGGCTGGAGGGATGGGCGACTTTAAGGTGTTGATCCTTAAACGCTAATTGAGCATGGCTGCTTGGGTACTCACTTTCTATGAACATTGCTCTACTACATCGATGCTGCAGATAAAACACCCTTAAGAAACGTCATGCGCTCTGGGGCGCATGACGTTTCTTAAACTGGTGATGAGCGCAAGATTGCCACCGAACTACGAGCATACGCGGCTCTTCATCACCTCCGGCTATCACTTCCATACCATCGATGCCATGATCACCCATTTTCATATCAAATCCGGTTAACCAGTCTACATTGGGAGAGCTGCAAGTTGGCTCTTGAATGTACAGTGCTCTCTAGGCTTCGATCTCCATTGCCGTGCTCGACTCTGCTTCTGCTCCGCCAGCGCCTTTTCTATTTAGCTTTTTACCTGCTAGTACCCACTCATCACTTACATCATCGAGAATAAATCTCATGCGTTCTTCTCGGCGTTCTGCTTCAGCACTTTTATCTTCTTTATTTACTGGATACAATGAATAGGCAAGCCGCACCTTTTCTAATAACGCTTCGTGAGTTATGTTCATTATTATGGGAATACCTTCCTTGTCAATTTTATCAGTAGAGCCATAGACATCCTTGTCTGCAGCTCCATAAAGAGGAGCTAAAATTACCTGTACACCTTCACTTCTGCATTTTTTAGCAAATTCCAAGAAATTTTCCTCTTTACCTTCCGTGCATGCAGTCCCTCCATGATAAGGTCCCTGTATGAAAACATCGAACTCTTTAGTATTAAAGACGTCATAGTTTAATCCGCTCTGTGGCTCTTGCTGATAGTGAACTCGATTATTTAAAGATTTAAGCTCAAGAAATCGATCAGTTAAAGATTCAATCCCATCATCGTCAACTAGCTGCTCTTCTTGTGACGCCCTCCTTTCTTGTAATTTTTCGACCCGTGAAATTGCATTTGTTCCCTATCCGAGAATGTTTTTCCATAAAAAACTATGCAACTTCAGCCAAAAATAGCGCAACTTGAGAGGGGGAAAGAGTGCAACGTGTCCTCGTTGGATGAAGATCTTCCAAACTGCAGACTTTATGCTATAATTAGACCTGCGCATTCTCCTTTAAGATTATGCGTATGAGTAAATTTGCTCAAAGGAGTAATAAAAATGTTTGAGCAAATCTGATGAAATTCGGTGATTAGATGTTATCTATTAGATATTTAGTATTTTATACTCTATTGTAGTTTTGGCGATTTTTGATTGATTGCGCTATCTTAATGTCACGCAAGAATTATTTATTGAGGAGCATGCGATTCGTATGGCTTTTTGTGGTCAATGTGGCCTTCTTTTACCCTCTAATGTAATAAATTGCCCACGCTGCAATACCGAGGTCCCAGCTAGTTGGGAAGCGGCTGATCAGAATGCTAATGCTCCGACCATTATCTCCACTCCAAATGATACACAAAAATCCAAGCGTGCTTATAGCCCTGAGCTAGACCTCGTACAAGAGCCAAACCAGATCACGGGCTATAACACCAAAATGCAGAGAACAGGACAAGGCAAGCATACACCCATTCCACCTACTATAGACAATCCACCTTTTGCTGGATATCACACACAACCTCCCATTGCACCTTCATCCCCAGACTATATGTCTCAAAATAGCAGGGATTTTTCGTCCACTCAGGGAGCACCATATCCTGATGCGGCCTTGACTACCCAGGGAGTACCGTATCCTAGTTATGCCCCTCCGATGCCTCCTGCCTACCCGCCACCAGTTCCCCCACGTAAGACCAATAAATGGGCGATGCTATTGGGCATCCTGCTGATACTCATTTTGGCTGGAGGGGCAGTTGCAATGCTTGTCGTAGGACCTGGCTGGATTCTTCAAATAGTAAGAGGGGGTACAATTGTCCCGCAGATGACACCTGTTCCAACTACCTCTCAGGTCGCAACTCCAGTTCCCCCAACATCAACTGCTCAATCATCTCCCACACCTGAGCAACAAGCACGGTCGATCATCGATAGCTACTACACTGCGATCAATAGCAAGGACTACCAAACGGCCTACAATCTGTGGCTGAACTATCCAGACAGCTACCAGAAATTTGCAAACGGCTTTGCTGATACCAGCCATGACGACTATACATTTGGCAATGTTCTGCCGCAGAGTGATGGCCCAGTACAGGTAAATCTCACCATCATTGCCACTTCAACCTCCTATCAGCAGACAACCTACCAGGGATACTATATTGTACAACAGCAGACGGACGGTTCCTGGAAGATCTGCTCAGCCAAAATTCACAAAGGATAACTTCAGCAATCCTCGATTTGTCCCTGTTTCTCCCTGTACGACTGTACTAACTTCTCCTATACTAATTGTTGATCGACTGATTTTTGAAATGGTCAAGGAAAGCTTACGGGCTCAGTTTTTCCTCAGAATGTTGCGGAGGCCGACAACTGAGAAGAGCATTTCCATAGGACAAAAAAGCTCTTCCATTAGGCATTATTGAGGGAAAAGCTATGACTAACGAAGAGAAAGTGAAACCAGAGAAAAAACGAGTTATTAGATTTCTTCAAAATGCTTGTATCATTTGTTTTCTTTTGTGTGTGGGAGGTCTTCTCTATTATGGAGCTATCTGTCCGTGGTCCAGTAATGATGTCTCGATTTATCAGTGTTATGCAGTAGCCTTCTGGCGAGGTTGGCCCGGACTTCAGGATATGCCGTCGGGGCAATGCGATTTTGTGATAAGCCAGGCAGTCATGTCACAGAATAGTTTATTGAATGATATGCAGCAATGGAAACTGCCGTATTGCCTGATAGAGTTCGTTGCTGCCCAACGGCTCGATCAACCATATCATACGTTACCTCGCGAATATCCATTGCTAGCGGAGCTACCTTTTGCTCTTGGACTGATAGTTCCAGCGAGCTGGTATGTTCGTGCTTTTGATATAGAAATGCTACTGCTGGCCGGGTGTATCTATATGGTTCTGCAGCGCTGGCGGTCCCGGGGAGCAGCTCTTGCTTACTCACTGTACCTGATGGTTGGTACTGTCTCAACTCTCGGAGCCCGCTTTGATATCATTCCTGCCGGGCTGACACTTTTTGCGGTGATCTGCGCGGAACGGAAGCGGTGGAGATGGGCCTTTGTCTGCTTGGCGCTAGCGACGCTCTTGAAACTTTATCCAGTGATCTTGCTCGTCCCATTCTTGCTGGCTCAGCAACGAGAAATAACTGATCGTTGGTATGCATGGCGCAGATGGCAGCCGATGGCTGTATTTGTGGGGATCTGTGTCTTGGTTGTAGGTGCGTCGCTATGGCTGAATGTGGCAGGGACACTGGCTCCGCTGGGATACTTTACTAACCGACCAGTGGAAATAGAATCACTTTCAGCTTCAAAGCTCTGGATATCCAGCTTAATCAGTAAAACATCGCTAGAATATGTCTACTCATTTGGATCAATAAATATTGCAAACTCTTCTTCGAGCATGCCATCCGAGACGACAGCATTACTGGTAGTCAGCCTTTTCTCTACCTGTTGGTTACAATGGCGAGGACGTATTGACTTGGCAATGGCATCTCTGCTCACTTTGCTGATTGTGATAGTCACAGGGAAGGTATTCAGCCCACAGTATCTCATCTGGGTGATCCCTTTGGTTGCATATGTGGGACAAAGTCGTCTTCGCTGGCTGTGCTTTTGGATACTGGTTGGACTCTTGACCAGTTGGATCTTCCCGTTTCTGTTTGCTAATATACTTACATTTCCTATGCCTTATCTTCCGGATGGTTCACTTTTCAACCTAGTGCTAACGGTGCGCAATCTCCTGATTTTGGCATTTATTGTTAGTATGCTAATCTCCAACTCTTTGGGTACAACTAAAGTAACTGGTGACATGGGGATGGTTGAGCCTGTTTGAGATATTGCCTAGCAACTCCGCTTCCCATTTTGAGTCGTAGCTACGCCACATTTCTCAGGGAAGCGACTACGCGAGAGTGTCAGAAACTGCGGAGTGTAGAACCCCTGCGGAGTGTCACCATGACCACAATGTAGCTTTACCTGCTTTAGAGGCCTTTGGTGCCTTCTGTGATCTATAAGCTGATGATTTGTGAAAGGAACGTCGATGCTGACGACGTTCCTTGTTCTCCTTGAATTCGATTGCCAGCCGATGATAAACTTCTTCCCACTCGTCAAGTACTTTTATGCGATCATGTACTGCAATGATTTTGAGGCTCTGCTCACCCATACGAGCACGTCGCTCGCTATCACTGAGCAGTTGATCGATCCCATACGCTAGTTCGTCGCTGTCGCCCGGCTGGAAAAGAAGGCCATTTTCTTCGTGATGCACCAGCTCTGGCAGGGCATAAGCATTGGCTGCAATAACGGAGAGTCCGCAGGCCATAGCTTCCATGGTCGAGAGACTCTGTAAATCTCCTTCGGAGGGAATCAC
>DASYAN010000383.1:0-6128 GCA_036501345.1 Ktedonobacteraceae bacterium
TTGAAGGAAAGAATAATCGAACCAAAGCTATGATGAGACAAGCCTATGGATATCGCAATCGCTATAATCTTCGCATGCGCATTTTACTTGGAGCTGGCACCTGAATGGGAGACCACTTTCACCCGGAAGGATAGAGAGCCAGGATATCCTGGTCAAGATATCCTTTTTCTCATGAAGGTACGCTTTTTGTCTCTTCAAAGTTGTCCCCTTTACCCGCTCAAGTTGTTCCCTTCGTTCCCCAAGTTGTTCCCAAGATGTCCTGGAAAACTCCTCTTGCGTTAGGTATCCTTCGTAGAGAAAAGTGCTCTCGTAGCAGAGTCTTTTGAGGGTTAGAAAACGCCCTCATTCTTATTACCAGAGCAACCAAAGTGATGTTGGCTACAGTCTTCTCGCCAACCTTTGGCAATATCGTTATACTCTTGAATGATGTCCTGTTGAGTAAGAGAAAGAAGACCATTTCCATGTCACAAGTATTCAACAGAGCGAGCAGCAAGTCTTTCCTCTTAAAGGGTAGTATGTTCATCATCCTTTTTAGTATCTTGGCTTTTCGTCCCTCGACGGTCGTACACGCGTTTACTCAAGCAAATGGACTCTATGCAGGCTATTTCACAGGAGTGAACAACGTTCGAGGTAAATTTAGAGAGGTTAGTGTTAGCTTTACTGTCCCGGCTATCAAGCCTACACCGCTCCATAGCGCTGTAGGTATTTGGGTTGGTTTGGGTGGAACAGGACGGTTCACATCACAAGTAGAGCTGGTACAAGCCGGTATCAGTGCTGATTGGTATCCTGATCAACACAAGCAGAAATTTGGGGCTTGGTGGGAAGTTATCGGTAAAGGGAAATCCGTTGGTTCACGACCCATGGATACAGATTTGCCAATACAAGCGGGTAATCAGATAAGGGTTGACGTAAGTTCAAACTTGAATGGCGACAGCAAGGATACTTTTCGTGTGACAAATGTGACAACGGGCCAAAGCGCAACGCATCAAGAAACCGATCCTACCGCACTCTCGGATAGTGCTGCCGCTGAGTGCGTTCTAGAGGCTCCTTCGTCTGGCGGTGAGCTTCCTCTGGCTAATTTTGGCACGGTTACATTTACAGGATGTACCACGACCGATGATCAAGGCAACATCACGCCTATTAGTGCCTTTGAGGATCAACAACAGGATAGCCTGTATATAACTGATATAAATGACGACTCTGGAGTGCCAATTACGACGACAGGTCCTTTAGAAAACCAGGCGACCTTTAATGTGACCTGGAAAAGCACGGGAGCTACCATTGTCCAACCCGCCAGAGTTCTGATTAACAGAAAGCCAGAGATCATCCTTACCAACACGAAAGGTTCGATCCTCTACTACTCTACGGCTGATCAGGGGACAGCGACAGCCTGCACTGATACCTGTACTGCCGATTGGTCTCCTCTCCTCTTCAAGAGGCATGGTGCACCTTTTTCATCTATCAAGCTCCCTGGGGAACTCACAGTCTCTAAAACTGCCAACGGTCAACAGGTTTTGTATAATGGCCATCTGCTCTATACCTACAAAAACGACACGGCTCCAGGTCAGGTCAAAGGCAATGGAGTAGGGGGAAAGTGGTTCCCCGCGACCCCTACTCTCGCGTAAGCAACATTATACTTAATTTGGTTTGGGTGCTTCGCTTGGTGGGGGACTTGCTTGTACGCCATTGATGTGGAGAGTTAGATTGGTCTGGCCCGCTGAAGCTTTGAGAGCTTGACAAACAATCTGTTGAACCTTACTAGCACCTTCCTTGGTCTTCAGGAATGTCCCAAGAGATGCAAACAGTTCGTCTGGCGTGCTACCTTGTAGCTGCGAGAGAGTTCCGGTATGGATGCAAAAGAACCAGCCACCTTGTAGTAGGGTAGTAGGTATGCCCGTGGTCCCGCCCACCGCAAACACCAACGTTTTCTGAAGGGTTCCGTCAGCCTTGGCTTCGACGTTCCCTAATGGCAAAGTCACACCTGGTGTAAATGGTCCGAATACAGGAGGCTTTCCATCCAGGGTGAAATTTAATGGACAACTCCCCTGGTGAATATCAGCCCTATGCTCACCTTTTGGTATATTCTTCAGATTGAGCGTGATAGCCAAGACAGATAGCTGATTCCCTAGACTGGCAGGGGTTGGGCCAGGGATTGGGCCAGGGCTTATTGGTTTCCCGTTAGCATTGACTGAGTTCTTACCCGGCGTCGGTGGGTGCTGTGATGGTTGTAGCAGCGTGAGATCGACAGATCCTTGTACAGGCGGGCCATTATGATTCAGGTTAGCATCAGCTGACGATACTATGCTAAAGAAAGGTGTAATAACTATAAAAATCAGAATCAATACTATACCGATGAATAACCTTGAATGACGATGATCCATCTTTATCATATTAAAGCCCCCCTTAGGCATGGTTCAGATGAACTTGGCCCCTTTATATGAGTAGCAAGCCGGTATTGCTCAAGTAGCGTTACCGTATTTAGACACCTTAAGATCTGGTAGTTGAGCTCCAAATCTTGATCAAGATGTAACCGAATGGAGCTCAAATGACCATGCCTCTATCATTGAATGCAGTTCCATCGTGTTTCTTGTAAGTGGTCATCGATTGCTCTCTAGTGGAAAGGATACCTGATGAGAAGGTTTCTTCCTAGGGACAAAGCGGACAACTTGATTGAAAAAGGAGACATCTCCCAGAGACAAAAGAGGACAGCTTCTGAGGCAAAAGAGGATAGCTGACACTCCCCGCTCTAAAGAGACGGGGCTTTCTGGGTCGAGTGTGGTAATTGTCTGTCACGTCAGCTAATTGGACCTTCATTGGTGAGGATTGAACGTATATTCTAAATGAACCGTTTTAACTGTATGAAAAAATCTGCAATTTCCTGGTCAGAAGACTGGTTTTAGTGGCTGTCTTCTGCTATTCTATATATATATTCATCGATAAAAGGACAATAGAATATATATGCCAGAAATATCTATAACCGAGGAGCAGTCCACAAGAAACGAGGAGCCGCGACAACAACAGTTACAGCGTCTCTGGCTCGTGCGCCATGGAGCTACAGCCTGGAACCTGGAACGGCGATTCATCGGCCATGAAGATATTCCGCTCGCGCCACTTGGGCGTACTCAGGCTCGCTGGGTAGGACGTCGCCTGCGCCTTGAGCACATCACGGCCATCTACTCCAGTGATTTACAGCGTGCACACGAAACAGCAACCATTATTGCCCAGCAATGCTCATTGCAACGACCAGTCCTTGTATCATCTGCCTGGCGCGAAATGTTCTTTGGTGACTGGGAGGGTCTCACCTACGCCCAGATAGCCGATCAGTACAAACATCCCCTGGACTTTTTTAGCGATCCCATCAATCATCCATCTCCAGGCGGTGAAACATTCTCGCACCTTCTTGAACGCGTCCAAATTGCATTTGCACAGCTTGCGCAAGATGCCGCAAATGGAGGGATTGATCCAACCAACCAGGGCGATATCGTTCTGGTCAGCCATGCAGGCCCATTGCGTGTATTGCTCTGCTTGCTATTGGGTATCCCGCTCGAACATCTACGACAACTGCGCCTCGATCACGGATCGCTTAGCGCCATCGACTTTCTCCCCGCTGCAGAGGACGTTGCTGCTACCGTCTCACTGGCACTCCTTAATGTACTACCTCTAACCCGTCCCAAAAATCAGAACCTCTAAAGGATAGACTAAAATGCAAAATGAAAAACAACCTAAAAAACAACCTAATGGCAAAAAAGATCTCTTTGAAGAGCATGTAGAAAAGCGACACATTGAAGAGCAGGCTGATAAACAGCATTATGCCAAAAAAAAGATACCTGACGAATATATTGAAGACCAGCAAGAAGAAGAAGAGAATTCATGGCATGTGAAAGGAAATGTAGTGGAGGGATATATAGATGAGGATCAAGAAGAAGAGGAAGAGGATAATCCGTGGAGGGTGAGAGGAAATGTAGTGGAGGGATATGTAAATGAGGATCAAGAAGAGGAAGAGGATAATCCATGGCGTGTGAAGAGAAACATAGTAGAGGGATATATAGAAAAGCAAAAAGGAGAAGAATATGATGAATATCAGCAAGACGGAGATGATACAGATAAGCAAATATATGCTAAAAATAGAGTAAATAAAGCATATATCGAAGGTGAGCAGGATGACGGAGAGCCTGAAATGTTGCCGGATGCCGCAGATGAACAATCTCAGCTGGCTTCCCACTTTAACTACACGCGCCAACTGCGGCACCAGCAGGAAGAGGAGATTGTTCTACCTGCAGATGAACGATCTCAACGGTCTTCTCATGGGAGCTTCGTGGGTCAGCTTTGGAACCGATATAAAGAGTCTGTTATATCGAAAAATCAACAATCTCAACAATCTCAACAATCTCAACAAACTTCCTCTTCCCAACCTAGCTTCATAGAGCGATTTTGGAACCAATATAAAGGGTCCGTCGGACCAGAGGATGGACAATCTCAACAAACTTCTCCAGTGGGTTTCACAGAGCGATTTTGGAACCAGTATAAAGAGTTCGTCGCAGCAGCATGTTTCCTCTCAATCCTGCCCTTTTCAGGGAAGATCCAAAGCCTTTTTGCTAGCGAGGAAGAAAAACCACAACTGGTGATTGGCCTCGCCTACTTTCCCCTTGTTGGTCTGGTGATGGCTCTCATTGGCTGCCTATTATTGATCATCGGACCCGCTGTGCGCCTGCCATCGCTTGTCATTGCTGCTCTAGTCACCGTCGCATTGGTATGGCTGACAGGAGGCTTGCACCTTGATGGTTTGATGGATACCTGTGATGGCCTCTTCCATGGTGGCACGCGTGAACGCAAACTAGAGATCATGCATGATAGCCGCTCTGGTGCTTTCGGTGTACTTGGTGGTATTTGCATTCTGTTGCTCAAATTCGCCCTCTTCGCCAGCCTGGACCTCCATCATCTGGCCATGGCCTTATTAATAGTACTGCCCCTTGCCCGCTGGGCCATGGTCCTGGCAATGTCTATCTTCCCCAATGCGCTCCTGACCGGATTAGGTGCTGCTGCCCGCCAGACCGTTACTCCAGTGCGCATTCTTATAGCCGGAGGAACCTCACTGCTCATTGCTCTGGTCGTAGGGCAGCTGATTGGTCTTGCTGTATGGATCGTTGGCTCATTAGTGGCTCTTATCATTGGCATATGGGTCACCTACATTCTGAACGGGCTCACTGGCGATATCTACGGAGCTATCGCTGAGATAACAGAGGTTGTCTGTCTTCTCGTGCTCGTGGGTATGCGTTGAGCTATTCGTGACCTTCTTCCCATTTTCTCACTCCTTAGTTGCCATTTTTCGGTATATATTCTTATAATTTACATCGTAAGCTCTTCCTTAATATTGGTTATCCGCATTACAAAAGCGAGGAAACCGAACCAGGGATGCAAGAAAAATTCTATCAGTACCATCTCATCAGAGAATTGGCCAAAAAACATTCGCATTCAACCTATCTGTCTTCTCCAATCGAGGAGCCTGAGCGTCAAGTGGTTCTCATCGTGTTTCCTGGATTGCTTTTCCCTCTCTGGCGTGAGCATGAGAACGTGTTGCATAATACCCAATCTCTCAAAGAGCTCCAGCACCCGCGTCTGGCACCTATCCTGGATATGGGAGTGGAAGAAGGGCAGCCCTTTGTCGTGCGGGAGTATTTGCCCAATGGATCATTACGGAGCCGTCTGAAGAAGATCTCTCCTCAGCGTCTAGAACTCAATGAGGCCCTCACGATTGTCTCACAGATAGGAGAAGCTCTGGCCTATGCGCATAAACATCAGATCCTTCATGGCAACATCAAACCGGAAAATGTTCTTTTCGATGCTCATGATCACACGATATTAGTTGACTTTTCTCTTATTAACGAGAAAGATACCTACATCCGTGATCAGACTTCAGAAGAGTATGCCTTCTGCTATATGGCCCCAGAGCGATTTGCAGGTATTTGTGATGCCAGGAGTGATCAATATGGCTCTCTATCCTTCCGGGTGAAAGTGGTCTCCCATTCAGGTGCCAGCTCCAAGTAAAATGCGCATGCGAAGATTATAGCGATTGCGATATCCATAGGCTTGTCTCATCATAGCTTTGGTTCGATTATTCTTTCCTTCAA
>DASYAN010000384.1:0-8854 GCA_036501345.1 Ktedonobacteraceae bacterium
GTAGCTGCTAAAAGCCTCTTTCATAGCTATCTCTCCTGCAAAGTTCCTTGCCTCTGTCAACCAACAGTTTTTTTATCGTCTGCTGGAGACTTCATTCATGTCAGGGTACACTACCCAGAATGAAAAAAGAATGTCTTGGATCGAGCATGACATTTCATTGACATGCATTACTTTAAGGATAGCTAGTAGAGCCGCTATTTGCTAAGGACAAACAGGACATCTTGAAGGGGAAAAAGAGGACAACTTTGAGGAGAGGCAATAAAGCAAATAAGTTACAATGTTACCCCACCCCACGGACCCGATTTATCGTGTGCCCTTTAGGTATCGGAACCCGTGGAGGAAGGAATCATCATCAGATAAGCCAGCTCGGACCCAATTGTTTCCTATCCAGGAAAGCTTAAAAGACTTGTATGTTATCAAAACGTACTTCTGCAGCGTTAGTAAAATCGAGAGCCAATGCCTCTAGTGTACCGTAGTTCAAGGTACTATCAACTACTTTTGTAACTAACTGACGATTAATGTACACATAGATCGTATGCCTCTGCACAATGATAGCCAGTAGATTAGTCTGATTTGGTCCCATCTTGACTGCAGAACTAGAGCCCTTGGCAAGCATGTGGTTTCCATTCACCAAATCGTAGGTCCCATCTGAACTCATACGGAAGCGATAAGCTCCATTGTCACCTGCGCGAAAAATGAAGCCTCCTCCATCACCATGAATAATCGTCATGTTGGCTTGTACAGCAAAGTTGCTCAGGTAGAGCCCTTGAGCTGGAACCATGATAAACGAATTTGGCTGTGACCAATGCGCAAGCATAGAGGATTGATAGAATGGTTTTTGGTTTAGAACGGTGTGATAGAGCTGCTCTGGCGTTAGCTTGATAGTGGGATGTGCCTGATACTGGCTCCAGAGCTTATCCAGTGTATCGTGAGTCAAGCGCTGGAAAACATCTGAAAAGGGCAGACCTGTCTGAAGAGCATGATTGAGTTGATCAACGATATTAACGGTGGTATGCAACTCTAACCATACCAGGAAGCGGGCGGCCACTGCAAATCCTTGCGTATAGCTATCTGGTGGCTGCACACTATCTGGCAAGGACCAATCATCATCGTCGGCTGGCCCATACACACTGCGAGCATAGTCAGCCATGCCAGTAGTAAACCAAATAGGGATATTAGAAGGATACTGTAGAACAACGTGTGTCAGTTGGTAGGTAAGTAGTCCCATATCAGTGGCATGCTTTCGAATCCAATCAGCATTGAAGATAATGCTTGTGCCACTGGTCACAGCTGGGTAAGGCAGAGTCGCAGAAAATGTCAGTATGACATGTTTTGGAGCGGTAGTCGGGTTAAGAGCAAATCGGTTCACCAGCTGGGGATAGACAGCATTGAAAGCATTTTGAAAGTGTTGGGCGGTTTCCAGCAAAGAGGGATCCGCGTTCAGGATGGAAAGTGAGTACGAAGGAGGCCCATAATTGGTTTCCACAGAGGGACGCTCATGTGAAGGCAGGGCAATGAAAGCTGGGAGAATTGCGATGATGCCTGCAATAATGAGGAGGATTATTGAGATAATCAGCAGAGGACTCCAAGAGAAATGCTTGAAAGGTCTCGATATTGACAAACTCTTCATTTGATTATGGATATTCCAGGGAGCTCGGGAGAAAAAGAGATGATCGGCAGGCGAAGCCGTCTCTTGATCATGCGCTTGACCATTCCCAATTAGAGAGCTAACCAAGTCCTGTTGTGCTGTTGGAACTTCGTTGAAGGCATGTACATAGTCGGCAATCGTTTGGTGCAAGGTGTAGCGTCCCATCCCACAGTTCTCTAATAGCCCGACATCCCACAGTTCGTCTAGTACTTCAATTGGTTGCCGACTCACCGCTAAGGCCGCTTCCTCTGAAAAGCTATGAGGCTTTGGTCGAAAGATGGTAGCCAGGGCGCATAGGGCAGCGTGAGCCTGCGGGCTGAGCTGCTGATCACACAAAGCGATGGCAGCTAGCAAAGAGAGGGGAATGGTTTCTGCCAGGCTAGCGTAACGTTGTCCAGTAGCACTCGATACGCCTACTTGTAAGCACTGCTCAGTCTCACGAAACTGGGCTAGGGCTATCTGCAGAGGCTGACTCTGTTCGAGAAGGTTCTGGGAAGCCAGATAGTTGCCCATCAGGGTCAAACTCAAAGGCAAACCATCCGCTGCTTGCACTAGGGCTTGTGCTCCCTCAGTATCTTGCTCGATCAGTTCTGGGACAAAATGGGCTAACAGGGCTAGGGCACTAGCTTCTTCCAGTTGAGGAACGACAATAGCCTCTTGCTGAGTGAAGGCGATCTCAGCCAATCGGGTAGTCAGCAGATAGACGCATTGCGTTCCCCCAATTCGCAAGGCCAGAACATCCTCAGCATCCTGTGCATCGTCAATGACTAGCAGGATACGACGAGAGCCAATGGCAGCCTGCAGGGCTTGCTTCCACGACTCGCGACTATTGAGGTTTTCCACTTGGCTTGGTACAACTCCTAAGAGCTTTCCCCAACGAGCCAGCACACCCAGTACATCAGGCTGTGATCCCAGCCCTGCCCACAGAATACCGTCGCAGAAGTGAGCCAGGACATCCTGATCCGTGGTCAGTGCCGCCGCAAGCGCAGTTTCGCCAATGCCAGGCCAGCCATTCATTGCCATCAAAGCCAGACTACGGCCTTGGAGTAAGCGCTGCTTCACTAGCATGAACAAGTCATCGCGTCCTAGCAGGCTGTTAGCACTCTCCAGGATCTGTGGGATGGTAGGATCAATTAAGAATGGCTCTTCTTGTGTTGTGGGCTGAGCAAGATCTATAGCGTCGTCTTCATCATCGGACAGACCTAACTCTTCGGCGGTCTTACCAAAGAGAGCACACAACCGCTCACGGTAATAGGGATAGGGGACGACGAGCCCTTGTTCCCAACGTCTCAGCGTTCTTGCACTAACCCCTAGTGCTTCGGCGACCTGAGCTTGGGACCAGCCTTGCTGTTTTCGTTCCGCTTTCAATAGAAAGGGGTTCATGTAACGCCTCTTCCTTTTCAACGACTCTACAGCGATCTTCAGAAATATTGAACCTACATTGATGTCATTGATTCACTTCTTATACTTCTCTGAACCGCTGTTAAGTATAGGTCTATGCGTTGATGGTACCATTAACACTGAGGAAACATTCCAAATCTTGTCATGTCACTTAAACGTGGTAGTGACATTCTATCGGTCTCTGTTTAAGAATAGCCAATAAAGGAAGTTTTTTTCTAGGGCTAAACCGGACATCTTGAAGACAAAAGCGGACATCTTGGAAATCAATGCGGACAGATAAAGAGGACAGAACGGACAGTTTTTCCCAGAAAGAACTATTTTATCATACCTGGACCTCTTTTTTCATCCCTAAGCAGCTGGAAGGAGCCGCTCAGGGTCTTGATCCATATGATATTCAACGGGACCATCTCAAATTCTATTAAGATCTCGCCATTGAAATTTCTCGTGAGGAATTTGGTGAATTACTGCCTTATCCTCTAGGTTGTGGAGATAAGCTGTGGTATGATAAAATGCAAGAACGGGATTTAGGGGAGAGAGTCTAGTACTCCTCTTATCGTTGTTTCATTGGAGGACGCGAAGTGCTTGGTACCTCAAAGGAGAGTACTTGGTACTCCTCTTGTTGTTGTCGTTTCATTGAAGAACGCGAAGCGCTTGATATCTCAAAATGGCCAAAGGGAGATGCAGAAAATATGGTATTGCCTCTTACTTCACAACAATGTTTCTTTGTTACTATGCTTGTTTTCATCGTAGTGGGCTTCATGCGGGGATGGCGCAGAGAGGTTATGTCTCTGGTGTTTATTCTACTCGCTGTAGTGCTGATCCATCCAGACACAAGTGATGCCGTAAATAGCTTTCTGGGGCGCGTAGGAAATTTCATTGCGTACCTCAGTGGGTCTGGTTCATTGAACTCTGCACCTAGCTCCCCGGGTCTCAGTTTTCTAGGCGGTCCATTCTGGTCGCTGGTCATTTTTGTGCTTGTGGTAGCTCTGGGGTACTACATTGGAAACAGAGTCTTTCCCGTACCGACTACTCCTCATGAGCGCTTCATCGGGGTTATCCCGGCAATTATCTCCGGGGCATTTGTCCTTTTTTACATGAGTGATTATGTGAAAAGTACCGGAGGGACAGAAAATCTTCAGGTGCAAGTGGCGCCTCCAGATCCAGGCACTTTTGTGCCAGTGATTTTTGTGCTTGCACTTATTGCACTAGTCGTTGGGCTTGTTGCATCACGTTTCAAGAAGGCACCTGCCAAGAAGTAGTGCGTCTCTTTTATCGATGCTCTGGCGTAAAACCTATGGATAGAACCGCATTTACTGGACCAATGCCTTGAGGTGAACAGACATGGCCAATCAATCTAAGCTCACACCTGCTACTGCTGCCGCTACTAATAATGACCACCTCCCGTGGCGTTTCTGGCGTCGTCGTCTTTCTGTGCTGCAGTTTTGGCGTGGGCGCGATAAGCAGTGGTACTTCTTCGGTCAACAGCCAGATGAGCAAGTGCGCTTGCTAGTGCGCAGGCATGGGTGGTTCCTGGTACAACCTGCCTTACCCTTTATCGCTTCTTGCATAGTGCTCTTTATCCTGCTATGGACTGCTGCCGAGTTGCCTGCTTGGGCTTCTTTATGGTACCTGCTTGAATTAGTGGCTTTTCTTGTGATGCTGGGAACTGGGGGCTGGTTTGCCTATCGTGATCTGATCAGCTGGTGGTATGAAACGTACATTATCACCAATAAACGAATTATCTATTCGCGTGGTTTGCTCGAACCAATGCGCCTGCAGACACCGATTGAAAAAGTGCAGCAGGTCGGCCTCGATATTGACAAAATCCTCGGCTTACTGCTTGGCTTTGGCACTCTCCATGTGTATCTAACAGGAGGCCAGTTTTATATCAGGGATGTTGCTAATCCTAACCGAGTGCGGGATGCCCTAATGGGAGTTTGGGAAGAATATAAAGCGAGCAAGCCCAAAGATCAGCCAGTTCCCATACCCAAAGATACTGAGCTAACTGAGGTCTTGGGAGATTTGGGAAAGCTAAAACCTGTTCCTAAACTACCAGATGCCGATGAGCATCGGCCTCCCGTATTTGGAGCTGATCCTTTTATTGGGCCAAGGCGCACTTTTGGTGGCTTCCTGCGCATTCCCTGTAATGTACGCTACCTCTCTGGCGAATATACTGTCAAGTATATCCAGCGCTCACTCTATGTGCTCTGGCGAAATTTAGCGATTCCAGTCCTACTCCTTTTAGTAGTTTTACCGCTAACCGTTGCTGGACCGGAACTTGGCTTTGTTTCGAAGGACCTGCAATCGTACTGGTGGTTCGGTATGGGACTGATTGTAACAGCCATCTTGGCCTCAATGGCGCTGATCTACATGAACTATGTGGATGATGTATATATTCTCACAACTAGGCGCATTATCGACATTGAGCGGTACTTCATCTTTTTCTTTGAGAAGCATGACGAGACCGAATACAAGAATATCAGGGATGTCAAAGTGAAAGTTCAGAGTATCGTGCAACGTTTCCTTGATATCGGTGATGTCTATATCGAGACACCAGGCAGCAGTCCCGATATCGTCATGTCCAATGTTGACCAACCGTTTATATTACAGGATGAAATTCTGGGTATTCGAGCTCATAGGGAAAAGGAAGATGCTGTCAAAAAAGAAAATAACGAGAAGAAGACTCTACACAAATGGTTCAGCACGGTGGTAGCGAAACTAGAAGATATGGCTACAAACAGAGGCACACCCAATTTGAGAACCATGGATTTGTTGTCGGCAATGGTCTGTGCTCAGGAATATGGCCTGGATGTGGTGGTGAGGGGCGAAGCCGTCGATAATCCCGAGATCCCGCCGGGTCATGTGGTATATCAGGATCCTCCCCCAGGAACACTGATGGAAAAAAACAGCCAAATAGAGGTCGTCCTAAGCAAAAGACCTTCCCCCGTTAGTGATCCAATTCCCTAACGTGGCGCAAGCACATTAAGAGCTTATTCGGAAACTATGCTCAATCCGCTTTAATCCAAGGTGCATTCAGGGTTTCCGAATAAGCTCAAAGTGGTGGAGATATACTGTCCTATTACTCATTGGGCAAACCGAGCACTATACGGACCGTTTGCTCATCAGGTAACCGAAGCAATTGCTGAAAGAGCATTTTGAGTGTGTCTGCATTCTGAATGGGTGTGATGACTGGTTGTACTTGAGCAGCCAGAGTAGCAGAGAAGCGGGCAGTGAGAAGACTAAAGATGTTCTCTTTTGTGGCATTGATCTCGCCCTCAACCTCACCCTCCTGCCTAGTCTCGGCAAGGAGATTTTGGATGATGGGATCATCTTTGATCCAGACGTCGTAGTTGAATTGCATTTTTAACTCCTTTTCTATCATTTGCTTGTCTTGTTCTATCATCGTATCGGTTCGGCGCAAGATATGATAGAACCAGCCAAAACGATATCCGAGTTCGTGACGTTTGTAAACCTGACTCATCTCTTGAAGTGCTTTTTTCAAGAGATCGACTTTAGGTTCCTTCGTTGCCGGGAGCAGCGTATACAAGTGGATAGCATGTTTATCAACAATTGCTGCACCATCCACTTCCCACCATCGGACTACCTCATAGTTAAGAATAAGCGACGTCCTATCTCCACATTGTATCACGTAAGGTGATTCTACCACAGCACATCGGAAGAGATAAATTACCACACAGATGACTGGCAACTGGTAGAAGTCGTGCAGTCCGACCAGATATTGGAGCACTCGACTCCCCATCGTGGAATCCGGTCCACTTTGCAGCTCAATGTTGAGGATTGCAAGAATGCCTTGATAGAGGATTTGGAAGACTAGGTCAACTTTGAGTTTGCTGCGATCTACCTCCACATTATGTGCAGCCAATACCTCTGCCCCGGCAACCAGTTCAGGAACGATTTGTGCTCCGTCTTGCCCGAAGAGTGCTTTGGTGTCATTGTCATAGGGCTGGGTATCTACCTTGGACTGAGGATTTGATGATGTTTTCTTCTCCTTTGATCTAGGAGCCTGTTTGCCAGACGGTTGTTCATCAGATTTTGCATCCAATGCTATCTTATCCCTTTCCACTCTCACCTCCCATCCATCACATGGCTTGGTTATGCTGTTATGTCATTACGGTGATATTGGCTAGATGAGACGTTTATGTGTATAACTATCATACAGATAAATATGCTCCTATGAGTATAGCATACCTCAACTTTAAGTGCAACGATACACAAGAGAGGATAAAATAAGAGAAAGCTGGCAAACCGGGAAGGATGCCAGCTTTCTCTTATGCTCAAAGCTTGTTTGCTTATTTAGTGTGTACCTACTCGGGTAAGCAAAGCGATGCATTCAATGTGATAGGTCTGTGGGAACATATCAATTGGCTGAGCCGCAACCAACTGATAGCGTCCATTTGTGCAGAGGGCTGCAATATCACGTGCTAGAGTGCTAGGATCACATGAAACATAGACAATTGTTCGTGGTGAAAGAACTTGTAAAGCCTGCACAGCTTTTGGGTGGCAGCCAGCTCGTGGGGGATCAACTAGGGCAACATCAACGCGTTCACGTCGATAGTGGAGTTGGCTAAGCAGGCGCTCCAGCGTCCCTTCAAACACCGAAATGTTATTCTGGTTATTGAGAACGGCACCAGCTCTCGCATCCATTACAGCGCTAGGCTGAGACTCAACTGCAACCACACGTGCGGCAAGGGATGACAGGAAAGCCGAGAAGAGGCCAACACCGCTGTATCCATCCAGTACAACTTCTGAGCGCTGCGGCTCAAGCATCGCTAATGCCCGTTCAACGAGTACAGAGGTCTGGACGGGATTAACCTGGAAGAAGGAGTCAGCGGAAACGCGGTAGCGTCGTCCCAAAACAACGTCTGTAAGAAATTCCTGGCCGACGAATACTCGTCCATAGCGACCACCAACGCGCTCAATAATCACCCCGACGATACCAGGAGCGATGCCCATCAACTCCTGCGCCAAATGTTGTGGATTTTCCATCAGCGAACCAGGACGTGCATGAATAATTAAGAGCGTAGGCACAGCCTTGATTGTGGGTGAAGCCATCCCCACAACTGTATTACTCACGGCTCCAATTGCACCACGGATAGTGAAGCTCTGGATCATTTCGCCCAGCGTCTTACCAAAATAATCCATCAGCTTTTGGCGTACCAACTGATATACTTGATTGAGGGCAGGATGAAACAGACCATATTCTTCAAGGTTCTGAACATCATGGCTCTCAGTTAGCTTGCAACCGATCTCACCACTAGGTCCAACAGAAAATAAGGCATAATTGCGATAGTGCCAGGGAGAGATGCCGGACGGCATACCAATCATGGGATGAACGAGGGCATCGGGCTGCTTGCCAATACGCACCAGCAGGCCTCGCACAATGTGAGCCTTCCAGGTCAATTGTGCAGGGTAAGCAATATGCTGCCAGTTGCACCCGCAGTGGGCCAGATCTGGATAGTCCAGCTCAACCCGCTCGGGGGAAGGACGCAGGATTTCAAGCAATTCTGCACGTGCATGCCCCCGACGTTCCTCAACAATCTCAACCCGTACTCGTTCTCCTGGAATGCCTCCAGGGACGAACAGAACGCGTCCCTCATATCGGCCCACGGCATCGCCCCCGTAGGCAAGGTCTGTAAGTTCTACATCAATGCTCATGTTCACCTCGGCGGCATCACACGACATTGCATGTCGCTGATGTCCGTCCCATCTTTCCAACAATTTTGTGTATTTCTATGCTTAACCCCTCAGGTACGGCAGACGCGAAGTATTGATCGCGAGACCAAG
>DASYAN010000385.1:0-3699 GCA_036501345.1 Ktedonobacteraceae bacterium
CTATGGATATTTTGGACTATAATACAGATCACTTGACAGATGATCCACAACATGCACAAATTTCCGTCTCTCCGCCTCTGGTCAGTGCAGCTGCCTTTCCTAATCACCAATTGTTCTTGTTAACTCAGGATGGGCATGTAAAAAGCCTCTCATTTAGTGGGGGCAATGGGTCAAATAACTCATCCGCTGTAGATATCACGTTGCCAGGTGCTATTGCAACGCCTGTGGGAGTGGATGCACAGGATTTTCGATGGAATACTCCTCTGGTTGTTCCGACTGCACAGTCGTCGAGGGAAGTACAGCAGCCTTTTGCTAATATCACCGGGGCAACGCTTTTGGCCTCTGGGTCAATAAATCAAACGATGTATCTGTTCGTCGTCGATAACTCAAATCATCGTATTCTGCAGCTTAAATATATGCCTAGCAATTCTACTAGTACTTCATCTGCTAATGCCACAACACCACCTACTCAGCCGCTGGGAGGTGCTGCTGTGGCTTCTCCTTTGCAATATGATAAGCAATATGTTTCGACTAGCCAACTCTCTTCCGTGAAGAGTATCGTAGTTGATTCCAATCCCAATCCCAATCAAGGAATGCTTTCCCTTCTTACCCAGGCAAGCGGAAATTCTCTGCGTCAGGTCTCAATAAGTCTGACGCGTACCTGTGCACCTACTTCATAAAAGATTGGTGCTTTATTGCGGATGAATTGGATGGTGTGGATGACTTCATTGATGGTGGCCTATTGCTTTTTGATGGCCGTAACTTTATACTCGCAAACATTCATACTGTATCTATCTCTCCCATTCTAAATCTCAGAAAAGGAGTCATATTCACGTGGGTTTTGAGGTATATTACCGCACACATACGTGTGGTGAATTAACAACTGTTGATGTTGAAAAGCAGGTAGCTTTGGCTGGTTGGGTGAACCGTCGCCGTGACCATGGTGGGCTGATTTTCCTGGATATCCGTGATCGTTATGGCATAACACAGGTTGTTTGTGATCCAGAACGTTCGCCAGAGGCTCATCGTACTGCGGCTGAATTGCGTTCAGAATATGTGGTGCAGATTCGGGGAACTGTGGTTCATCGTCTGCCTGGGACAGAGAATCCTCTCTTACAAACAGGCGCGATTGAGATCAGGGCGGAGCAGATTACGATTCTCAATCCATCACATACAACTCCGTTTCCTATCAGTGATGATGTCCAGGTCGATGAGTCTCTGCGTCTCAAGTATCGCTATCTGGACCTTCGTCGACCAACAATGCGTGATAATATACTGCTACGCCATCGTGTTGTTAAAGCGATGCGTGACTATTTAGATGAGCGTGGTTTTGTTGAAGTTGAGACGCCCTTGCTGATGAAAAGTACACCAGAAGGCGCTCGCGACTACTTGGTCCCCAGTCGTCTCTATCCGGGCGAGTTTTACGCCTTGCCACAATCTCCTCAACAACTCAAGCAGTTATTGATGGTGGCAGGCCTGGATCGTTACTTCCAGATTGCTCGCTGCTTCCGCGATGAGGATCAACGTGCCGATCGTCAGCCGGAGTTTACTCAGCTAGACCTCGAGATGTCATTTGTCTCTGAAGACGATGTTATGTCGCTTATGGAAGATCTTTTGATCTTTTTGATAGAGACAACAACAAACAAGCAGATTAAACAACGTCCTTTTCCACGCCTGAGCTATCAGCATGTAATGGATCGCTACGGGACAGATCATCCCGACTTGCGCTTTGATTTGCCTCTGGTAGCAATCTCTGACCTAGCTTCATCTAGCAATTTCGGTGTCTTCCGCAGTGCTCTCGCTGCTGGGGGGATGGTCAAGGGCATTCGTGTTCCTGGTGCTGGCGGTTATAGTCGGAAAGAGATTGATGAACTGACCGAGTTTGCTCGCTTGCTGGGAGCAAAAGGTCTAGTTTCGCTTGCCATCAATGCGACGGGAGAGATCAAGTCACCGCTGACTAAGTTTATGTCGCCTGATGAGGTACAGGCAATTATTGATCGGCTAGAGGGCAAGCCGGGTGATTTACTGCTCTTTGTTGCCGATAGCGCCAAGGTTTGCAATGATGTCCTCTTCCGCCTCCGTACCAAACTTGCGGAGCGATTGAAGCTCATTGATGCTGATGAAATGGCACTCTGCTGGGTGGTAGATTTCCCGCTTCTCCACTACGATGAGGATTTACAGCGCTATGATGCGGAGCACAATCCCTTCTCGGGTATGGATGATGAGCATGTAAGTCTGCTAGACACAGATCCGTTGAAGGTACGTGCAAAGCAATACGACATCATTTGTAACGGCTATGAAATCGGTGGTGGCAGTGTGCGTATCAATGTTGCTGAACTTCAGCACAAGGTCTTTTCCTTGATGAAGCTCGACAACGAGCAGATTAAAGAGCAATTTGGCCACATGCTGGAAGCTTTCGAGTATGGTGCTCCTCCTCACGGTGGTATTGCTCTGGGGCTCGATCGATTGATTATGCTGCTTACTAGCGCTGATAATATCCGTGAAGTCATTGCATTTCCTAAGACGCAGACCGCTCAGGATCTATTAATGGGAGCTCCTTCTCCTGTTGAAGAAAAACAGTTGCATGAATTACATCTGCGTATACGTGCTGAAGAAAAACGCTGAATCTCCTAAGGAAAAGCGCTAGTATATCTTGATAAAAAGTGGTATAATATCTATATTAGATGTTATGCCACACTTTTTGGGAGGATCCACGTGGAGGATGAATTTATCTATTCGGAAGCATGTTTCTGCGAAACAGGCCTTGTAATGTTACAAGTTTGTATTCATCAAACAGGATTTGGATAGAGTTCTATAATAATTGTAGGTATACACATACCATCAGCCACAGATCTACATATAGGTTTTATAGGTTTTACATCCGGTTGGGAGGATGGAAGGAGAAGAAAGATGACATCGATGAATCAGGAACATGCCAATCGTGCTGCTTCGGCTTCGGTTGGGGTTGCAAACTCAGTTTCAATAGGTACGTTACATCGTCAAACAGCGCCTCTTAGCAATCCTGCTGTGGGAATTGCTCCTAAGTTTGTGCCAACACTGAGCGAGGATGATGCAGTTACTCAGGCTCGTTTGTTAAAGGCTTTGGCTGACCCGACACGTTTGCGCATATTGAGCCTGCTAAGTCGTCATGAAGGGGAGGTATGCGTCTTTGAGATCGTGGAGAGCTTTACACTAGAGCAGCCAACAATCTCACATCACCTACGTATCTTGCGTGATGCAGGTCTGGTAGATTGTCGTAAGAAAGGTCTGTGGGCTTACTACTATGTACGCCGCGAAGCTCTAAATCGTGCAGGTGATGTAATTGAAGGTCTTGCATAGCTTTGCACTACCGCATAGGATGCTATGTGTGTATGTGCCGAAATTATTTCTCTGTTGTGGTTGGAGTATCATTCTGGCGAACTGATTTCTTTGCTGGAGAGAGAGGCCCTTTAGGGTGTGGGGCCTTCTTCTCCAGCTTTCGCAAGACTAATACTCTCTCTCCCTCGAGAAACCTTCACCAAATTTCCATTGTTCGCAAAAATGTATTGACAATGCCTGACTATTCTGCTATCATACTGGCGTCAATGATGGTTGGAAGTACTTTACTACAAGAAGTCTGAGTACAAACAAAAACCGTTATCACGTTGCTGTAGCTCAGTGGATAGAGCGCTTCCCTGCGGAGGAAGAAGTCGGAGGTTC
>DASYAN010000386.1:0-3751 GCA_036501345.1 Ktedonobacteraceae bacterium
TGTGCGAAGGAGGCATAATATAATTTGGAAACGGCGTGGCTGGGTCCTAACTCTGGATATTGTACTCCATCAGCTGCTGCATGAAATGCTCCGGTAGCATACTTATACACAGCGATATGATCGGGATGCCAATAGCCTCCTGTCTCGTCGAATGTGACGAGGACCTGAGGACGAAACTGGCGAATGATAGCAACTAGTTTACCAATTACCTCTGCGGGCCGGGCATGGATAAACGCACCAGGGTTCTGGTTCTGCACAGTATTTGTCATGCTGGAATCGCGATATCCCAGGAACCAGAGCTGATCCACATGCAAAATCTCAGCGGCTGCTCGTGTCTCTGCCTCTCGTACCTGCCCCAGATTTTCGGGTGTTGCTAACACGGGATCTGCAATTTCCCCACCTTCCCCTCGTGTTGCATAGACAAGGCCAGTCTCAACATTGAGCGAATGATAATGGAGTAGCGCTCCGCTGATCAGTATCTCATCATCGGGGTGGGCGAAAACACCGAGTAGTCTTCTCGTTGGCATAATTGCATTCCTTTTTGTTCTGCTTCATTGCGTAATCCCTCTCCTTCCTGTACTTTAGCACGACGTAAGAATGACTGTCAATTCTACAGCCTTTACCGGGACTTTTCGAACTATGAGCAGATATACACGTGACAGATGTGTTACCATTAGAGTGCTGCTGCAAGCAGCACTGTCATCAGGCACTATCCGGCGGAACAAGGTAGTGCAACCTGCAAACACGCGTGGAGGATACTAAAAAAGAAGGAAAGAGTCTCATGACAAGAACTACTTTAGATAAAGAGTTAGAAGAGCTAGATAAACAAATTCAGCAACTGGGGTTCCTTGTTGAGGGGGCACTGAGCAAAGCGCTTGAGGCACTTGACATCGGTGACTTGGCGATGGCTGGCATGGTTATTGAGTCCGATGTCATGATTGATAGTATTCGTACGGCAATAGAAGAGCACACCATTCGCCTATTAACCGTGCAGCAACCATTAGGTGGACGCGACCTGCGCTATTTGACCTCTGTATTATCAATTGCGGGTGACCTTGAACGTATGGGAGACGGAGCAGAAGGGATTGCTCGTATTATGTTGCGTATGGTCCCTCTTCACAGTAGTAATGCTACGCAGGTGAGTATTAAAGCTCCATCGAGTAGTGGTGAAGCAGAAATAACCGAGTCTTCGGTCAGGCGTGGTCTAATCGAATTGGGACGAGAAGCTCTGCGCGTTCTGCAGGGCACAATGAAGGCCTTTACGGAACGTGATGCTAAAGCAGCTCGTTATATCTGGGAGGAGGATGATGTTGTTGATGTACGCTATCACCTTGTGCGTCACGACTTGATGGCGATGATGGCTGGCGCTCATGCCATTCCAGCACTACAACATGACTCATTTGTCTTACAACGTGTAACCTATCTGCTCTGGATTGCTCATAAACTCGAACGGGTTGGAGACCATTGTGGAAACATCTGTGAGCGCATCGTTTTCATCATTGAAGGCGAGACCGCTATCAATCGTTCAGACCTGGACGAGGATCAGCAGTAGTTGTTTACTCAATTCAAATTCTATAGCAGTTCACAGAAATTTTGAAGCAAAGCCAACGGAGAGCAATCCATTGGCCTTCTTGTCCAGATGTGTAATTAGGCTCCCGAGACTGAAGAATAGCCAGGTTGCCCATCAAAATTGTACAAGTTCTCGATCTTGATGAAATCGAAGCCGCTGTTAGCTACTCGCTCAAGCAATTTGGTAATCTGCCCATGGCTGATGGTTCCCTGCTGAGAGAGGAAGCGACAGCGCCAGTGATCGGTGGTAAATGTCTCTGGCTGCCCATTGGGCCACACTCTCGCTCCACGGTTCGTGATCAGCGCCAGTTCAAGATTCTCGCCATTGACTTTTTGCAGTGCCTTCCCCAGGTCGTTGGCTGTACCGAGTTTCCAGTCCAAGAAGAGGTCGACGCCAACAAGCTCTTTTTTTGCTTGAGGCTGAACTGCTACTTCCTTCTTCTCAATGGCCTTTTTCGGCGATGAAGTATATTTGACGGCTTTGAGCTTCTGCGGCTTCTGCCCCAGGCGTGCCACAACGGCGGCAGCAAATTCTTTTGTGCCAACCTTCTGCTTGCTAACGCCCTCTACAAATATGTCATAGGTATGAATGCCATCTTCGATAGTGCGCAGCCAGGCATTATGCACTTGTGTTGCAACATCAGGTTGATCAATATGCACAAGCATCAGTACCGCTGCCAGTAGCAAACCAGAAGGATTGGCAAGATTCTGTCCCGCACGACGAGGCGCAGAACCATGGATGGCCTCGAACATGGCACAGCGATCCCCAATATTTGCCGAGCCTGCCAGACCTACCGAACCAGCAATCTGCGCTGCCACATCGGAGAGAATATCCCCGTAGAGATTGGGCATGACGACTACATCAAAATTCTCAGGCGTATCAGCCAATTTGGCAGAGCCGATGTCAACAATCCAGCTCTCATTCTGAATATCGGGATATTCCGTAGCAATCTCATCGAAGACCTTATGGAAAAGGCCATCAGTCATCTTCATGATATTATCCTTCATGAAGCAAGTGACTTTCTTGCGATTATTGCTACGAGCGTACTCGAAGGCATAACGAATGATCTTTTCCGAACCTGGACGGCTGATAAGCTTGAGGCACTCGGTCATCTGGTTGGTCTGGCGGTACTCAATACCAGTGTAGGTATCCTCTTCATTCTCACGGATGATTACCAGATCCATAGTTGGATGTTTAGTGTCGATAAAGGGATGATAGGAGACACAAGGGCGTACGTTGGCATAGAGATTAAATGTTGTACGTGTAGTAACGTTCAGGCTCTTATAGCCTCCACCCTGAGGTGTTGTAATCGGAGCTTTAAGAAAGACTTTTGTGCGACGCAGTGACTCCCAGGCACTGGGCTCAATACCTGCGCTTATACCCCGCAGGTAGACTTTCTCGCCAACTTCGATCTTCTCGACATCTATATGCGCACCAGCCTCTTTAATGATGTGGAGGGTGGCTTCCATAATCTCAGGTCCGATGCCATCTCCATAGGCCACGGTGATTGGTGTATTTTGTTGCATGTTGTATCCTTTCACAAAAGACTACTAAGATTCTATCATACTTTAACCAAGGCTAGCGCTTATGGACCAAATCATGGTACACTATGAATATGGAAGCAAAGGAGTGGGAATCATGCAATCCGCAAAGATAGAAATAACCATTGGTAGCGACAATGTGTTCGCAGATATTGGGCACCCACATCCTGAAGAGGCACTAGCTAAGGCCAAGCTGATCTATCACATCACAACAGTCATTGAAAACCGCAGATTGAAGCGGAAAGATGCAGCAAAGCTCCTTCGCATATCGCCCAAAGAGTTCTCGTCAGTTATGGATGGTAGGTTGCTTGACGAGATCACAATAGGTCAACTTACAGATTACCTTGCGGCCCTGAACGAGCATATCGGGATTATTGTGCGGCATTCCCAGGAGGGTCCAGCCCAACTCCATGTAACGCTGGGCTGAACGGGTCAAGATACTACATAGCAATCATCTTAAGCATCAACAACGGCCAGCTTGCCAGTATTGATATCAATCACCAGACCCTGAACGGGGATTTTAGGCAAGAACGGGCTAGTGCGAATAACATTGACGACTTCTTTGACATTGAGATGTACGTCGCTAAATGCTCCAAGCCAGTTCACTAGTCCATTGACATCGCCCAAACTTTCTTTTTCG
>DASYAN010000387.1:0-12119 GCA_036501345.1 Ktedonobacteraceae bacterium
AAGACGTTTTCAAGAGCAACGACCAGACAACTATAGGACATTTTGCAAGAGTTCCCTTTTCCCTCTACCTTGTCCTTTTTTTGTGAGAACCATCTGGCTAGGAACCAACCGAACTGACTTAGAACTGCCCAGTAGAGGATAAACTATTCCATGAAGAGATGGGATGGCTTCTCCGTGCGGTTCGTGCTTGACGACAGAATAATGATAGTTCATTTGAGTCCATGATGGTAAATCTTTGTAAAACCTGTCTGATGTCACACGTGATGTCTGCATGGGCATGCTCATTTAAGCAGCTTTGTGAGTTTGCTTTGTCTCGAAGCTACAATATCTTCAATTTGAGAGCAGGGTAAGAGTAGGTTATTTTAGCATTGGAAGAGTTCATTTCATGAGATCTCAGTATTCTCAAACAGCAGGGAGATAATCGCTTGGGTTTCTATTCCCTGTTGCTGTCCGATAATTCCCTTTCCCTCAAAAGTTTTTCCTTGTATGCTTATACGTTTTTGATCAATTTTGAGTTGATTGGCAATTTTTTCTTTCATTTGAGAAAAAAAAGGTTTTAACTTTGGCTTTTCTGCTAAGATCACTATTTGTACATTAATAATAATTACATTTTGTGGCGCAAGAAGCTTCGTGTAGAGTTCTCCTAAGTAGTTGATGGATTGAGCATCAGTGATGCCGTCTTCATCGCTAAACCAGTCTGCAATGTCTCCTTCTCCTAATGCCGAAAGCAGAGCATCCACGAGAGCATGAGAAACAGGGTCCCCATCGCTACGTTTGACATGAAACCCTTTCTCAAAGGGGATTCTGACTCCAGCTAATGTCAAAGGATATCCCTCATGTAAGCTGTGGAAATCGATTCCTGTTCCAATACGAAGGTGCTCACTGAGGAGTTGATTGATCGACTTGAACTCTATTGTCATGTTTCTGCTCCTTATTCCACTCAAAGATATCGTATTCATAGGTAAAGAGGTACAGGGAGGCGATTGCTATAATCTGTGCCCATTCAATTGGCCGTCTCGTGTCTGTCCAGACTGTCCTCTCAAGTGAGACAACTGGTGATGTGGGTGAAATGCGTAAAAGTTGACGCTCGTTCTGGGTAGCAAGACGGGCTAGTAGTATTTCTTGAGCATGAGCAACTCTTAGGTTATGGCGCTCCTGTAACCACTCAAACAGCGGTTTCTCACCAATATTAATGGTCAAGAGTTCTCCAAATAAGTCAGATGGATAATAGCTTTCGATAAGCCGATAGGGCAAATTATCGGCGAGTTGAAGTCGATATCGTTTTAGTACTAATGTGCCTTCTTGGATTTGAAGACTTTGAGCGATTTGGCTATCAGCTGGTACAAGTGATGGCTGTTCTATGAATTGGACTTGAGGCTTTCGGCCTATGCGTTTCATATCTTTGATAAAAGAACCTGATCGGCGTAGTTCACTTGCCGCTATAGATGGAGCCTCTCTTGTTTGCTGCATTTCCCTTCCTTGGCTGACGAGCACTCTTTCTCGTATACCTCCGATGTATGTCCCTCTGCCTGGATGACGGGAAACAAGTCCTTCTGCTTCCATAAGTTCTAAAGCATGTCTTATGGTCATTCGACTGACGCTGAATTGATCAGATAATTCACGTTCAGATGCCATCTTTGCTCCCAAGGATAGATGACCATTGAGTATGAGCATTCGCAGACGTTCTGCAATTTCTTCTGCCTTGCCTAAATCGGTTCGGTTCATTTCTCGTCTCCCTCTGGTCTATATTGGTATAGACCAGATCTTGACAACGCAAGAGTTTATGGCATATACTGGTATAGACCACTATGGTATAGACCGATGTATACCAGAATAGGTATGCCATAGTATACCACAAAGGTTGATGAATGCCTAGCTAGGGAAATGTAAGCAAGCCTTGTAGTGTCTTCACTATTTTGATGAGATATAGGAAATGTAATAGCTGAGATAGCTTGTTTGTGAGAAAGGATCTTGTCTATGTTAGACCTCATGGATACATCTGAGAGCTTAGTCGACGACCATAAATAACTCCGACGTTTATGCTCGCAGCCGAATCGTGTAGTTCCAGGCCGGGTGAAACGTATCTCCCTGGATATTGATGGTCATATGTCGGAGTTATTTATGGTTATGCACTTACTGTCTCTTGCGACTCTTCCTCGTGCTGATACTCTCGATTTTTCGTGTCTTGATGGTTATGTGACTTCTCATCCACAGTTTGCCTCTGGCTATCGGTGTGGGCATGCTCTCTACTTTGATCTCGCAAGTGCTGACTCTGGTGACATTGTGTATGGGGCTCCGGTCACGAGCATGGGTGTGATTGAGAGCATCTGCCGAAGTACCTTGGGAACTGATTATCGTGAGGCACCTGATCTCTTCTTCTGGTCGGTGGGTGTCTGTGCTGGCTTTCTGGCTGCTCTCTCACGCTATCATGGGAAGGAAGCTCAAGCTGGTTTGGTCGTACTCACATCGCTCTCTGGGGTGATCCTCTCAGAGGTGCTTGCATGCTAACAAGTTTGCTTCATCTTCCCTCATACTCCACCTGCTCCCATGGGTTTCCCTGGTGCTCAATGAAGAGCATCGGGTCTGTGTCGTTGTGTCACAAGGCTGCTTCAATTCTCATCACGGATTCGCTCAAAAATGGCCCATCTCCCTCTTTTCTGTATCAGACTATCCAGGGCCAAAATATCCCCTCAAACGAACCAAACCCCAAATCTGGGCGAATCATCCCCCCATCAATAAAAATACGTGGCTCATTCTTGTGCCTTCTCAACGAAGCTTTCTCACCTGCATCTCTCAGCCGTCTTCGTTCGAGGCCCTCAAAAGCTTCTTGCACGCCTGCACGCCAGAACGCCGTACGCGTGCACTGGCACACCTGTTCATGCAATGCACACACGGTCACACACCAGACACAACACAACATATCCTTCAAAAAAACGTTCAAGGTGCTGAAACGCTGGGAAACGATTCGAGCGGTGGAGCAAGTAAACCCCACCGCTCAAAATACATCGCGTCTGCACTGTTGTTTTGTCCTTTTTATCGCTTTTGGAGATCTAGCTCATGGAAAGCCTAGTCAAGATCCTTGGTGCCTTTGTTGATACGTTGGTGCTCAATGTCTATCCGACGGATCATGCCTTTGAGGTTGAGGAACGGCGTGTTGATCCGCTTCTGCAAGAAGAGTTAATGCTGCTGAAAGAGCAAGCGCAAGAGCTTGAAGAGGATGTTCCAACACGCTTTGCCTTCAATGGGGCTTCGCTGCTCATGCGTGCCAAAGGAGGTGATGGCTTCAACTGGATCATGCATAATCACTGGCTCACGGTTGCCGTCAACCGCAGTTCTAAAGCCCAAATCTTGGGGCAAGTGCGTTGCTCCTCGCCGTACTTGTGGCGGATGCGCGATCTGGGTCAGATCATTGTGAATGTGCATCAGTTCCTCATGTCCATCTTTGGGGAGTACATTGTGCCACATGTCTCCAGTTGTGATATAGCTGTGGATGTCACAGGACTGGACTTCAGCTCGGTTCAGCAGGTCAAAGAGCATTTTGTCTCGCGGGCTCAACTCACTGGCTTAATCCCTTACTCTGCTCCTGATGATGGCATGATCGATGGTCCTGACTCCATTAAACAGCGCTGGGGCCGCATCACAGGTCTGCCCTTTGGTGCCCGTGGTGGTGCGCTCTCCGCATTGATCTATGACAAGACGCATGAGATCAAGTACAAGTCTCCTGACAAGGCCTGGTTTCATGATCTGTGGCTACAGGTCAAGGATGAGGATGGCAACCCTGTCTGGGACGGTGAGGCTCCGGTGTGGCGAATCGAAGTGCGCTATAAACGTCCTGCTTTGAGTGAGATGTTGCAAGAGGGCGTCTTTCATGGCATTGATAACGCCTATGACCTGGAAGAACGGCTTCCTGGGCTGTGGTCCTATGCGGTGGGTCATGTGGATGGTGGGGAAGATGGCCTTCCTGATGGCTGGCTACGCTACATCATTCCGACTGAGGATACCAATCGCTCCCGCTGGCCCGTGCATCCTGACTGGCGCGTGATCCAGTCAGCTTTTGCTCCTATCGTGTTTCCTGAGTCGGACTATGAGCAAGAGGAACGCGAGAAAGAGGAACTGCTTGAGCTGGTCGATGCGGAATTAGAAGCACATCCCTGGAAAGATGCCTCCGGGATGATCAAGTGTCACACCGCTTCTGCTTCGGTTCCTATTCCTCTGCCTGCTCTGCCGCTGGATTTGGGTCCCTTCATGCGCCGCCGTCGCTATCAGGTCAATTTGCGTCGCATGGTGGCCCAAATTGCTGGATGCACGATTACGACTGAGGCGTGGCGTCCTGTCAGTCGGCTGGCTGGGGCTCAACCTGATCTTTCGGATACCTTTCATTTTCTGTATGAGGAAGTCGAGAGCTATCTAGAAGAGAAAAAGCGCAATTTCAATGAACAAGTGCAAAAGAAACGGGTTCTCTACTCGATTGAGAGAGAGCAGGCCATTGCCTAGGAAAGGGGTTTTCTCTGATGCAAGGATCGCTTTTTCAAGAATTTGATGATATTCCTCGTCAGTTACAGCCATTGCTCACTATTCCGGCTGTAGCAAAGATGCTCTGTGTGAGTCGTCCAACGGTCTATACTCTCATCGATACAGAAGGACTTCCCATTATCAAGTTTGGACGTTCTGTACGCATTTCTCCCATATCATTGCAAAAGTGGCTTGCTCAACATGAACAGAAACAAGGAGGTTCATATGTCAGATAATAAAAAAACACCGCAAAAATGGTGAGGGAACGCTCTTCAAGCGCAAAGATGGGCGCTGGCAAGCCAGTTTTGTTCCTGAAAATGGCAAGCGGCTCTACTTCTATGGCAAGACGCAAGCAGAAACCCTTGATAAGTTACGTAAGGCTCAACAAGAGGATCAAAAGGGCATACTTGCCACAGGTTCTAAGCAGCGGCTTAGTGATTATCTCATCCAGTGGCTAGAGTCAACTCATCGGCCTCCGATGGTCAAGCATGCTACGTATGTTCAGTATCGTACAATGATTAATTGTCATCTGATACCTAGTCTCGGGCATGTTTTTGTCCAGAAATTGACACCTCAGCACGTTCAAGCTTTTTATGCTCAGAAGCTCAAAGAGGGCTTGAAACCAAGGTCTATATCAGTTATCCATGGTATTCTTCATACTGCTCTGGAGAATGCAGTAAAGTGGAGTTTGGTGTCACGGAACGTGGCCTCTTTGGTGTCTGTTCCTCGTGCAGAAGTTCATGAGGTGCATCCTTTGACATCTGATGAGGCGCACAAGCTGATAGAGGCGGCTCGGGGCCATTGGTTTGAACCCATTTTGATCTTAGCCGTTACGACAGGAATGAGACGTGGTGAATTGTTGGGGCTCCGTTGGGATGATGTGGATCTTAAAAGGGGAATGCTTCATGTGCGGCGTACGATGAATAAGTATTCGGGTCATGATGTTTATGCTGGCTACGGTGTTGTTGAGAATGATCCGAAAACTCGGACAAGTCGGCGTAGGATCTTGTTGCCTGATGTTGCCATCAATGCATTGAAGGATCAGCATGTCTTGCAGGATGCTGCAAGGTTGAAAGCTGGTGACAAGTGGCAAGGGAAGAACCTTGTGTTTGCTGATCAGTGTGGTGATTTTCTGAATCCTCAGAGGGTTGTTCGGCATTTTCAATCTTTGCTAGGTAAGTCTGGTTTGCCTCATATGCGGTTTCATGATCTGCGCCATAGTGCGGCGACAATCTTGCTCACCATGGGTGTGCATCCCAAAGTGGTGCAAGAGCTGCTGGGACATAGTACAATAGCTATGACGATGGATACCTATTCTCACCTGCTCCCATCGGTGCAAAGAGATGCCGTAGACAAGATGAATGAAGCATTTCGGTTTGATGGTCAGAGTAGTGAGAGCGGAGAAGGGAATTGATGTCAATGCGGATGTATCGGGTGTTGCTCCTGGTGGGTCATGACCATAGGCCATGGCTCTTGTTGAGCATAGATCGTGGTGTAGAGCGGGTTGGGAAGGTATTCTTGTAGAATGTTAGTGTTAGAAATAGGTCATATGACTCATAACATCGAGATATACTTTAGATTATACTAAGGTCAAGTCAGCAGAGAACGATGCTCTGCCTCATTCTTTCTGTATCTGGAGGAAGTATGGCTCGTAATCTTTATCGTTTTTACCTCTATACTGTCTATATTGTCCTGTTTATCTTCATCGCTGTCGTCACTGGATGGATGCTGAACACCGTGCTGGATCTAACGCCACTTCGAGGACCATTTACCTCTGCGCCTGCTCGACAGGAAATTGTCCAATCTGTGGTGTTCGTAGTGGTCGCATGGGTGATCGCTGGGGCATTGGCTGGACTGCACTATTGGCTGATCCGTCGAGATATCCGACACGATCCTGCAGCAGGTACCAGTGCAATCCGTTCATTTTTCCTCAACTTCACTGAAGCTATCGGTATGGCACTAGCTGTCCCTGCCACGGGCCTTGTGATTAGTAGTCTTGGGCTTTATCAGAGTGCTGATGTTGTTACTGCGGTGGCATTTGCTCTGCCTACATTCGTCCTGGTTGGATTATTGGAGTTGGAACGGCGGCGCACTTCGCTTAGCTCTGGGGGGGCACTAATATTACAGCGTCTGCACTTCTATGGCGTGCAAATTATCCTGCTTATTGCTCTCTCGTATACCTGGTTTACCCAATTCAGGCCATTAGTAGATGGGCTGATTTTTGGTGGCCGTGGAACATTGGAGGCATGTCATCGCCTTGGCGATTATACTTGTCCGACGTTTCATCTGTTCTACCTAGCGGCCGGTATCCTCTGGTTCATCGCTTTCTGGATTGGTTATGGGTGGTTGGTCAGAAACGACAGTTCGCGTATCCTGCGCTTCATCTTGCATGGTATCAGCTTCGCTTACGGCGTAGGTTGTCTATTAGCTGGCATCTATATTGGTGTCAAGCTTCTCATCCTGCCATTATTCAAGCTTTCTGCATCTTTCAAGGATATCATGGGACTTAATCCGCCATATGATTTTGTCTCGCCTCTTACCCTTGGCATACTCGTCGTGAGTATCTATCATCTGTGGCTGAATGGAGCGGCGAAACGAGGCTTGATTAATCCGTCTGTGAAATCGTTGATGGAGAGTGCGATTACAGCCATTGTTTCTGCAGTTGCTTTCTGGGTAGGATGTGGAACTCTCTTATATAATGCCTTCCAGAAACTGGCCCCTATCCCCACTGCTCCCGATGCTATGTCCTGGATATCAGCCATTGCCCTCGTTGTAGCGGGACTTGGCTACATTCCGCTGGAAATTTACCAGCGTCGCCGTAATATTGTAGACATATCCTCTGCTTCTAACCCACGTCGTGGACTTGTGCTTGCTCTACTCGGTGGTGGCATTCTGGCCTCTGTTATTGGTGGTGTTACCTCGCTCTATCTCTGGGTGACCGCCCTTTTCGGCTCACCCGTTGATAACTGGCAGCAAACAGCTCATGGAGGGCTGGCAGCTTTTATCATTGGTGTTGTCTTAGTAGGCATCTACTTGTGGTCCGCTCTGAAAGAGGGCTACTGGAGTCGCTCGAGCAAACAATCTGTGCCTTCAGATGCTTCTTCCTCAGAGGCCCTGTCTCCAGATGCTCTGCCTTTGGATGTTCCTACCTCAGATGCTGCATCTTCAGTTCTATCAGAGTCACCTGCTCAACCAGCGACTGTCGAGGATACGCTTGATGAACTACTGGCTGGCAAAATCGCTCGTGACGAGGCAGCTGCACGCATCCGTGTTCTCTTGAACGGTCCTGGCGAATAAAGCACTTTGACGGTACCAGGGAATAATTCGTCCTGGTACCTGCTCAGATAGAGGCTATTTAATCTGCATGCTTCTATCAATGATCATTTCTGGGATGGAAAGAAGTTATGAAATGCCCTCACCTGTAATGTGAAACTGTAATTGCATACGCAATGTCAGAATCTCAAATGGACTCAGAGTCAGTCCTACACTCTTTTGCTGATGATCTAGGCTCTTCTCGGATTTCTCTAGCAAGTTGGTGCTCCAGATAGCTTTGATTTCCCTATCAAATGTGAGCGTTGTTCTCGTAGTTGCTCCGGACGATTCGTACAGGCGCAGGATGATGTCATCGCTTTTTTCAGCCTTTTTGACGGTCTCAATGATGATATTGTCAGCTTCAACGTGGGCTAAAGAGAGGTGATGACTCTGCTGTGGGACGCCTGGTACAGGACGAAGTGGTACATTCAGTTCATACCCTGCGTGCACAACATTGCCAACAATGTGATTTCCGGCATGAGGATAAAGTGCGTAAGTGAACTCATGTTGAGCTCGGTCTGCGTGTGGATCGGGATAATTAGGGCTGCGCAGCAAATTGAGATCCAGAACATTTTCTGATACTTTATAGCCGTATTTGCAATCATTGAGCAATGCAACACCATAATCCCATTGTGATAGATCAACCCATTTTTGGGCGCAAATCTCATACTTTGCCATATCCCAACTGGTGTTGCGGTGAGTCGGTCGCTTGATTGAGCCAAACTGGATGTCACAGGTTGCTTCTGTAGCAAATATAGCCACAGGAAAGCTGGTACGTAACATCTTTTGATTCTCTTTCCAATCGACTATTGTAATGAAATCAATGCGGTGACTGCCTGCTGTTAGCACAATGCGCTGCTGAAGCGTGGATTGCCCAAAACGATAGTGTTGTTCCACCATAGCTTGAGGGCCATCGATGTGGGCTTCCGTCTTTTCTAACTTAAAATACTGTGGAGGCCGTTGGTCATAGGTAATGGACACCTCCCAGGCATCGAATTCTTCAGGTTCATCTTGATAGACGGCTAGCTTGTTGGCTGCCGCATCAGATGCTAGCACTTCACGTTGATGTTCTTTGTCAAAAATAGCCTGTATTGCGCCATCAGATGCAAAGCGTATCCGCAGTTTGTCATTTTCTAACACGTCTGGCGAGACAATCAGTTGCGCTATTTTCTGATTCTCTTCATCGCTACGTCTATGCGTTGCCAAATTAAGTGTCATATACCCCAGTGATGGCGCTGTGACATAGAACCACTGACCGTGAATGCGCAGCCATTCGCAACGTTCCCAGGCAAGCGAATTGAAGACCGTAACAGTCTGCCTATTCTCATCTGCATCGGGCTGTGGGATGAATGCCGCTTGCGCCTGACTCAAGAGCTGCTGTGTCTGGTCAAAGAGTTGCTGATAGCGTGCTAACGACTCGTCATAGACTCTGGTAATTGAGGATCCAGGAAGTATATCATGAAATTGGTAAAGTAATACCTCCTTCCAGATTGCGTCAAGTTCTTGGGTTGGATAAGCATGTCCCGTTAAGACTCCGGCAAGTGCGGCAAGAAACTCTACCTCACGCAATGCCAGCTCCATTTTGCGGTTAAAGCGCTTAGTTCTTCCTTGTGTCGTATAGGTTCCCTGATGCTTTTCCAGGTAGAGTTCACCCGTCCATGTTTGATACCCAGTGGTATCCTGCGCAATACGATCGAAGAAGGTTTCGATGTGCTCCTGTGTGACTGGTGCGAGGCCGTCGAGATTCTTTTCACGAGCCAGACGCTCAAGGTGTTCGATGCCTGGACCACCTCCGCCATCGCCAATGCCAAAGAGTAACGCGCAATGTTCTGAAACAACTTTGTCGGCAAAGTTTTTCTCAGCTGCGATGATTGCCCTTGGTGCTGCCGAACTATTGTAGGTACCTTCGGGAGGCATGTGAGCGAGCACGCGTGATCCATCAAGGCCTTGCCAGAAGAAGGTATGGTGTGGAAAAACGTTGTAATTGTTCCAGGAGAGCTTAATGGTCATGAAATAGTCCACACCCGCCTTTTTCAAGATCTGGGGAAGAGCTGCTGAATAGCCAAAGACGTCTGGTAGCCAGAGCATTTTTGGATCTTTACCGAACTCTTCACGGAAGAAGCGTTTGCCATAAATGATCTGGCGTATCAGAGCCTCACCGCTAGAGATATTGGTATCCGGCTCGACCCACATTGCACCTTGAGTCTCCCAACGCCCCTCGGCAACTTTGGCCTGGATCTTCTTGTAGAGCTGTGGATAATAATCTTTCATCCACTGATAAAGCTGTGGCTGGCTAGCTCCGAAGGTATAGTCGGGGTAGCGATCCATTAATGCTAGCACTGTTGCAAATGTGCGAGCGCCTTTGCGAATGGTCTCACGAATTGGCCAGAGCCAAGCTAAATCGATATGAGCATGGCCGATAGCACTGATCTTGAGTGAAGGCGTACCACCTGTCTTTGCCAGTTCGCTTGTCAGGATCGCACGTGCTCGTTGCGCTTCCTCCGTTGTGTACTCGACCAGTTCATTGGCCGCTCTGTGTAAGGTACTCAAGATGCGGTGATAACGCGCCTTCTCTTGAGAAAGCTTTGTCATCAGTTCCCGTAACACCTCGAAGTCGTAATAGAGCTGATACATCTCTGCATTGTAAAGTGCAATATGCGCATTTTTCAGCGTTCCGCTATCGCGATATACACCAAATAGGTCATTGCAGCCTGCATCGGCCCAGAAATCGACGACTTCGCCACCCTTGGCGGATTGAGTAAGTGGTACAACGCGTTTGCTTGGCCCACCCAAGCTGTGATCAAATTCGGAATTAACTGTTGTTAAGCCCAAAATGGGGCAGCCATCGTTATCGACCACACAGGCCTCACCGCTCAGATCAATCAAGAGCACAATCGCTTTACCAGCTGCAGCCTCCGGCACGATTCCACTAAAATGGAACCATGCGCAATCCCAGAGCTTACCCCAACTCTGTCCAATGCTCAGAACTTTGTGCTCGCCCGACTGACGTTCTACAAATGGTACAGGTTCAGGGGTGATCCAGGCCTCAGTATGTAGTTCAGCTAAAGGAGTATAAATGGCCTTCTCGATCTTACGGAGTGTTGTCGTCAAATTGCGTTGTGTTTGCATATAATGGTATGGCACAATGGTCCTCCTTATAGATAGCCGCCAACAGCATAAACTCGTCAGGAAGAGAGGTCGCCTTCGGGAAAGAGAACTACTTTTAGTGCATTTCCTGGCCTTGCTACAAGCTGGAATGCCTGTGGAGCATCATTCAAGCCAAAGCGGTGGGTGATCATGGTTTCAGCACGGATGCGTTTATAGCGCAGCAGATCTAGGGCCAGTCGTGTTTCATAGGGTCCAGCTGAGTAACTGGTGCGTAGGGTAATCTCCTGGAAAAAGAGAGGATTGGGAAGGATTGGCAGGATTTCTTCTGGAGCAGGAGGAGCAAACAACAGCACTGTTCCCCCAGGTCCAACTAATTCCATACCTTGCTGCATTGCACTGACCTTCGATGGCGTAACAATGACAATATCAGGCTTTCGTCCATTGTTGATCGTGTGAATCTGTTCGAGAATGGGTTTGGTAGAGGGATCAAGTGCAAAATCAATCCCAATTTCAAGTGCTTGTTGACGGCGATAAGCGATGGGATCGACGATTATCACGCATGAGGCTCCGCGCTGTTGAGCCAATTGAGCTAGCATTACGCCGTTGCTTCCAGCGCCCAACACGCATACACAATCTCCAGCTTGTATTGCGGCGCGATCGATACCACGTATACAGCATGCTAAAGGCTCAATCAATGTAGCTGCTTCAAAAGAAATACCATCGGGTAGAAGAAGCACATCGCGTTCCACATTTGGAGCGGGAACACGAATATATTCTGCTAGGCCGCCAGGATAGAGCCGGGTTGCACGAAAAGTGGCGCATTGGGAAAATGATCCACGCTGGCAAAAGTGGCAGACCATACATGGCACGTGATGGTGAAAAAATACTCGTTGCCCAACTGCGAACTGCTGTACTCCATCCCCGACAGCCTCAACAATCCCCACGGGCTCGTGTCCTGGATAGAGTGGTGCACGTGGCCGCATGTACCATTCCATGACATCCGAGGCACAAATCCCACAAGCTCGCAACTGTATGAGCAGTTCGCCAGACCCAATCTCTGGCACAGGTAGATCAACGATCCGTATATCATCATTAGCATGATATTCGACAACACGCATTTTATCTCACCTTTTGGCTGGTACTATGCAAAGAAAGCCGAATGGCTCTTCACCCAGAGTAAAAAACTG
>DASYAN010000388.1:0-6450 GCA_036501345.1 Ktedonobacteraceae bacterium
TCAGACTGCCAGCGTTATTGATCGCTTCCAAGGCCATCCCACCAGTCAAAGCGCCATCACCAATCACGGCTACTACCTTGAAATCCTGTCCCAGCAGATCGCGTGCGGCTGCTAAGCCAAGAGCGGCAGAAATCGATGTACTCGCATGGCTAGCCCCAAAGACATCATAGGGGCTCTCATCACGGCGCAAATAGCCAGATAGACCGCCAAATTGACGAATCGTATGGAAACGCTCATGGCGTCCAGTGAGGAGCTTATGAACATATGCCTGATGCCCAATGTCCCAGACAAGCTGATCTTCTGGAGTCTGAAAGACATAGTGAAGTGCCATCGTCAACTCAACTACGCCAAGATTGGGAGCTAGATGACCTCCTCTCACCGATATTTTTTCGATGATCTCACGCCGCATTTCTTCGGCTAACTGTTCCATCTGTCGAAGTGTCAGAGCACGCAGCTGCTCCGGACCATTAATATCGTCAAGGATTCTTACCATGGGTTTCCTCCAAATAGCTAAGGCACTGGCTTTCCTTCGTCTGAAACAGAGCAAGATAGCAGGTCAGATAGTGAAAACAACTCATACAGTAGTAATACGATGCTCATTAAGAAAAATAAAGGGCCTATCGCTACTCACCCTCTCTATTCTATATTATAGAAGGGTTCGTACACTATAGCCAATGCCTCAATCCAGAAAATTCATGCACATAGGGGCTTGACAAGCCTCGAGATGGCTCTACAAGCCCTTTCAAGTAACCTCTCAGGCACCTTGACAGCTCTAGACTTTCTTTTTATTATGGTACCAGCAAGAACGGCTCGTGAAAGCGGCCAGAGATGAAAGCACATAGCGCCAGACCTGACTAGAAAATGGCTCTCTTTACAGTACAGTCTATCTAGTTCAGGTAGATCAAAAACTGAGTGTATTTTACAGTACACAGGAAGGCAGGAGCAGTATAGCAAGCATATGCTGATATACTGCACATATCATGACAAAAAGAGACAATGAGAAAGACTCGGAACGCCCCCATTACTATTCTCAGTTCTGGCTCGACGTGGCAGCAGGACGGCGAATAATCGGCACACCTAAGCCAAATGAAGAGGGTGAGCAGACAGAAGCTGACCTACTAGATTCTGGATCACCCCTCACAGCGGGATATGCCAGTAATGGTCAGCAGAGCCACACTCCATCCCGCGCAGCTGTCAATGGGCGAACAGACAGAGTAGTTTCACCCGAAGAAGAGTCAGAAATAGAAGTCTCCTCTGATGAGGAATATACAGAGCCCGAAGAAGATCTCGACCTGACATTTGCCGAAACGGAGGCAACAGAGGATCAGGAACTTCCAGTCGAGGATACAGATATTCCAGATATGGACCTCAGCACTATTGATGAGGAAGAGGAATATCTCGAAGAAGAAGAAGAAAATGAATTAGAGGAAATAGAAGAGACAGAAGAATTAGAGGAAGAGGAGGAAGACGATGAGCTGAACTGGGGTCGTGGTCGCAAAAAGCCCAAGCCATCACGCCCGGTCAAAGCACCTGCTAAAAAGCCAGCCAAGCGTGAGCCGCGACGCGGCGGATACTAATATAAACCAAGGGGCAGTTCTCGTTGTTGAACAAGGACTGCCCCTTTTCTAGTAAAGACGCCCTCTGGCTGTCATGGGTAAATGCCACGCACCTGCGTCGCCTCGGCCACCCGTGAAATGGCCAGCATATTGGCCGCCAAGCGCATATCACAGTGGTACTGATCAACGAGCTTCATGACTCCATCGAATGCACGATTCATAATCACTTCCAGGCGCTGCGTAATCTCTTCCTTGCCCCAAAAGAAACTTTGCAAATCCTGCACCCATTCAAAGTAGCTAACCGTCACTCCTCCGGCATTGGCCAGAATATCAGGAATTACCAGGCAGCCTTTCTTGTAGAGAATCTCATCAGCACCCGGGGTTGTTGGACCATTTGCAGCCTCGGTAATAATACGCGCTTGCACCCGATTGGCATTGATGGCGGTAATCACTCCCTCAGTAGCAGCTGGGATCAGAATGTCACAAGGAACTTCTAAAACATCGGCGATGCGCAACTGCTGAGCCGATGGATAACCTACAACAGTTCCTCGCTTATTTTTATAACGCATGACGGCTGCTGGATCTAGACCAGACTCGTCATAGATGCAACCATGCGAATCACTGACAGCAATAATCTTACACCCTTCATGGTGGAAGAGGCGTGCTGCCACACCTCCAGCATTCCCAAAGCCTTGAATACTGACACGTGCCCCCTTCAATGGCATGCCAATATGCTTTGCCGCCTTTTTGGTAACAAAGAGTGCTCCGGTAGCAGTGGCATCATTGCGACCCTCACTACCACCAATAGAGAGAGGCTTTCCAGTCACCACTGCAGGAACGGAAAAACCTTCGTGCATTGAATAGGTATCCATGATCCAAGCCATCACCTGTGGATTGGTATTGACATCAGGGGCAAGAATATCACAATGGGGACCAACAATGATGGCTATCTCAGTAGCATAACGGCGTGTCAAGCGTTCTAATTCTCCAGGAGTCATCTGTTTAGGATCACAGACAACTCCACCCTTTGCGCCCCCATACGGGATGCCAGTTACAGCACACTTCCAAGTCATCCACATAGCCAATGCCTTCACCTCGTCAAGAGTTACCATAGGACTAAAGCGAATGCCCCCTTTGGCTGGCCCCCGCGTAACATTGTGCTGTACTCTATATCCTGTAAATGTTTTGATACGTCCATCATCGAGACGGACAGGGAAATTGACAATGAGTTCCCGTTTCGGCTTGCGCAGGATCTCGCACATGTCTTCAGAAAGACCGATCTTATCAGCAGCTAATTCAAACTGCTGCACAGCCATAGCATAGGGATTAAAAGATTTCACATCATTGTGCATAGCATGCATATAACACCTCTCTACTAGACCTACCAACATCATTGTACTAGGTCTCTAGTTCATTTCTAAAAAAGATGGCCGCTTCCCTTAATGGGGCTTGGGCACAGGGGTACTCATGGTATGATAAAGTGTTCATTCTACACCTCTAGTTTCATGAACATTTGCATATTGACAACTATGCGATACTGTCTTTAGTACATTGACAACTGAATAGTGTTTACGGGTTCCAAGCTAAATCGCTCGCTTGGGTAAAAGCACTAGCGTGTATTATCAAGTGCTACTCGCACACGAGACGCAAAACTCGTGGGAGACTCCGGTCTCCGTTCAAACGAAAGTATCCAGTCGAAGGACTGGCCCTACTGGTCATAGGTAGGGTGCCATGGGAGCCTGAGCTGCTCGACCCATGGAAGGCGGCCTGGGACCGCCTCATCTGGAAAGCGATGATCTCGAAGGCGAAAGCAACTGAGAGGGAGCCGAACCGGAACCCCCTTGGCTTTAGCCAGGGGAGATCTCAGCATTCGGTTTCCCCATAAGCTCTAAGTCTCTAGCGCATCTACATAACACTTTTACTATAGGATATACGAAGTAGTGCTAGAAACATACGATCCATATTGTAAGCACTATTCCCTTCTCAATATATACTCTGAAATAGATAAATACAGAGAGAACATACATATATATCCACAAATATATCCACAAATATATCCACAAAAAATGTTAATAACACTACTCAGAATAGTAGTATAAATATTCTGCGCTCTGAATAAAACAGGCAAAATAGTAAAAGCCGCTATGCTCTATTTTGTGTACATTGCACAAAATAATAGGATCAATTCTGTGAATTGATCAATCCTTCCGTCAATTGCTTAGAATTGGGAACGTAAACGAACGAGGTTTCGCCACAAACTAGCAAATATTTATAAATATTGCATATACGGCTCAAGAGCCTATTTGGAAATGTTGCTGAAGCCGTTCGAATTTCAAGGGCGGGATCGGGACTTCCAAATAAGCTCCCTGGTCAAGAGCAAAGCAGGACAACAACTTTTTATGCTTGAAGTTCGTCTAGCTTCTTTCTTAACAGCGTTTGTACTATATCAGCCTTGGCCTGACCTCGAGTCTGTTTCATTACCTGGCCTACCAATGCCTGCATTGCATTGGTTTTGCCACCCAGATAGTCGCTTGTGATCTTGGGATTGTTGGCAATAACCTCACTAATGATACCCTCTAGTGCTGCTTGATCACTAATGGGTGGCTTGATGCCCTTCTTCTTCACTATCTCCTCAGGCATTTCACCGGAGGCAAAAGCTTCATCTAAGATCTCCTTGGCCTGCTTTCCTGTAATGCGCTCTTGGTCGAGCAGATCCAGTAGGCTGGCAAGAGCCTTTGGAGTAAGCGGACAATGCTGCACAGCAAGCGCATTTGCGTTGAGCAGGCGTACAACTTCACTGAGGACCCAGTTGCAGGCAACCTTGGCACGTGCCTTGCGATCTTTGACTTGCGAAGCAGCCATTACCTGCTCAAAGTACTCACCAAGGGCCTTGTCCTCGGTCATGACATTGGCATCCTGGGCCGAGAGTCCAAACTCAGACTGGTAGCGAACGCGACGAGCATCCGGGAGTTCGGGTAAGCTGGCACGAATCTCTTCGACACGCTCACGACTGATTATCAACGGAGGTAGATCTGGCTCCGGAAAGTAACGATAGTCATCAGCAAATTCTTTCACGCGTTGCAAGACGGTGATGCCTTTGGCATCAACCCAACCACGAGTCTCCTGGCGGATAGTGCCACCATCGCGGATGACTGCAATCTGGCGTTTGGCTTCATATTCGAGAGCACGCTCCACGGCACGGAAACTATTCATATTCTTAATTTCCGTTTTGACACCTAGTTCCTGCTGACCACGAGGGCGCACAGAGACATTGGCATCGCAACGCAAGCTTCCCTCTTCCATACGGCCAGAAGAGACTCCTAGATAGACCAGAATTTCGCGCATCTTCTGCATATAAAGGCTCGCCTCTTCGGGGCTACGCATATCTGGCTCGCTCACAATCTCCATCAAGGGCGTACCTGCACGATTGACATCGATGAGACTATAGCCATCGCGATGCTGCGAACGGGCAGTATCCTCTTCCAGATGCACACGAGTGACACCTATGCGCCGTGTCTTCCCATGAACATCAATCGTCAAATAGCCCTCACGACTTAAGGGAATATCATACTGCGAAATCTGATACCCTTTCATGAGATCGGGATAATGGTAGCTTTTGCGGTCAAACTTCGAGTATTCAGGAATAGAACAATGCAGCGCAAGAGCTGTCATAATAGTATAGGTAACAGCTTCATCATTAATAACAGGTAAGACGCCCGGCATACCCATACATACAGGACACACATGGGTATTCGGGGCTGCATTGGCATAACCCGTGCCACACGAACAAAACATTTTGCTCTTGGTGAGCAACTGCGAATGGACCTCAAGGCCAATCACGATCTCAAACTCAGTATCAATCAACGTAGGTGTGCTAGTCATTCTCTATCTCACTTTACCAAATTATCAAAAAATTGCCGCAGTGTCGATCACAGGATCGTATACACCATGTATAAGGAACGTGGTTGTGCTCAGTTGATTGGGCTGAACTAAGTCTAGTCCTTCTGAGGCTATTCGTCAATGGGAACCAAACCTCTGCTCACTCAGACAAGTTGCATACTAGGGTTCGCTATGCTATAATGACTCAGGAGAATAAGCATGAGAAACTATAGAGTCCTCGGCGAAATCACAGAGGAATATCTCCGTAACCATCCTGAAGAGGTGGACAATTTTGTCTCTGTTCTCTTTGAAGAATATGCACAAGATGGAGACACTGCGGCACTGCTCTCTTCCCTGCGGGTCATTGGTCGCATCAAAGGCATAAGTCTCATAGCAGAAAATTCTGGTCTGAGCCGGAAGGGAGTGCAGAAAGCTCTCTCAGAGGACGGCAATCCGAAGTTTGAGAGCGTGAATGCCATCATGCATGCCATGGGTTATCGGCTGGCTCCGCAAAAGCTGCAAGTTTTTTAGCGGAAGAATAGTAAAGAACCTCTTCAGTCCCATGCCAGAGAGTCTCAGAAACTCGACAGACGGCTAGAATTAGCATAAAATCTTAGAGGAACAATGTAGATGCATCTTGCAGGATGCACAACTACCTTGTATGCTCTTTCAAGAATTGAGGCATAGCGTAAGCAATGATTTTACTGGCTACGGCCAAGGTGTAAGACAACAGCTCAGGCAAGCATATATTTGCACAATGCTCTGAGTATGTTGGCATGCCATAAAATCTATGCTAGATGCAGCACTTGATAAGTGAGATACAGTTTTAACAATCAGCAGAAGAGCAAAGGGCATAAAAAATTCGGAAAGTCAAAGCACTTCTAAAGAGTTTTGGTGTCACATCTGCTATCAAACGGAGGAATCATACAGGTACCTATGCAAACTAATACAGCTTTAGAAGTGGTTTCAGAGATGGTTGTACGGCAAGATATTCGCAATGTTGCTATTATAGCTC
>DASYAN010000389.1:0-6952 GCA_036501345.1 Ktedonobacteraceae bacterium
ACCTTTTAATTTATACAATACAAATTTCATGGTTACTCGTATTCATATTTTTCTTTTCCACACATTTTTCGCGTTCCCCATTCCCCAGCTTTTCTGTTCGGGCAATCCACGAACAGGTCAAGGTCAAACACCCCTTGCATGACTCTGCTCTCAGATGTATAGTAGAATGGTCCCACGAGGGGAGTGTGATGGATAGCTGAGCAGAGACAAGTGCTCAATTGGAAGAGGAATCTACCTATGACATTCGATATTCACCAGAAGATATTTGATGCAGATGGCTTGCCACTTGAGGGTGTAGCAAGAGCGTACCAAGACGAACTGCTCAATTTGTTTGAGCAGTCGCCCGAAAGACAGGCACTCCGGGAGGAAGGCTTTGGTGGTCGTTGGGCCGGGATACTGTTGGACTTGGGGCAGAACTATCTTGGCGTCACTCCACCCAAAATGTCAGCGAAAGATATGCGCGACATTCTCTTCGATCTTATTCCACTCAAAATATCAGCTCTCGCTGAGCAAGCTCCTGAGATCATTCGCGAGTTGCACGCTTTTTGGAGCTTCCTGCAACGTGCGTTCCACCTGACGAACGCTGCTCCATGTCTCACGGTGTTCAATGGCGAGGCCACCCAGCGGTTGAAGGAGGAAATGAGTAATCCGGCTCATTTCGGGATGGCGAAGTCGTTTGTGATGGCGGGCTTGGAGAGAGGCTTCGATATGCGGACTCAAGAGGGTGCCGATGAATGGATGAGGACGTATAACGCTGAATTAGCAGGTGGAAAGGCAATGCCCTTCAATCTCGCTGGATTGCAAAGACAGATGGGTATCGGGGATTTGGCTTCGCGTATCCACATACTTGGGGCACCAGAGGAGGATGACGTGGATTCGGACAGCATTGAGGAGCCAAACGAGGATCTCTTGGATGTGATTTCACGCTTCCACCCTGGGGTACCAAGCCGAAGTTCTCGCAATGCCTCCACGAAGCAGAAAGTCAGGATGGCAAAGGCCAGTCGCAAGAAGAACCGCAAGAGAAAATAGTCAAAGGAGGATACACATGACTCGTCCACCCAAAGACGAAGAACGTGAAGAGCGCATTCACATGGAGATCGTTGTAGACGCTAATGGCCCTGAAGAGCAAGCGATGGGATGGTATTCCTATCTTGAGGATACCCTGCAATTTCCATTCAAGGCTCGCTGTATCGCTGAACGCGTAACCTCTCCTTTAGAACCAGGAGATGAAGTCGAGGCCGTAGAACTGGCTTCCGCAGATGACTGCGAGCACGAGATGTTTGTGCTCATCCGCCGGAAATCCCGCAAGCTTGCCGTTCCCCTCAGCCAACTGGAGGGCATCCAAATTGATGAGCAGACCCAACAGGCTCTTGAAGATTGGCACTATTGGGTCAATCAAGGCTACGAGTTGTAAGACAGGGGATGAGAGGTCCCAAAGAGATCACACTCCACCAACAGATGATAGATAGAATAGAATCAGATGTGCCCGTGTGCAGCCTAGTGAACAAAGGAAGTATCAAGGTAGCAGCGGCAGTACTCAAACAAGGAGATGTATGTATCGGCAACGATGCAGGGCTCATGCATCTGGCAGTAGCAGTCAAGACCTCTCCCATCGCCATCTTTGGCCTCTCAAACCAGAAAATGTAGGGTCCATAGACCGGTGATCCCACAAGGAAACGTGCGGTGGTTGTGCGCTTCGATCTGCCGTGCATGACCTGTTTCTCCCACAATCATCTGTGAGACACTCTAGAGGGATGTGCTACCCGTGATTGTCTCGTGACTTGAGGTGTTGACCAGTGGCAACGGCCTCACGAATGAGAAGAGTTCGAGGTGAATCATTCTGAGCTTAACGCTTCTCTCATTGGAGACTTATGAAAGATGAATATGGTAGAAGCTGCACCTCTTATAGAGAGAGCATATGCAAGTGGTCGCGTGGACGAATGCTTCTACGGAGATTGGAATGAAGCACAATATGAATGAGGTCTGAAAGAACGACCACGAACCAAAGAAAGGTTCCCCATTTTACCGGCTCCATCGGCCCCTGCCCAATCTACACGTGGTAGAGCCAATGTATTTGTCTCCAAGCCTTCAAAGAAATTCCCTTCGAGTAGAAAGGCCAAAACCAAAATGATAAAGATATTGTATCCAGCTCTAAGGGTGGTGGATGTGCTCTGGTGTCCCTGTCATTCTCTGGCAACCCACAGCATCCAGATCTACTGGTGGCAGTGAATGGGATGCAGGTTCGATTCCGCAACCCTGGCAGTGCTTACGTGCTTGCACCGTGACGCGACCCTCGAACGTGGTATCTCTGCGCGAGCGATGCAGCTCGTCTCTCCTTTTCCCTTTTTCGCTAGGTGACCCAAGAGCCATCTGTTACGCGCATGACCATCAGGAAACGTATCACACGAACAGCCAAACTCTTTCCTTTTACCCGTTTTGATAGCGTGACTCCATGGCATCGATGGCATCCTTGGCATCTTTGAGACTAACGCCATAGAGACTGCGGTAGAGTTTGATCGCGTGAATTTTATGGCCCGCCAGCAGCGCTTTGCGGATGGCTCTGTTCTCCGGTGGCTCTGGCGGCGTCACCTCTTCTGGATCAATGCCCAGGCGGATGAGCAATGCCTGCATCATCGCTTCCATTCGGTGCATTCTGGCCTCTAATTGGATGATACGCTCGTAATAATCTGACATGAGTCGTGTCCCTTTCTTGTGTACGGTACCGAGAACGTTGCTTGTTTGTTCTTCACAAAACTGCCATATGAGGCCATGGGATGATCAAAATGATCACAAGAAGAGCTATGGCTATGATTCCGTGTGACCAGCAATCAGAAGCCCATAGAGCCGCATCAGCCGCCAACCGAGGCCGTGACAACAGAAGGAAAATCTCGCTGGATACATGCATAAAAGAGACGATACAACCGCTTTTATGGCATTTCGCGAATGGTTTCATGAACCCTCTTGATGGATGATGTGCCATTGGTTGGTTGTTCCTCCTTCTGCAGAACTTTTCTCAACTCCTTGCTACAAACCTCTTTTGTCTAGCTCTTCTTTCAATGCTCGTAAGCTCTTGTTGCTGGTGCGCAGGTTCGTCATATAGGTGAGCCACTCTGATTCAGGCCCCTGCTTCTGATACAGCAATTTGATGCGGGTGAGGTAACTGGCCGCTTGCCGATAACTCTCGCGTCCTCGCTCACCTATCAGGGTCTGGACAACACGCTTGTAGAGTCGAATCGCATCATTGGGATAGTGCTCCTCGGCAGCTTGTGCCACCTGCACTTGCTGTTGACTGGAAGCGACCCCAGCGTGATATCCATACCCAGAGGGTGAAGTCGTTGGTGTGTGCTCCATTTCTGCCAGAGCGGAGAGGGCCAGACCAACTTCTCCCTCTTGCAGGTAGATACTGACGAGTGCACCCCAGCGGTTTTGCTGCTCTAATTTTTGAAGCAATTGAGGTCGCAGTCCAGACCACAGAGCTTCTGGCTGACTCGTTGCCCTGGCTGCCGATTGAACGGAGTGGTAGGTGGTCTCCTGTGGGTTGATCTGGAAGCGTACACGTTCTATATCCAGAGCTTGCTTTGCCTTGCCATACAGGAGATATTTTTCGCTCAGCCAGTGCCGATAGGTGTCTCCTGCGTGGACGCTGGTGAAATGCTTCGGATTGTCCTTTGCAGTGCGCTCGACCTCATTGAGCTTCGTTTCCACAAGTGCCAGCGTCTGTTCTCGCCATGTCTCCCCCAATTTGAGCACCAGTTCTGCGAATCTGGTCACGTCCATCGGCTCGGTCACGTTTGCCTGGGCAATCTCTAAGGCTGCGTTGACACGGCCAAGGTGCAGACATTTCTCCGCCAATTCTTTGTACAGACCGGCGTTGCGATACTCGTCAAGCACGTCCTCTTCGCTGCTGCCTCCAGCTTGTTTGAGTGTTACCAGAAAATGGACGATACTGGGATTGTGCCATCTGCTTGAAGAATCGTGTTCTGGTTTCATCTCCCGCCGTAGCCATGCTTCAATACGTTCCTGTTCCTGCTTTGTCGTCTTTTGAGCAATGGTTGCCGCAATAGTGGCCTCGACTCCACCATAATTGTTCCCAAATTTCCAGAGGTCGAACAGTGCGGTGAGCAGTTCTTCACGATCCTCTGGGTCTAGTTGTTCCTCTTGTGGAAGGAGAGACTGAGCATTGAGGCACTCCACCAGACCAACAGCGCACTCACGCATGATCCAACTGAGCTGCCCCTCATCTTGGAGCATGTCATATTGAGAAGCCGTTTCCTGGGCGATCGTCGTATACACCACCAGCGCGTTGGCCCACTGACCCGCCTCGACAAAGCTCTTACCAATGTCACACACGCGCTCTAAATCGAAAGCCGCACGACCAGCAGCTTCCCATCCTTCTCCCGCGTCATAGAATGCCGAGTCCACCTGACTTTGAATAGCAGAGGGATCAAGCGTGCGCTCTCGCCCCTTGCCTGATCGCTTCTCTTCTTGCGCTGGAGAAACCAAAGGAAGCTCGATCAGCACCTCTACCAGTGGTCCGATATCAGGCTGCCGCCGCATCAGTTGTTCCAGCAGGGAAATCAACTCCTCATGACTCTTCGTGCTCAACCGTCCCATAAGTCCCGACCGTACGATAAAGCTTTCCGGTTCATGAAGCCAGATGAGGAGCAATGCCACCACGTGCTTGCAGGAGCCTCCCCGTGGGCAACTACAAAAAGTGTCCGCCAACGTGCGAGCACTTTTCCCACCTGTCGGGCACAAGGTCGCCTCAACGCGATAGGGACTTCTTCTCGAACCATGACACCATGCCCGAAGTACCGACTCACTCAGAGTTGGCTCGGTGAGAGCATGATTGAGATAGGACTGATATCCTTTGCGAAAGCTTGCCCCATCAGTCAAGGCTTGAATATCATCTTCCGATAGGGGCTCGAATTGCCCTTTGAGATCTGCTCCATTTTGGACTGTTGCCATCGGTGTTTCCTCCGTCCCATCATTCCTGCTCGTTTTTATCACTTTGTTGTCCGGCACTTGTTTTCCCTGCTGTACCAGGGCTTGATCAATCGATCAATAGAGGTACAAGAGTCAGATAATCCTTGACAGATCTGAGGAAATGATCATCAGGTCAGTTCGCAACTCGTCTTCCTGGGAAGTCCGAAGACCATCTGTCCATCATCCTGTGGAGTATCTCACCATCCAAGTGGCCGCTCTCTATGGAGTAGAACGCTTGTGCCTCACGTTTCATTGACTCCGCGAAAGCGGGTCAAGGATACTCATGCATAGCCATCGCTTCCACATCACCATGATTGGCCATCCCCAAAGGTGCATCCTTTACCAGCTATGCAACTCTCTTCATGTGCTCCTGCTGCCCTTTTCCTGCCTGTTAAACATCGAGGAGAGCCTCGTCTTCGAGAAGCGGGAGATCAGGACTTGGTTGAGCATGAAGCCAGCCCAGCACATTCAAATCTCGTATGGTCTGTGCAATTGCATCATCTTGGAGAGGAGGGCGACGTCTCTGCTTCCATTGCTTCACTCCATCGAAAATAGCCTTTTCCGTAACAATAGACCCATCTTCATATTCCAACGCTTTTGCAGTAAAATGGGCTGTTGCTGCTATTTCTGCTTCTTGCATCTCCATGCGCAGGAAAAGATCAGCGATCCGATCAATGATGGCTTCCCATTGTGCTAGTTCTGTTTGAAATACGTGCGTTGCGTCTTTGTATGTTGGTCCAAGTTTGAGGGTAAATCTCTCCCTTTGTTGCACTTCCTGGATCAGGCCATTGTTCACAAGACGAGTTATCAGGAGGGATATCTCAGGAGAGAACGGCCCATAGCTGTCTCGTACAAAGTGGAGGTTGGTTGGCAACCCTAATTCAGTCGCAAAATAGGCCATCTTTTGGAAGAGAATTCTGCCTATGGGCCAGTGATAGGGTTCACGCACAATGCGTGCGATGATTTCAACGAGAGCAACATGGGCTGGGTTCATCTTTGTCCTCTCTCCTTGAGAACTGTTCTGAGATGGAGAAACGAGAGGTTGAGCAAGGAACGTTGTCTCAACTTCCTCTTGAGGCGTTCCATAGGGAGCATAGAGTTCAACTGGGATCTCCAATCGGCTGAGATGGCGATAGAGTGTGGGACCCACAATGCGCCACTCAAGCTGCCCATTCTGACAGCCAAGGGCTGGAACTGCCAAGGAAGTGATCCCCCATTCGCGGTAGTGCTTCTCAAGATACTCAAGACCTGCCACAATGTCGGAGAGACGTGATACAGAACGCCAATGATCCTTTGTCGGGAAGTTGAGAATCCAGGCAGAAAGCCAACTGTGGTACAGATAGGGCTCTCCTAGTCGTACCCCCTTTGCCTTACACCGAGCGACATAATCCTCAAACATGTCAGGGAACCGCTTTTTGAATTCAAGTGCCAGACCTTTTCCCATGATGCCAACACAATTCACCGTATTCACAAGGGTTTGCGCTTGAGATTCGAAGATGTTGCCTACTACTACACGAATCATGGTCGTCTCTCCAGAAAGAACAGGTGAGCGTCGACAGTAATAGGAAGCTCTGATGAAATACTTTCCCTTAACCTTCTCTGGCTCTCAATACAGGAGACATAAACCCCAACTATATATTTTGGATGGATACGGTGAGGAACAAGAACTTCAGCGCACTTCGTTTTCTTATGGTTATCTGAACGTAATGCATCACCAGGATGGTTCCAGTACTCTGCAAAGACGAGATCGCGATCGACTAATGCCAGTCCTGTAGCTACAGGGCTAAAACGGGCACTTGATGCAGTATTTCTGTCAGTGACAATGACTCCATCAAGCTCCAAAACGGCTGTGCTTATACGAAGGATGCATAATTGAGCATGAGTATCCTTCAGTTTATACAACATGGGGTTTCTTGCACTGAAATACGTATTGGCATACTCGTGGAGCATGCGCCCACCTGGGACT
>DASYAN010000390.1:0-6129 GCA_036501345.1 Ktedonobacteraceae bacterium
TCTGAACCAGAAATAGAGAGCATTGCTGCCTAAACTTAGCTTTGTGCTATTTTTGCCAATTGCTGCTTTGTCACTATCCATCTCCTCATCTGACAAGGCTTCTATTTCTGTGCCTTTTTCTCAAAAATAACTCCATGGGCAAACTGTCAACCAGATTTGACGCTTGCCTTAGTATACCAAATTTCTCTTATCCGACCCCCAAAATCGGGTCAATTCCACGTAACAAAATGCTCATTCTGTTCAGACTTTTTCGTTCCCAGTTCTCGAGTCAGATAGCTAAAGTAGTCAATTGAGATTTCGACATCTTTACTCCCCAAACTCTCTGCTAAGGGTTTGTCGAGGCGATTCTAGTTTGCTTCTTCCCTCAATTAAGCTTGAAGTCATTGACAACTCTCCTTCTCTATATTATATTGAAATCGCCTTTTAATGTACTTTTTTAGGATGTGGAGAGAATCAATGATCCACGACCCACAACATACGACTAATAATTCTCCTTTTCCATTTGTTCAACGACACTCTTTATGGGTTCAATGGCTTCAGAACCTTTTCGAGCTTTTCGCTCGTTGGTCGCTCTTTATCTTTGGTATTCTCTTTGTGATATATATCAGTCTATTGGTATATCTGATTGTAGATACAACGTTTTTACTAAAGTTACCTATAACAAAAGACAAATTCCTATTTATAATCTCTATACTTTTTCTTTGCCTTATAGCAATTGTCTTGGTACTAGGGTACGCAATAAATAGGAGAATAAGACGGAAGATAGTCCGCAATTCACCAGTATTGATACTACCCCATCTTCGTATCATTCATGAAATCTATAGTGATAGCCCAATTTATCAGATTATGTTGTATCATTTCAGAAAAGTGGGGTAGGGCAGCAGGAGGAAGTGTATGAATGACCCACATCGTGAACGAGCCAGTGTCATGACATCGTAGCTCCCTTGAGCCAAACCCACGACAGCATGTGCCACCTGCTCAAGGGAGGAGGCACTGGCCTTGAGCAGGTGAGGGATCCATCCAGCAAATCCAGACGGTGGTTCGAGAGCGGAATCTGCATGCAAAAGGGAGCCGACGAGAGGACGACCGACTTGGTTGAAGATGCAATGGGTGAATGGGTTCTGGTTGCAGTGGTTCAAGGCCCTTGTTGCCACTGTAAAATACAACTCTACGAAATGGCCTACTTTTCGGGATGATACATGGGATTTGTGGGTTTGCCTTTTGACCAAAGCAAACAGGCTGTGGAAGAGTACTCTGCCTCCTTGAGGTCTGTCTTCTCCAAAGCCAACTTCTGATATTCTTTAACGCTTGGTCTAAAAAGACAAAAAGAGTATAAACTGTTTAACAGGTAATAACCGATGAGTCGAATCTTTATAGCAATTCATTGCCCGAGTGTAGGGGCCCAATTCATTGCGCCCGTGGAGTGGTGTGGGGTTTGCAGACATCGGATTAATATGTCAAAAATCATAATCGTGTCCGCTATCCCCCACCACACATCGTCGCCTTACTGTGTCAAAAACCATCATTGCGCCCGTGGGGTGGGGTGAGGCTTGCTGGCATAATGTGTCAAAAATCATAATCGCGTCCGCTTCGCCAGCATTGCACCTTGTATGCTCCCAGATGGTTCCGTGCAAAAAGATGAACCGCGCCCGACCTTACCAAAAGCCATTGAAAAAACAACATATTTATGTTATACTATCTTATAGTTACACAAATGAAAAAAATAACTATTCGCTTCTTGTATATAAAAAGGAAGAGAAAGATGGCAAGGTGGTCAGTTGGGATTCCTTTCCTCTGTTTCCCCCTGAGACAATCATCGTCCAGAAAAGCATCTTTTTGGCCGCTTCTACTCTCTTCATCCTCCCACGCCTCAAAGAGCAGATACTCTACGATACACCTTATCCTCGCCAGAGGAAGAAGGGATGCTCAATCAGGAATAATAGGGACACCTGTCCCAAGTGTCCCAAGTGTCCCTAACTTCGAGGTGGGGGCACTGACATTTCCTCACAACTCGAAGTGCTCTCAAACGGGAGAGCAGGAAGTAACAAATGACTATTTGCCGTTCAGGCGAGCAAGTACTGGAGTAAAATTATCTAGCTGTCTTTCCTGAATTTGAATGTAAGAGATACCCAGACGTTCACGCTGGTCCAGTAGATGCTCTACAGCTTGCTCTATAGTCATTGGGCGTGGTTCTACTGGTATTCCTCTCTGTGTCAGGGGAGCAGCAGCGACCGGACTATCAGTCAACTCAATGCCAAAGGCTGTCTGACCGAATTCCAGGTGCTCGAAACGCTCACCAGCGGCCTCGCGTATCCAGCTGATCTTCTCCTCTACTGGAGGTATTAGCACAATGATATCGGCTTCACGTGCCGCAAGGGTCAGCATACGGCGGCCAGCACTGCCGATAAGAATGGGGGGATGTGGTTGCTGTATTGCTCTGGAGGCAGGGTGCAGTTCCGTAGTCGTATAGTATTCGCCGGAGAAATTAACGGTTTCGCTGGTAAAGAACTGTTTGATGATGGACAGCCCCTCTATAAAGCGAGAGACGCGTACACCTGCCTTATCAAAAGGAATACCGAGTTGCTGAAAGTCGAGTGGCCAGTTGCCAGCTCCCAGTCCCAGTTCTACACGGCCATCGGAGAGTTGATCCAGTGTTGCTATCTCTCTAGCAAGCAGAGCAGGATGACGATAATCATTGACAAAAACGAAGCTCCCGATACGCAGCTTCGTTGTAGCAGTGGCCGCCACTGCGAGTGCAGTAATCGTCGCTATTGGTGTACCCAGGACATCCGGAACAAGAAGGGAGGAATAGCCTAATGCCTCTACGCGTTGTGCGAGAGCAATCCAGGCCGAACGTGAAGTATGACCGCCAGTAACAACACCAAAACGAAATGCTTTTTTTGCCATAAAATATTCTTCTTTCCTATGGAAATGGAATTCCCATGCGTATCTCTGACACTGAGTGCCATAACGCTTTGAATGAAATCGATCTTCTATTCAGGGATTCAGGCCAATCATAGAGTTGCACATCTAGCACGAGACAATTTGTCCTCTTCGATAGGTAGGTCATCTCTTGGTTGATCCTTAAAGCCGTTTCCTTATGATTCTATCACTTCCAGAATCGGTTATGGGTGAATTTCAGGGGAACGGGGTATGCACAACTAGAAGAATAGATGCGGCCACATCTCTGTTTTTTAGCTATCTCACTACCTGATATATGCTGGGTGGTCATAGTTCAGCGCATCGACTGGGCTACATGGGCCTGCTATGCTGTAACCCTCATCAGTATTAGTTAAAGGAGAAGTGCTTCTTGTTCCTGGCTTGGGAGTCGAGTGGAGAAGCATGAACTAGACAGGGGCCGTTTTCAGTAGCGGCCCCGATCTTTTTTGGGTTGCTGTGTGGGTAGTGGTCCACATAGCAATCATGGTTTGCTCAGATTAAGGGGACTTTTGGTAGTTGGGCAGAGGCTCAACCTTCTTGACAACAGCTGTATGCGGGTATGCAGTGGTGCTCTGGTAAGCTTTCCTGCCTGTTTTGGTGGCCAGATAGAAAGTATTTTCGCCGTTCCCATTCAGGACTATCGATCTTTTCTCGGCTGTCGACACCCCATCGGAGAGCTACAATGTCGAAAATAATGACTACAAGTAAGACAATTGTGAATCCCATACTTTGCTCCCTCATTAAATAATGGGTCTGTACTCCCTTTATAGCTAAAATGGTACTACTTGTATTAAGTGTAACTGGATGGTAGTATCAAGTCAAGGAAACATTTTCGATCATATGTATCAAAAAAAATGATAGGAGGACTCGGCAATGGAGTTGCGTCAACTAGCGACCTTCCGTCTGGTTGCTAATACCTTAAGCTTCAGTCGTACGGCCAGTATGCTCAATTATGTACAATCAAGCGTCACAACGCAGATACAGGTACTTGAAGAGGAACTTGGGGTTCGGCTTTTTGATCGCTTAGGGAAGCGTGTAGCTTTAACAGATGCTGGAGTGCGCTTCCTCCCGTATGCAGAAAAAATTCTCACGTTATCTGAAGAAGCTCGTCAGGCGGTCACGAATGGAGAAGTACCGACTGGGTCGTTGACGATCACGGCTCCAGAAACGCTCTGCACCTATCGTTTACCAGCTCTCTTACGCCAATTCCATGACCATTTTCCACAGGTGAAAGTGATATTCCGCCCATTGCCGTGTGCCGATATGCGACGTTGTGTGAGTGACGGTGCCGTGGATGTTGCCTTTACGATTGATGAACCACTTCACTCAACCGCTCTTATTGTCGAGCCTCTAATCACCGAGCCGCTGCTTATCCTAGCGTCTCCCGACCATCGTCTGATGCAATTGCCTTTTATCCAGTCTCACGATCTGGAAGGTGAGCCATTTTTGCTGACAGAGACAGGATGTAGCTATCGTATCCTCTTTGAGCGAGCGCTGAATGAGGAAGGTGTGCATCCAACGACGAACCTTGAGTTTAGCAGCGTGGAGGCCATTAAGCAATGTGTGATGGCGTCGATGGGCATTGCATTCCTACCTGCTGTGACGGTCGTGGCAGAGATTGCCCAAGGTCGTCTAGTCCCATTGCATTGGAGAGGGCATGATTTCCAGGTCGTCACACAAGTACTCTGGCACAAAGAAAAATGGCTATCTCCAGCGCTTAACGCGTTTCTGACAGTGACGAAGGAACTGCTCAAAGGAGCCGAAGCTCACAGACAATAGCGGAATGACTTGATTATTCACCCACAAACTCAAGCCATACCGCTATTATCCTCCACTCTGCTATCACCCCATGAATAGCAATTCATTGCGCGAATTGTAGGGACCCGATTTACCGTGTGCCCTTTGGGTATCGTGTCCGCTGGGGCGGGGTGAGGACTGGGTTCGCACAAAATTTGCCAGTAGAGCCATTTATCGTATCCGTTGGGTTACTCTACTGTCACCGATTTTGCCAGATTCCTCGGCTGGTCCACATCACAGCCGCGAGCTACTGCCACATGATAGGCAAACAGTTGCAGCGGAATGATTGCCAGCAAAGGACTCAACTCCTCCAGTGTCTCTGGAACGTAGAGAACATGGTCGGCGTGCTGGCGAATTTTCTCGTCTCCCTCGGTCGCGACGACAATCACATGAGCATCGCGTGCACGCACCTCCTGGATATTACTGACGACCTTCTCGTAGACATGTGAAGCTGTAGCAATGCCGATCAGCGGTGTATATGAATCCAGCAATGCGATCGAGCCGTGCTTGAGCTCACCTGCCGGGAAGCCCTCCGCGTGAATGTAGGAAATCTCTTTGAGCTTGAGTGCTCCCTCCAGAGCAGTGGGATAGCCAACGCCGCGCCCGATGAACAGCATGCTGTGTAGCTGCGACATACTTTTCGCCAGTGGCTCAATTACATCATCAGGACTTACCGCCTGAGCGAGAATCCCCTGGATCTGCTCGGGCAATTGTTCCAGTGCCTGCAGGTAGATGCGCATATGTTCCTCATGAATGCGCCCGCGCAGCTCTCCGAGGTACAGGCCCAGCATATAGAGTACGGCGACCGAACTGACAAAGGTCTTAGTAGCAACAACGCCAATCTCAGGACCAGCCTGCAGGTAGAGTACTGCATCCGAAAGGCGTGTGATCGCGCTAGCCACGACATTGGTAACAGAGATGACAGACGCACCTCGTTCACGTGCCTGACGAATGCCAACTAGCGTATCTGCCGTCTCACCGGATTGCGTAACGGCGATGCAAAGTGTCTCGGGCCCTACAATGGGATCACAATAGCGGAATTCAGCGGCGGTAATGGCCTCTACTGGAATGCGTGCCCAGCGCTCAATGGTATATTTAGCGAGCAAGCTAGCGTGGTACGAAGTGCCACAGGCAACAATGATGATGCGTTGGATATTATCCAGCAAACCAGCTTGTTCCATGCGTTCCATTTCGGGCAAGTACAATTTTTCGTTACGCACACGGCCCAGGAGCGCACGATGCAAAGCCTCTGGCTGCTCATTGATCTCTTTAAGCACAAAATGGGGATAGCCATTCTTCTCGGCTGCTTCAGCGTTCCAATCAATCATCAGTGGTTCGCGTTGAATGCTTGTCCCGTCCAGGCTGATAATGCTGACCTTTTCCGGTCGCAAG
>DASYAN010000391.1:0-2979 GCA_036501345.1 Ktedonobacteraceae bacterium
TGTTCTGCCGGGAAGTATCATACAGGGTGGTGATCCTAAAGGCGATGGATCTGGTGGCCCTGGCTACAGCATTAATGATGAGCCCGTCAAAGGCAATTACACTGCTGGTACGATCGCTATGGCGAAGACTTCCGCTCCAAATTCTGCTGGGAGCCAGTTCTTTATCAATCTCGCGGACAATACGGCGACTTTCCCTAAAGATTACACCATTTTTGGACATGTCGTTCAGGGTTTGGATGTTGCACAGAAGATTCAAGGACCTGGCGATGATCCTTCTACAAAGAATATTACGCCGGATGTTATGAACCATGTGGTTGTGGTCCAAGCTCCGTAGTATGGAATGGGCCTCGTTATAGAAGATAAAACTGTAGTGATGTGCTCTAGCTTTTCTCTTATGCATCAAAGAGCATGTAGTAGCATATCAATGCTATTACATGCTCTATTTGCTTGCATTGTGGCTGTCTGATATGTGGCTTGCAAGGTTTTACAAAGTGTTAACAAGATTCCCTGTGCGATTTTTGCCAGATACTTCTGCGGACCTTTTAGGAAAAGCGTCTCCACTTACCACAATTACTCCCCCGACAATGGCGATGAAGCCCCCAATGATCTGGATAAATGTAAACGTGTCATGCAGCAAAAGAATGGCAAATGCGGTTGTAAAGAGGGGCATCGTTTGCAGTATAGCGGCTGAGGCCCATGCTGGTAGACGGCGAAGTCCCTCTTGGAGTGCGATATATGCCAGACCAAAATTGGCGCAACCATAGAACAAGAGTATCCAGAAGATAGACCACGAAAAAGATACTTTGATCGGCATCGATTGAAAAAAAAGGAAAGGAATGGTGAAACAGGCTCCAAGGAGCAAACGTAGTGCACTAACCAGCAACGGATCAATCTGCTGAGAGAGCCGTTTGGCTGGAATGAAGGAGTATCCAAAGCCGAGCGTGCTTAGCAAAATGAGCAGGCTTCCCTGGAGGTTTGTTTGCCATGAGATTATCTGAGCTTCTCCCAGGACAACAATCATACCTCCTATCATCAACAGCACTATTCCGCCTCCCTGCTTCCAGGTGAATTTTTCTCGTAACAAGAGACAGGCAAGGATTACTCCCACTGGTCCTTGCAGTTGTAGCAGAAATCCTCCTGCGACTGCACTCGTTTTGGCTATTCCAAAGACCAGGATGATGAGGGGGAATGCCGTGCCAAGGCTCGCTAGGAGAAGAGTATCGATCCAGACAGATCTAGAGAAGGTAAACGAAAGTGATTGTCGCTTTGCCAAAAGAAACAGTGCTACGAAAAGTCCTCCCATAAGAAGAGCTAAGAAGATAACTAGAAGTGGGTCTGAGAGACCAGCGATCAACTTTGTCACAACAGCTCCGAGCCCTAGTAGACATGCTGCTGCGATTAGATATAGAAAGCCTTGAAGACGCATCTGGGACTCCTTTCTTGCTATATGCGTTGTCAGAGGTGCATCCTTTCCCTGTACTAAAGTTATAATTGGCTTCTATATTTTTTATTTCTTGAAAACCATGGGGTCAAGACACAATCGCGAATACTTCTATACTATATTGTAGCGTAACTATTGTTAAAGAGACAATCTAATGCCACAAGATCTCGGAGTCTTGCGAAAGTTTCAGAGCGCAATGTGTAGAACAGAAGTAGCTCCTTTAACTCATCTTTTCCAACTGCGCAAGAATGCTTCTGACATCACTTATGCGGTCATTTGATAGGGCAGTTCATGAATTTGTTCCTGAGCGGGTGATTCTTGTAACTATTTGCTTTTCTCATTCGTAATACACAATGGGCATTATAGTTCAAAGTATACCGTTTTATTTGAGACTATGTCTTTTTGTTCCACAGAAAGAAGGGTATCAATGGCTGGTCATTTCCACAGTAGTTCTTCCAATGCAGAGCGCGGCCAAGTAAATCAGCAAATGCGTAGTGAAAGCCATCATTATTCTGCTATGGGTAATATCTCAGGCGGTATCATGAGGTTCAACATTGGTATTTACCAGATACCAGATGTTGACCGCATCGGGGTGCAGCAGAAAAAAGGCAGCCATAGTGGCCCACGGAACAAGCATGGCGGTCAAGTTGCTCCTGATGTGAGAAGTGAGACTATCTCCCAGCTCAGTGGTCAGGGGTCCGCGAAAGCCTAGCTATTTGAGCGGTTGCCGACCAGACGCTGTGTAACCAAATGCCCAGAGTTCCTTCACAACTCTCCCCTCGTCTGGTCGTACGCTCTGGAAACTTGCCAGTATTGTTCTCTAATAGCGTCTTTATCCCCCCCCGTGCCAGAAGACTCCTTTCTTGAGATCTTATCATTCCCCATATCTTTTGGGGCACTTTTATGAGCCATGGTGACAAGCCAAATTGTATTGAAGAGACACGTATGATCTCTGCTTCGGCTCACTTGGGACACTTGTGACGCTTGTGGCCAATGTCCCAGATGGGACAGAGGTTAATTGCTTGTGACCAATTGTGACGCTTGTGACCAATGTTCCAGATGGGACAGAGGTTAATTGCCTCTGACCAATTGTGGCACTTGTGACCAATGTTCCAGATGGGACAGGCCTTAAGATGACGTGGTGAATTGGGTCCCTACCGATTGGCTCCTGAGTTGTTACAACTATACTTTTACGCAGACGATGATTGAGGGGCCTTTGAGAGGAAATACTGAAGAGTTGTGTGCACTGGTGCGAGCGGGCAAGGGTTAGCATACAGTATTTTCTCTTTATCTCTGAAGAGGGCATTTCGTAACCCCAAAAAGCAGATCAGTGGAGAAGGGATTGGCAGAGTCAGATAAGCTAGCCTTGGTGAGGCAAGTTCCCCTCGCCAAGGGAGATGGCCATGATGATGCCCACTCTGATCGAAGAACAAGCACCCGTTCCATCACCGCCCTTTCAGCGAGGACAAGCCCGACTCAGCCGTGCATTGCATATCGATGCACTGACTCTGGTCACAATGTTGCATTTGCTTGCCCTG
>DASYAN010000392.1:0-11049 GCA_036501345.1 Ktedonobacteraceae bacterium
AGAACGGTAACGAGGAGAAAAAAGAAGATAAAAACTGCAATTGCATCCCATCTCATTGATGCTTTCCTTCCTTCCTTAGGATTATTTTAGCTAAGCTTCTCAGGTGAGATGCAAAAAGAGCGGAAACGTGATTACACAAAATATGAGTGGCTGTAATCACGGAATTACAAGTTCAAGCTCCCAGAAAGTAAACGATAGCGGTGATTATAGCGGTGATTATCACCCAGAGGAGCTGGAACCAGTAGAAGAATGGGATATCGAAGAGCTTTGGATCAGTATAGTTGTAAAACGGTGGCCAGAGCATGACGATGAAAGGGATAATCAGCAGAAGCGAGAACCAGCGGCGGTTCTTGGTTGAGGGACGAGTAGTGGCCATAATGTGAACTCCTTTGTCGCAAGATGTGGAGATGCCATCTGCAAATCCAGAAACAATCGATTGTCGATCAGGGAATCCTACAAAGAGCTTGGGTCTACTGCTGGCTGGCAAATCGCCAGGAGACATAAAGATGTCCATCTAACTCTTCCATTGTACCACGCAGCCTTGACGAGAGCATACAAGAGTATGTGTCTATAGTCATGCTAATTTGGTCTACCCTCTCTTAAAATCCGAGCTAGTGGGCAGTATAACCGATGTTCAAATGTCATTATAGAGATAATAAGGCATAAGATGCAGATAGCGTTTTTGTAAAGAGCGCTCTGCCAACCCTGATCCCATCTATTGGGACACTTGGGACGCTTAGGACTAATGTTCTGAGCCTGCCCGGTTTTCGTAGAGTGTTCGAAGGTGGAAATGAAGCCGTCGGTGCAATATGAGCGTACTGCCAAGCTCAAATCAGAGATGCCCATCAAGCTCAGTTGGACGCTTCTTGTGCACTGACGGAAATGAAGTGATACGCAAGACGTTAAAACGTGAAAAACCAAGACGTTAAGCGTTATGATAAAACGTGTAACATTAAACATTCATATACACAATGATACCAGATATATGAATGTTTGTCAAGTTTTTTAGCTATTGTTAGCTCCTTTCATCTGTCCATAGATAATAGGACTAACATATCCTAATGACGAATATTTTCGTTGTCGATTGTAAAATACTTCGGTATACTCAAAAAACGCTTCATCTTCTCGTCTTCGCTGACTAGGTTCCCGTTTGCACTAGGCGTAATAGCCACTTTCCCAGACGCAGAGCACTTCGCACATGCGCTTGATCGGAAATTCGTGCCGATGAGCAGCAATGAAGGCGTATTTCAGATCTCCGGCTCTACCAAAGCGGGACAAGGTCAGACCCGATTTTATCGCATCCGCGGGGCGGGGGCCACACGCATTTGTAAAAAAGTGACGTGCACACGTTCGGGCATGCTGACGTGCAAGAAACTGCCTTGTCTCCTTTGTACACCCATCCACCCTGTCCTATCAAAGATGTCCGACTTTCAAAGATGTCCGGTTTTTCGCGCGATATGTCCGGTTTTTAAAGATGTCCGGTTTTTCGCGCAAGTTGTCCGGTTTTTCCCTTAAAATATAGGCATACGTTAAGGTATATTTATTATGGGTTTCAGCGGACATGCCTGAGCTTGAACCCATTAGGAGCAAAGCTCTGATTTGGCTGGGCATTTTCGTCCTTAGACATTTCTTTCTCGAGGGTTTTGTCTCACTTCTTTCTACTATTATTATAAAACGACTTTGATGTATATAGGATTAAATGAGTCTTGAAAGGGCGATAAGCGTATGAAAAATTCTGCATCTCTTATCAATACTCGGGCTCAGCAAGTCTTCGTTCTTGGGATGATGGACCATCGGCAACAAGCCATCCTACGAACTCCAAGTGAGACAAACAGTCCCCGTGAAGCGCTTGCTCTGGCCTATCAAATGCTTCTAGACAAGCAAAAGATCGCCTCCATCCGGCCCTCTATCCATTGGGGTGAGACCCGAAGAACTACCAGGGTCATCGTCGAGGCGAACACTTCCTGATACTGTGACTTCACAGCCAGATTCACCCGGAAAGATAGAGAGCCTTCCTGGTATGACACATGCCCTATTAACAGCTTTAGCATGTTCTACGATGAGTTACTTGCGCCTTTCTAAAAGGAGATCTATAATGGATAAACTACCAAACAAGTCAGACAATTCCTCCGGTCCAAGCGATAGAAGACTGCGACCACGTCGTCGTGATTTTACACAACCATGTTCTGGGGAGTCCCGTACAAGAGCACAAACAGGCGAAGGCGAAACGGGAGCAGGAGGAAAGAGAAAAGCAGATGACAGTTTTGATGAAAATATTGCTAAACGTAGTAAGAGGTACCCTACAAGAGCAAAAACAAGCGAAGGCGAAACGGGAGCAGGAGGAAAGGGAAAGGGAAAAGCAGTGAGTTTTGATGAATCAGAAATTGATGATGAAAGGGATGCTGAACCCACGCCGCCGCACCGTACAAGTTCCAGAGAAAAGAGAAAAGCAGTGAGTTTTGATGAATCAGAAATTGATGATGAAAGGGATAATAAACGCATTAAGCATCTCCATACAAGCGAAGGCAAAACGGGAGCAGAAGAAAAGAGGGCAGAAGAAACGAAAAAAATATTAAAAAATTTAGACGAGTCTTTTAAAATCATAAGAGAAATCACTCAAATAGGCATGATAGAAGCGAAGAAGGCGGCGATGGACCTTGCAGTCAAGGAATTGAAAGAGTGGGAAAAGAGAGTAGTATATACCATTGGAGATAAACGTAATATATATATCACTGAAGATAAAAAGGTAGTATATACTGATGGAGATGATGATAATGCAGCAGTATATACTATTGAAGGTGAAGATAAAGAGAGAGTAGTATATACCATTGGAGATAAAGATGAAAAGGAATTGAAGAAGGCATGGAGAGTCACAACCCAAGACATGGGAGTCCAAGCACCAAATATTTGGATGGAAAAGTTCTCTCCTGAAGGTGAAAAAAATGCCGAAGAATACTTTAAGCCATTTCCAGGGCTGGGGAACACCACTTTCGTCGTCTTAGTAACACATGGTTTTAAGGATCATCTCGCCTTTATAAAGTCCGTGCAGGAGCGGGGATTCGTTGGAATGGTCATCTTTAAAGGCAAAACTCGTCGTCCAGAAGTCATAGGCCATTTCCAAGAAGAAGGCATTCCTGTTCGAAGCTTTGGGAGGGAAGTCACTGAAAATCCAAAAGCTATTGTAGAGAAACTCAAGGAACTCCTCAAGCCCCGCCAGCCAATTGTTATTCTTGATCATGGAGCCTATTTTAAAGAAATTGATAAAATTAAAGCTTTGTTAGGTGATGAGCACAAGATCCTTGGAATAAGTGAAGCAACACGCAATGGTGTTATTGAATATACAAAGAAAGAGGAAGAGGGAGCTCTTTCTGTTCCTGTTATCTCCCTTGATAACCAACTCAAAGATGCAATAGAAATGCAAATAGGAGATTCTCTGGTGATTGGTGCACAAACGACTCTCAATCAGGCTAATCTCAATATCCATACAATGAAGAAATTATTGGTCATTGGATATGGGCCAGTTGGAAGAGCGGTTGCAGCCCGATTGGGGGAGGGGACCGCCGTTATTGATATAGATGGTAGCGCAAATGTGTATGCAAGCTCAGAAGGACATTCAGCAGTGCGTAATGAGGATCGTATGAAGGCTCTTGGAGAGGCCAGCCTCGTTTTTTGTACCAGTGGCCAAATATCACTGCGAACGCAGGATTTTCAATTTCTGAAAAGTGGAGCCTACGTAGCATTGGGGACTTCTGCCGATAGTGAAATTGAGGATATCCCACCAGAGTACAAAGCCACTCAATTTGGCAAAGATATCGTTCGGTACGATCACGTGGATGAAAAAGTCGGCACGGAGCATCATTTCTACCTGATTGGTGGGAATGTAATAATGAGGGATGGAAAGCAGAAGACGGATCTGGGGGCAGCGAACTTCGTTGATCTCGCACCAGCCGTTGGTCCGCATATCTATACCGTTCACGGGATGAAAGTCCAGGCACTCGTCCAAATCATCCGCCAGGACACATTCTACAAGATAACAGATAGAAAAGACAAGACAAAATTAGAAAAGACAGTGGGAGTGGTGGATCTAGCGGACGAACGAATAGATTGGATTTCGAAACGCTGGATACGCAAGGAAACGGCTGATCAACTAGAACTCCCCGCACGGGAGCTTCTGCGACAACGGCACGTGCGAAAGGAAATCGACCTCCCCACCTTTACGCGGATGAACCAGAAACTGCGAGAGAGTATCGATAATGAGGCAAGGTATGCCAGCATTGGCACATCATCCATGCCTGACCCACTCACTCTGGAGGCGCTGCGACGAGACTATGTACTAGGGACAGGGAAAAGGGGCACGGACACAACTCCAATGACGGACGAAGCCTTTGAGCAAGCAATGGCAAGTGTCTGGTCGAAAATCATCTTTAGCGAAGAACGGCCATGGAAGAATATTCTGCAACAACGGCATAAGCAAGCGGAAATCGACCATAAGCAAGGAAAAATTGACGAGGGAGCCCTTAAGGGACTTGAACGGAAGAAGAAGAAACTGGAAGCCTCCATCAGGCGTGAGTGGGAGCTTGTTAGAATGAGCCCATTCGTGCTTAACCCATTCATGCTGGAGACGTTGCGACAACAGTATGTGCTAGAACAAAAGTTAGAAATCAAGCACAAAACTTCAGGGGAGATCACCATACTGGAGCCGCCCGATGACGAAACCTTTGAACAAGCCATGGCATCTTGCTGGAAGGACTACTATGACAAACTGCCCTCGTGGAATATTCTACAACAGCAGCATGATCTAGCGAAAATTGACAAGCTAGGGGAACTTGACAACCTTGACAAAAGGAAAAAGGCACTTAACGATAAGAAAGGAGAATTTGTTGAAGGGAAAATTAACCAAGAAGCCGTTGAACAGATCAACAAAACCGTTGAACAGATCAACAAAACCGTTGAACAGAGAGAAGAAGCCTTTGAGCAGATGAAAGTGAAACTGCAAACTTCCATCAAGTGTGAGCAAAAGCTTGCCAGCCATGAGCTATTCGTAGACACAGCTATGCTGGAGATTGTGCGACGCAGGTTTGCCCAAGAAGAGATCAACAAGGAAACTTTTGACAGGGTACACCAGGCACTGGAAAACTCCATCGAGCGTGAGCGAAAGCTTGCCAGCGGTGAGCCACGTGTGGATACATCCACTCTGTCAATGTTGCGACGAAAATTTGCAGGCACTCTTCAAGAGCCTAACAACTTCACGACCTTTGAGCAAGTGCAAAAGTTAATAGAAGACTCCATCGAGCGTGAGCGAAAGCTTGCCAGCGGTGAGCCACGTGTGAATACATCCACTCTGTCAATGTTGCGACGAAAATTTGCAGGCACTCCTCTAAAGCCTAACGACATCGCGACCTTTGAGCGAGTGCAAAAGTTAATAGAAAACTTCATCGAGCGTGAGCGAAAGCTTGCCAGCGGTGAGCCACGTGTGGATACATCCGCTCTAGTGACATTGCGAGAGCGATTTTATCACCCGTGGATGTCTGTGCCTACCAACGTCTCGATCTTTGAGAAAATGCACACGTTCATAGCAACCTCCATCACACGTGAGCAAGAGCTTGCCAGCGGTGATGCACGTGTGGACCTATCCGCGCTGAAGGAGTTGCGACGAAAGTTTGTATCAGAGATGGTCTTCCAGTCACACGACTCACTGGGCAGACTATCCCTCGTCCCCAACTGCGACAAAACCTTTGACGATGTGCGTCAGGCACTGGAAGCTTCCATCGAGAAAGAGCAAGCTTTTGCCAGCGAGGAACGGCTCAGGAACGTATCCATACTAGGAGAATTGCGAAAACAGCTTATTCTCAATCTCACTGTCCCTACCAACCTGTACAGGTTTGACCAGGTTACCCACAATACCCAGAATAGCAAGGCCTTTAAGCTTGTGCACAAGGTACTTTCAGACTCTATGAATCGTGAGCAAAAACATGCCCGCAAGGAAGAGCCCATGGACACATCCGCGTTGGATACGTGGCGACAACGGCTCGTGCACAAGGATATTCTTAAGGAAGTCATCAGGCATATCGAAAACAGGGATACTCCTTCCGATGACGAGTTAATCGCAGAAATAGAAGTCTTTAAAAATTTTCAAGAAACGCACAAGATGCTAGATGATTCCCTCAATTTTGAGGGAGAGCATTGCACCAACACAGAATTCAAGAACCTATTGGCACAGCAGCGAAGACAGCTTGTGCAAAAGGTAATCGGTAGCCAAGCCTTTAACGACACATACAATGCCATAAAACAATTGGCCCTTAGTTTACAGCCCGGCGCACAATCCGACACATGAGATCCTGGCATAGGAGGCATCCAGATCCTGTACAGGCGCTAAGTGAAAGAAAGTTGGTCCTACGAAAAGACGTAGATGTGTGCATCATCAGCAGGTATGCTATCCCTATACTTGCAAGTAAGGCTACAAAAAGACAGAGATACATCCATGAGAGCATTTCCTAACCCAAAAAAACAGAGCTGTCCCGAGTTGAAGTTGTTCTCTAGCCACTTCACTAAAAATGCGTAAGTACGCCAATATCATTTATCGTAGAGATGAAAAACCAAGTTCAAGTAGCAGGTAAAGACAATGATAAATAAAAACCAGCTCAATCCTGTTCGTTTTTCTTATACTCATCAAGTGTTTATTTCCTATTCTCATGTCGATATCCAATTTGCAACTCAGCTCAAAGGTGAACTTGGGAGATGCGGTTATATCGTTTGGCTGGATACCACGAGCATCCCAGGAGGAGAGGTCTGGATTGAGAAAATAACTCAAGGCATCAGCGAATCGTTTGCTGTTATTAGTATTGTATCGAAAAGTGCAAATGAAAGTAAGTGGCTTCGCCGTGAATACCTCTACTCTGATGAACAAGGCAAGCAAATTCTGCCCGTCATTATTGATGGAAGCAATTGTCCCTTTTATATCGTGGATAGACAAGCCATTATCTACAACGGAGACTTCAATCAATCCTTTCTCGCTATTAAAGAAACAATAGATTGTTGGGCTTCATCAGCTAGCCAAGCTGTTCTCTCTCAGAGACCATCGAGTGGAATCCCTACTCTAGCACCCGCGAATGCGCATCTTTTCCCATCACAAGGAAAGCCATCGACCCATGTTCCATCTCAACAAGCTTCTCTACCACAGGATAGCCCTTTCTCTGGGAATAGAGCGACAAGCGAACAGAACCTGGGGTGGGAGGACACGACCCGCAACGAACCATTTTATGGCCGAGCGGACGAGCTCACGACCTTGAATCGCTGGCTTCTCGATCACCAGTGCCACGTCATCTCGATCCTTGGCATGGGAGGCGTGGGCAAAACCAGTCTGGCTCTCGCGTTAGTCGATCAAGTGAAAGCCTCTTTCTCCCACGTCTTTTGGCGCTCGCTCCTCAATGCACCCCCCTTTCGAGCGGTGCTGCAAGACTGTGTGCAATATGTTTCTGATTGGCAGGAAACAGACCTGCCGGAGAGCATCAATGACCAAATCGCCCTCCTGCTTCACTATCTGCGCCAACATCGGTGTCTGATCGTGTTAGACAACATGGAAACGATCATGCAGGCGGGTGATCGTGCCGGAGACTATCGCCAGGGCTACGAGGTCTATGGCAAGCTGCTGGAGGCAGTGGGAAGAGAACACCACCAAAGCTGTCTGCTTTTGACCAGCCGAGAGAAGCCCAAGGAAATTGCACACACAGAAGGCAAAACCGCTCCGGTGCGTTCTTATCTGCTCAAGGGGTTGAAAGCAACCGACGGTCAGAAGATCCTCAAGGAAAAGGGGGCCCATGGAGCCAAGCAGGTCAGGGAAAGCCTCATTTCTCGCTATGTAGGCCATCCGCTTGCGCTCAAGCTCGTCTCTCAACTCATTAAGGAGCTATTTGAAGGTGATATCGCTAGCTTTCTGGAGGGTGGTGAGGCCATCTTTACGGATATTCGCGATATCTTGGATCAACAATTCGAGCGATTATCAGAGGTAGAGCGAGAGCTGATATACTGGCTAGCTATTGAGCGGGAGGCGATCTCCCTTGATACTTTACAGCAGGATCTGGTCGGTCCAGTCAGCAAGCGTGACATCCAGGAGGCCTTGCGCTCACTGCTGCGCCGAAATCTGATCGAGGCTGGCAATAAGAGCTTCTTGCTGCAAAACGTCGTGATGGAATATGTCACCGATCGTTTGGTCGAGAACATTGCTCAGGAGATCGGCAGCGCAAAGATCGGGCTCTTTGATCGGTACGCCCTCATCAAAGCGCAAGCCAAAGAGTACGTGCGAGAAAGCCAGATTCGCCTCATCTTGACCCCCGTTGTGCAGCGGCTGCTCACCTCTTCAGGCACAGGGAGCATCGAGCTCCATTGCCAGCGCATCCTTGCCCTTTTACACAAGGAGCAAGCTTCTCTATACTCCCTTGGATATGCAGCTGGGAATGTCTTCAATCTGTTACTGACGCAGGAGTGCGATCCTCGCGGCTATGACTTTGCTCACCTGACCATCCGACAGGCACACCTGCGAGATAAACAGCTTCCAGAAATTGATTTTGCCCATGCCCACTTCCTGCAGTGTGTCTTCACCGATATCTTTGGCAGTGCCTGTACCATCGCCTTTAGCCCTGATGGAGAGCTTCTGGCCCTTGGAACCGTCAACGGGGAGGTCAAGCTCTGGAATGTCTCGGAGGGTATTCCTATGCTCACCTGTTCAGGACACGCTGGCTGGATGTGCTCAGTGATCTTTAGCCCCGATGGCCATCTGCTGGCGAGCAGCAGCTATGACCACACGGTCCGGTTGTGGGAGGTCAGCAGCGGCAAATGTCTGAAGGTCCTCAACGTTCTCGGGATAGCACTTCTGCGAGACGAGCAGAGCAGTAACCTGGAAGCACTTGCCTTTAGCCCTGATGGCATGACCTTAGCCATTAGTATCAACGATCAGGTCTGGTTATGGGATATCAACACAGCGAATCGTATTCGTACTTTGCAAGGCCACACCGCTTGGGTACGACCAATCGATTACAGCTCTGATGGGCATCTCCTGGCCAGTGGCAGCGAGGATTGCACCATCCGCTTGTGGGAGGCCAGCACGGGCACGTGCCTCAACATCTTGCAGGGTCATACGGGTTGGGTACGCTCGGTGACCTTCAGTCCCGATGGACGACTGCTCGCCAGTAGCAGCAATGACCACACCATCCGCTTATGGGAGACGAGCACCGGTCAGTGCCTCAACGTCTTACAGGGTCACAGTGCATGGGTACGCTCAGTGGCCTTCAGCCCTGACGGATCCATGCTGGCCAGTAGCAGTGAGGACCATACCATCCGCTTGTGGGAGGTCAGCACGGGTCAGTGCCTCAACGTCTTGCAGGGTCATACCGATTGGATATTCGCGGTAGTCTTCAGCCCCGATGGACGGCTGCTCGCCAGCAGCGATGACAGCAAATATGTGAAGTTTTGGGAAATCGACAGTCAACAGTGCATCGCCACCTTGCGAGGGTACAGCAACAGAATTCTTGCAGCAGCTCTCGATCCTACAGGGCAGTGGATTGCCAGTGGGAGTGAGGATCACCAAGTGCGGATTTGGGATGCCAGCAACGGGCAATGCCTCAAAACGTTAGAAGGCCATACCAACTGGATCTTCGCCGTGGCTTTCAGTCCTGATGGGTTGATACTGGCCAGCGGCTGCAACGACCGCACCATCCGCTTGTGGGACATGAGCACAGGTCAGTGTTTGAATGTCTTGCAGGGACATGGCAATTGGGTCGTCACGCTCGCTTTTAGCCCTGATGGACGGTTGCTCGCCAGTGGCAGCGAGGACCATACTATCCGCTTGTGGGAGGTCAGCACAGGTCAGTGCCTCAACGTCTTGCAGGGACACATTGAGTGGGTGCGCTCAGTGGCTTTCAGCCCGGATGGGCAGATGCTGGTCAGTTGCAGCAACGACCACACCATCCGCTTGTGGGAGGTCAGCACGGGTCAGTGCCTCAGCGTCTTGCGGGGGCACACGACCTGGGTGCGCTCAGTGGCCTTCAGCCCGGATGGGCGTCTGCTGGTCAGCGGCAGCGAGGACCACACCATCCGCTTGTGGGAGGTCAGCACGGGTCAGTGCCTCAAGATCCTGCAGAGGGGCATGATGATAACCTATCCAGTCACTTTTTGCCCAGACAGACCAATTCTAGCCAGTGGGAGTACTGACCAAACCATTCAACTCTGGGACCTCAACGAGGGCATCCCTACTCGAACGCTGCAAGGACATCGCGGTGATATAGCATCGCTTACCTTTAGCCATGATGGCCGTCTTCTCTTGAGTGGCAGTGACGACGGAACGATGAAACTGTGGAATGTCGACACCGAAACCTGCCTGCTGACACTCAGAACTGACAGACCATATGAGCGAATGAATATTACAGAAGTGACAGGCTTAGCTGGGGCACAAAAAGAGACCCTTAAGATCTTAGGCGCTATTGAAAAGGATTTCGTGGCCTAGAATAACCTCTATAAGGTTACTACCCAGGTCACCTCAGTACCGACGGTGCCTCACAAGGCTTGCGAACGGCCTTTGGCCGTGAGAAGACAAGAAGAAAGCACCTGAGTAGTTACAAAAGTGCTCTCGTAGCAATGTTTTTTGAGGATTAGGAAAATGCCCTCTTGATAGAGAGTTTTTCAAATATTATTGATCTCTGCGGAGAAAACTAAAGACCTAGGGCTAGCCTACGATGACAGCCCATTGCTGGACAAAGACTTTGCTGTTCGCTTATTCGCAAAAAGCTAGAAGATACTCCTCTGGCACTTGAAGCCAGAGGGAAAACTCATCACTTGAGTCTTCTTTAGCTTGAAAGTCGCTTCTTAGCTGTTTTGCCTGGAAGAGAAATGGGCAGTCAACAAACAGTCTAGCTAAAAAAATGGCTCTCATCCAAGCTCTCACCTAGCTCTTTAGATCTTTACGCTGGGATCTATAACATATTAAGGAGAGATATCAACCATGCCTAAGGAACTACATCCAAGTAAAGCGACGGATGGAACAAGAATTCGGGAAAG
>DASYAN010000393.1:0-20072 GCA_036501345.1 Ktedonobacteraceae bacterium
TTATAGACATTGCTTGATCTAGCAGTGGATAGGACGTAGTTGGCATCGCTTGGTCTAGCAGTGGATAGGGCGTAGTAGGTACCATCTGATAGGTTGTTAGATCAAGATTAGTAGGCATTGCTCGATGCCGTGCTAGACCAAGTGTAGTCGGGCCGGTATGTTCAGTACCGGCCTGTGGTATTACATTATCTGGTAAGATGCTTGAAGGGCTGATAGCTAAAACTGGAATTGTCTCTTGTTGCGAAAAATGACGTTGTAATAGGCCGAACTTACGCTGGGTTTGACGTTGCGTCATGAATTTCTTCCCCCCTTCTATCTGAGTTAGCAGTGCAGATATCTCTTTTTATAGCTATAACTATAGCCAGTACATTGATTGAAGTATAGACACATACTACTATTGGAAGGATAACATGGAGTTTAGTAAATGTAAATACTTAAAATTAAGAATGAAGTGTATGTATTCCACTATAATCTGTTCGCAGAAAAGATGAAAAGGGAATACACTGTTGCACTGACAGAAGGCCTATGCTATGCTAGCAACGTTCTAGCAGGCGAAATGCTATTTTGAGACAAGGCAGCAAGTGAGGAGCATGGAATTACTAGTCGTTACATTGGCACATATCATCGCAGGCAGAGATGCAGACATCTTGGCCCGTATCCGCCAGATTGCAGATACAATACGAAATGCACCAGGGCTGGTCACTTCGCATATGTACAGGGGAAGAGAACAAGATAGCTACTATTTTATGCTGACAACATGGGAAGATACAGAAAGTTGGCAAAAAGCACAGGAGCGGCATGACCCTAGACAACATCTCCTGGCAACAGCGGACCTACTGTTATCCCCTCCAGAACAATGGTTAATGCACTACCAGTGGGGATATAGCCGTCCGGCAAAACAACCAACTGTATTTGCAGCACACATTACAACGCTCCGTCCGGATCAGGCTAGACTTGCACAACGCGAATGGATCGCAGGTCTCAGAAAACAAACAACAAATCCAACACTGGCACTTGCCTTTCTGGCTCAGGAAATAGACAGAGACGCAACGGCGCAGATTCACGTAATCAAATCGCAGCAAGCTAGCGCAAGAGCAGAGGACAATTTTGTTTATCACCAAGGTACCACTCTACTTAACTTTTTAAGCTGGGCCAGTGAAAAAGAACGGGAAGAGTTCTACATGGATCCCCATTATCAGTCCATCAGGAAACTCCTGGAAAGTTTGGCTGTGACGCGTATATTACCACTAGAACAGGTCTGATAGATACTAATCAGAAGAGGTTTCAGCAACAGGACGATCATAATACTTTTTCAATTCGGATTGTAAAAAAAGTCGATTCGACCACATTGCGCTAGTGAACGTATGGTACTCTCCATCACAGAGAGGAGCAGGGCTGGTACATTTGCGATGCTCCTGCAACCTAAAGCGGACCGTATTGTCACGCACTTCAATCCACATATGACGGAGCGTCGATTGAGTTCCCCATCTGAAAAGGATCATCGAGTCATATTCTTCAAAATGACCTCGCCCCTTCAAAAGATTCTTATTGATAGCTTGGAGCATCTCGGCTAGACCACTTTCGCGCAAAATGTGCTTGGCATTTTCACGAGCAGCCAGTCGCCTAGCCTCTTGCTCCTGTGCATCCAGATCCGCATCTATCTTCAATTGCTTATTATCTTCATCACGTGTCTTCATAACAATCCTCCCTCTCAAGCATACTATACAAAAACAGAAGTAGTATCAGCATAACACACAAACCAGCAAGGCTACTAGAGAGCAAACCCCGCTTTACTAAAAGCCATTAAGCTATTACTACCTCTATTTAGCAATATGCATCTTCCTCGACAAAACGGAACAAATGCCGTTCAAAAGGAGCCACCAGGTTCAAAGGATATGTGGCATGTGAGCCAAGGAAGTGATCACTCAAGTGGTGTTGCCACTCAAGCGAAATGTGAGAGACATTATTAGAGGACTGCTTCGCAAGTCGCTTAGCTTCAGCCGTCAGGATCCCAATATCATCAAGCGTATGTATGCCATGGAAGCGATCGCTTACCACGCCGATAGAGAGGGAAACGAGAGGGAACTCAAAGGGATGTCCTTCGCGATCAGCACCTCTAATTGCGCCACGCTCTAGATCTTCTTGGCGATAGAGCGCCACACTTTCCTCTTTATAACGAGTCAGGATGTGACGACAAAGAGCCTTTTCCCGCTCAGGCGTTGTCACAATCACAAAATCATCACCCCCGACATGCCCGACAAAATCGTCAGCATTTCCATAGACACAGACAACACGCTGGCAGATGTGACCAACAAGCAAGATCATATCATTACCAGCCAAGAAACCATATGCATCATTAAACGATTTAAAATTATCTAGGTCCAGGTAGAGGACGCTCCAGGGATCAGAACCACGCAGTTTATAATGAATAGCTCGTTCAAGTTGTAAACCACCAGGAAGTTGTGTTAAGGGGGAAAGTGTTGTTTGTTGCATACGACGAAGATGGCAACGCACATGGACAAGCACCTCGTCAATGCTAAAAGGTTTGGCAATATAGCTATCGACACCTAACTCGTAAGCACGTACCCTGTCTACAAGAGACCCATGAGGGCTCAACAGAATAATAGGGATGTGCATACACTTGGGATGATCACGCAGTTGCTGGATTACTTGATACACGTCGAAGGCTGATCGCATGACATCAAGAATAATGAGACTGGGCATTTCACGCAATGCAAACTGTACAGCATCCTCGCCGTTGAGAACCGTGACTGCTTGACATACTTCACTTGCTAGATGATTCTTGATTGAATCTGTAATCACACCCTCACCCTCGACGACCAAAATGCTGAACATAGTACTCCTACCTCTACACTTTACTATATACATTATTACGCCTTTCAAGTCCCTCCCTTGCTACAAAATCTCCCACACTGATAAAATGGCAAAGTACTCTCCACAATCTCAGCATTGTTTTGCTAGTAATTGAGCCCAGGTACAAAGCTAAGATAGCGATACTTCATAGTTTGTTGCTTGAGAGACGCAATATGTATGGATCACACTGCGTTCAGACCCCCATTGTCTGCAATGATCCATCATCGGAGCATAGTTGGTAGTGACTGTTAAAAGGGCAGTTATAATCAGTATAGACAAAAAGACCTATCAGGTTATTATGCAATTTAAATGCATTATAAGCAAAGAGCTGATAGACAAAAGGATACACTATATTCGCTTGATAGACCATGGTTTTCTATTTTCACTCTTCTTTATCCCTGTTAGGTAATTCTTGTTATCGGAAATGCGCACCTAATTTTGCAGAATAGGCAATGCGCCTGCCCGATAGATAGGTTTCGAAATGGTTTAAACAAACGACCCTACCCCTAGCCATACATATACTGCTCTCTGTACCTCACTACAGGTACAAGGGAGAATAACGTTCAAGAGCCCAAGACCTAATACTATGCGCCTGATTGCCTCTCAATGCTCGAACAACTCCAGCGACTTTAAAAAGCCCTAGTATAGAGTAGCAGAAAGTTACACACTTCTCTAGGGGGAAACAGGGACAATTCTTACTTTTGAGTAGCCCGACTGTTTCCCCCAGCCGACTGTCTCTCACTATCTCATACATTCCTAATACATTCCTATATCTCAATAGTTACGAATTCAGTGACAAAAGTGTCCATGAACGCGTGTTCGGAGGGGAACGACTATCCTCTCAGGATGCACTACTAAAGACGGAACCCGCCTTATTCACATCCCCTATCCCATTGCTGCAAGCAGCGTTTGGGAGTGCTTTTGACCACCGCTCTCATGTTTAGGCTCTTTTATGTACCTCGCTTATAGACCACCTGCTAACGTTCTATAGGACGACACAGAACAAGTTGTACTCACGCACCCGTTTGGCTTTTCACCATAATCTATAAGGTCTTTGGCATTTGCCAGAATGAGAACTTCTTGCTGCTCATTGATGAATGTACTCATCTCTCAACATTTGACATCATTTCAAGGGAACGTTCTCAATACTTCTTATCGGAAGCAAAGATAGGAAAAGAGGCCTCCTCATGGGAGACAGTATACCAACATAATCAAACATAGGCATTCATATGTCATTTATTAGTATAACATTCTTGAGCTTATATGCAAAGGTTTTGTTATACAAATCCCTAACGTTTCATAAAAACTTCTCGAAATCTTATGAAAGATCATCTTTTAGCAGTATAGCATACTCATCCCAAGCAACGTCACGGGTACTTTATGAAGGAGAGTTGACGTGGGGCCCATCCTGAGATAATATTTAAAAGCAATGGCATCAATCTCGGTAGCAAAAGGACAAGCCATGACCTTATCAGCATTAACCGAACAACCAATTACCTTTTATAGTAAGGGGCAACCAGCACTTCTTCTCGAAGGTGTGGTTCATACTCCCCCCAGCAAGGCTGAACAGGCACCAGTCATCATTCTCTGCCATCCTCAGCCTGCAAGCAGTAATATGAACGACGCACTTATTATCGCAATGGCGCAAAGTCTTGCAGAAGCTGGTATGATCACGTTGCGCTTTAATTTCCGAGGAGTTGGCCTGAGCCAGGGGCAACAAACCGATGGGCGTTTAGAACCACTCGATTTGGCCGGAGCTATCGATACAGCCTTAGCCCAACCTGGAGCAAACCCTGCGAAAGTCTGCATTATTGGACATGGGTTTGGCGCTTACATTTCTCTCTTATATGCACCTTTTGATTTGCGTATACGGACTCTTGTAGCCATCAGCCTTCCGATTTTCCGTACCAGCAGTGGTCTTCCACGGCCATTTGAACGTCCGAAATTGTTTGTAACAGCAGAATTTGATGAGCTTTGTCCATTGTACAAACTAGAACCCTTTGTAGAGCAACAGCAAGGGCCCAAGGGCATCAAAGTGATTATTGGAGCCCGCCACCTCATGCGCGGATATGAAGATGCGGCCACCAGTGCTGTTGTCAAATATGTAAAAGCATGGGCCGAAATGCCCGGAGTGTAAACTATGAATCTCAATAATCCGATTATTGTACAAAGTGACCGTACTATTTTGCTCGAGGTCGATCACCCATTGCATTCGGAAGCACGTGATGCACTAGCCCAATTTGCAGAACTAGAAAAGTCGCCGGAGCACATTCATACCTATCGCCTCTCACCACTCTCGCTCTGGAATGCCGCCGCAGGAGGCATGGATGCTGAGGCCATTCTGTCCTCATTATCCTACTATAGCAAATATCAACTCCCCAGTAACGTTATTACTGAAATTCGCGAGTATATCAACCGCTATGGACGTCTCAAGCTCATCCGCAACGGGGATATGCTCCTGCTCACATCGGATGATCCTGCCCTAATTATCGAAGTCACACATCACAAACGCACCCAGCCATATGTGCTCCAGCAACTGGATCGCCACACACTGCAGGTTGAGGCATCACGACGCGGACACATCAAGCAAGCACTTATCCACATGGGATTTCCGGCAGAGGATCTAGCAGGCTATAGCGATGGCTCACCACTGCCAATGAAACTACGCAGTGAAACACTACAGGGAACCACCTTTGCCCCACGTGCATATCAGACGGCTGCTGCTGGAGCTTTCTATGCTGGTGGAGCACTCAGTGGAGGAAGCGGCGTAGTGGTTCTTCCTTGTGGAGCTGGTAAAACTATTGTGGGCATAGCCACGATGGCCGATATTCAGCGTGCTACCCTAATTCTTACTCCCAATACCGTTGCTGTACGCCAGTGGATCAGCGAAATCATTGATAAGACAGATATTCCACCCGAGATGGTTGCCGAATATACTGGAGACCGCAAAGAAATCGCTCCCATCACAGTCAGTACTTACCAGATCTTAACCTATCGGCGTGCTGGTAGCGCCAACAAAAATGGGATCGACGAGCAGGATTATCCGCACTTTTCACTGTTTACTAGCTATGATTGGGGCCTCATTGTCTATGACGAGGTTCATCTACTTCCGGCTCCCGTTTTCCGCGTGACCGCTGAAATTCAGGCCAAAAGAAGACTTGGCCTCACAGCAACCCTGGTACGTGAAGATGGCAGGGAAGCAGATGTCTTCAGTCTGATCGGTCCAAAGAAGTACGATGTTCCCTGGCGCGAACTGGAGCAGCAGGGTTGGATCGCTACCGCCGAATGCCATGAAATTCGCGTGGGATTGACAGAAGATGAGCAAATGAACTATGCTATGGCGGAAACTCGCGAGAAGTATCGCATTGCTGCTGAGAATCCTGAGAAAGTAACGATTACACGCCATCTTGCAGAACGCCATCAGAATGATCAGGTACTCATTATTGGCCAATACTTGGACCAGCTCAAACAATTGGCAGATACATTGCAAGCTCCACTGCTAACTGGTCGTGTATCGACAAGCCAGCGAGAGAAGTTGTACGAACAGTTCCGCCGTGGCGAAATCAAACGCTTGGTTGTTAGCAAAGTTGCCAATTTTGCCATTGATCTTCCTGATGCCAATGTTGCCATTCAGGTATCAGGCACTTTCGGTTCACGGCAGGAAGAGGCACAGAGGCTTGGTCGCATCCTCAGACCCAAGAGTGACGGAGGGCTAGCGTACTTCTACTCCATCGTTACACGTGACACAAGAGACCAGGAGTTCTCTGCCAATCGCCAACTCTTCCTAACCGAGCAGGGCTATCGCTATGTGATCGAGGATGCTGAAAATCTCCTAGCAATAGTTAGGACCTGAAGCAGAGACAAAAGAAATTTGTCCCTTGCAAAGTCAATTCTCGCTTGACATCAATGCAAGCTACGTGATACCTTGAAGAGGTAAGAACAGCTTATTTTGCAGATTACACGAGGATAATATGGCAGATAGCTATATTGACGTAACAAATGAAGATTTTGTTGAAAAGGTGTTAGGTTCTCCTAATTTGGTGATCGTGAACTTTTCAGCAGAACGAAGTAACGCGTGCCAGATACAGGACCCAGAGTTCGAGGCGATCAGCAAAGAATACCATAACAAAGCAACCTTCGCCAAACTATGTCTAAGCGGGCAAAACGAACTTACCAACCAATGGCATGTCGATAATGTCCCCACGCTTATCTTCTTTAAAGGGGGCAGCGAGATCCATCGTATTACAGGCATTGTTATGCGCAACAGGCTACGCCGTCAGGTTGAAGGCGTCTTGTTAGCCAATTAATCGCCCGCTAAACTATGCTCGTTTGCAGGAGTGTATGGTGACTTATTGCTATCCCCTTCGTCTACGTGCCTCATTGCATGAAACCATCTGGGGGGGACGCGGCTTAGAGCGTGATGGATGGAAGCAACTTCCTCCAGGTGATACAGCTATTGGAGAATCGTGGGAAACTGAAATCAGCAACGTGATCCAGAACGGCCCCTACGCCGGAAAGACATTAGGTACACTGGTTGAAGAACTCAGTGTTTTGTTACTTGGAAAACAAGCTTTTGCTATTTTTGGCCAACACTTCCCTCTGCTGGCAAAATTCATCGATGCCAACACACAACTCTCCGTACAGGTTCATCCCAAAGACAGCTATGCAGCTTGGCATGAAGATGGAAAGCTGGGGAAAACGGAGTTTTGGTACATTCTCACAGCAGAACCAGGAGCCCGCATTGTCTATGGCTTCAAAACTCCGACTGACAGAGCAGAGGTAGCGCAGGCTATTCAAGACGTGACACTAGACCGCTTACTCCACGAAGAGTGCGTACAGGCAGGAGACATTATTTATGTGCCAGCCGGAACAGTCCACGCAATTGGAAGTGGTGTTACGCTTTACGAATTACAAGAGTATTCAGATATTACCTACCGTATGTACGACTATGGTCGTTTATCGGCATCTGGGAAACCACGCGAATTACATATCGAACGCTCCCTCGATGTCGCTCACTATGAAGTGCCACACCAGATCAAGATGAAACCAGTATCTCTGGCGAATACTTATGGCTACGAAGACCGCTGCCTGATTGCCTGCCGCTATTTCTTGACGCGTGAACTGCAACTCAAAGAGCATGCCGCTATAGAGGGAACAACAAAGAGTAGTTGCATTATTATCTCCTGCCTGGGAGAAAGAGTACAAATCTTTTACGGGCATAGTCTCAAGAACCACGAGTCTATCTCACGAGGCGAAACGATGGTATTGCCAGCAGCATTGGGGCGCTATCGTCTCTCAGGGAAAGGCCCACTATTATTCTCCTACGTACCCGAACCAACTGATGAAGTCTGGCAGCAATGGCAAGCCAGCAACTTGGTATAGAAAAACAAAGATAGCAATAACTAGAGGAAAGCCTCTATAGCTTCAGTTAGTTGATCTTGCACCACTATCTTGCTATGAAATTGTTAGCTCACAAGTTTATCAGTAATGAGGGCGTTTGCTAACCCCCAAGAAACTCTGCTACAAGAGCACTTTTCCCTGTTAAGGATATCTGACGTAAGCGTTTTTTTCGCTGAACGGAAAACTTGGCTTGTGGCGAGCGTGAAAGAATGCTGAACATTTGTTCTTTTCATGCGTGCCTCAAGAGATCTTTTCCATTCAGCTTTTTTCCAGGACATCTAGGGAACAACTTGAGGCAAAGAGGGAACAACTTCTCATGGACGATGCACATGATAGCCCAAAGATCAGTTTAATCCATCACAGACTCTTTAGCACCTATTTATTATATTAGTACCTTAAATGTTATTATACGAATTCTACTTTTCAATGTTGTATATGAGAGTGCATAAAACACGATAGACAGCCTGATCAGAATTTTGCAGACCTAATCTTCTGATTGCTACCTCTAGTGTTACTTTTTGGCTATCTCAGCACACACTGCAGGACTATAAAGGTTATACTATAAATAGCTACCTAAATTTTTGCCTAAAGTAATGGCAGGTTACTCAAATGTTTTATCCCTGTGTCTCACTGTACTGTCTTTCGTAGCTGTGTTTCACAGTGTTCTATGGTAGTACAACTCGTACTAGGAGGTTCATTTTGGAATGTTTTCAATTGCGTCCAGGCAATCTAGAGAGCATGAGCACGCATGAGTTTGCTGAACTGATGAGTAGCATAGCACTTGTATTGCAAAAATTGCCAGAGATCCCGTTGGAGAATTTGAGGAGCTTGGCTGATGATGTAGAGATAGTCGATAGAGGATCAGTAGAGAATTTGAGAAGCTTAGCTAGTAAGCTTGAGCAGATTGATAGGGGGTCAGGAAAGAAGCCAAAACCTTACGCGATGTATAAGGGTGTTCCTATCCAACTCCATCAAACGGATAGGCCTGATGAATGGAGTGCTTCCGTTGAATGGTGCGGACGTTTGGCACATGTAGAACTGCAGGAATGGGAGAAACCTACTCGGGAGACGGTGATTAGCGCGGCGTATAGACTTATTAACCTGCTGTCAGATATGAGAAATGACGGCATTATTTGGCCTGAAAACTATTTTAGGACAAAATGAGAAACGAGCTAGATTGCTCAATACCTCGGTTCCTAGTTCTATTTGGGACCGGGGTTTCTTGTTTGCCAGTCATGAGTTTCATGACTCTTCTTCTATCTCGATAGCGGTACTGTCGACAACTTTAGGGTTAGATTTGAAATTGGAGGTATCGGTACGCATAAACGGATATGGTGTGCCACGAGTATACGTATAGCTGTTCTGAAACCGTTTGACATCAGAGATAATATGAGAAACACCTGCTACAAGGTTTACCAAAGCTAGAAGGCCAGATAACAAGCCCCAGATAACAAGTCCAATCAACAGCGTAATAATACCACTTACAAGACCACTCAAGAACCCTGAAGTATTCCAATTTAGCGATGTTTCAAAAACGACCATCGCTAGAATGGGAACCCAGAAGAAGTGCACCAGAGCTATCAGTAACCAGTGCATGAACCACCAGACAGCCTTCACTGGATCTGCAGGCATATTCCAAGGAGGAAACAGTTGTTTTAGCCGTTTGACCACAATCTTTTTCAATCCCAATTTTCAATCCCACATGGGCTACTAAGAAGCACATTATCTGGTGATTGGGCTCCAAACCTAGTTAAAACTTGGCTAAAATGAAGTTCAAACAGCCATACCTTCACCACCTAATGTAGTTATACTCATAGGCCCCCTGATCATACACATTATACCACAACAAGCGAGAAATGATCCCCATTGAGAGCAAAAACCATAGCCTAAATGAGGACCATACCTACAATGCATGCCCACTTCTGTAGCAGCTCTACGACCCATTTATTCAACTGACTAAGTAGAAATTGAAACGAAATTACTTCCACTCTTGCTTACCAATGTCTGTTGAGTACTATGTAACGAACGAAATGTCTCGAATGCAAGCGTAAAAGAGGGAAGCCCCACAGTAATAGCATCACCCTTCATTGTAGCAGCCTGTATCTTAAGATTTAATGGCGTCTGGTGCCCAGGAGGAAGTTGAAAACTTACCAGCAACTGATCCCCAGCTTGTACTGACGTCAAAGCACATTTCACAGTTCCCATCCTATTTGTTGCACGGCGAATGGTATCTCCTCTACTATTCTGATGCAGAAGTGCAACGTTAGCAATATTTGACACAGGAATCATACTATAGGAATAAAGAGTATCATCAGCAGATGGTTGAGAAAGTAAAAAACGCCAGCGAGTCAGTAGAAAAGGCTCAGATTGAAATGTGAAAGATTGAGTGCTCACCAATTGCAAATTGGGAGCGAGCGTGTCTTCAACAGTGAGAGGTTGCTTGACAGAAGATAGGACATAGATACGAAATGGCGGACCACCCAAGCGTGCAGGAGTAGCAACGAGTGAGGCCATCACGAAGCGAGGAAGCAAAGTCTCTGTAAGATCACTATGAGCTCCAACTAACAAGATAACAGGCCCCTGAGCAAGATTAGGCAATAGAGAACACGAATCGGAAAAGACTGTCGTAGGAGTATGCATCTGTGCTGACAAATAACGGAATGCATCTATTGTAGCCCCATCTGCATCGATATATACATGATTTAAATGGCGTTCCTGGGCAATCAGATCCGTCTCAGACAGAGCATGCTGCAACGAGTTCAAATCATTATAATAAATACTGGCTAGCGTATGGGTAGAATCAACGAAATTCCCGTCTGTCAGATCAATCACCGAGACTGTAGCACCTATTGTTTGGGCAATCACAATAATTGTCATCATGCCCCAAAGAGCACTACGCCCTACGATGGCCCATTTACTACGTCGCCGGAGCCACATAATAGCCTCAGCAATGAAAAAGCCAGCAAGAATAAATGGCCCGGGCATGAACATTATAAAGTAGTGGGGAAACAGTGTAATAGAATGATGTATGAGAGCAAGCAGCGGCACAATCTGCCAGCATAGCAAAATACTCAAGCCACAACGATAAGGAGAAGCACATAAACCACTCCACCAAAGTCTCACCCTCCTAAAGGCTACATTGCGAGACTCACAGACCTGACCAGAAGCAGACCACAGGCCCAATACCAGCCCTAAAGCCAGAAGAGCACTAACGACAACCAGGACAGTAGTCATCCACCATATTGCAGTAAACCATGGTACAAAAGGGAAAAGTAAAGAACGAGGGCTGATAGAAAGAACATTGTATGGGCTTAGCAAAAATTGATACAAAACCAGAGCCTCCGCATCAAATCTACTAGGCCGCCCCGTCGTATTGAAGAGCACAGAGATATCGTGAAAATGGACAGAGGCTTCCCACAGCATGTATGGTGCATAAATAAGCATAACAAGGGAGAGCCCCAATACGACATCACGCCAGCGAACCGTATATGGTGCCACAGCCAAGGCTACAAGAAGAGGGATAACGAGCAGAAGCGTCGAACCATGTAACTGAAAAAGCAAGCCAAGCAAGAGAAGAGCAGGGCCGAACCATCCCCGGCGGCGAGCAACAGCCCCACGGAAAAGCAAAAAAATATAGAGCGGGACAAAGAAGAGTAATAAATTTTGCTGCCACATAAAACGCGAATAAAAAACTGATAGAGCGGCTGTAGCATACAAAAGAGTTGCAATGGTTGCCGCAAGCCGTCCATAATAGCGGTGAACAAAAACGTAGGTCAGCAGCACAGATAGCGTCGCAAAAAGCGCAGTCAGCACTGCTCCCCATACAGGATTGGCACTGAAAGCAGCAGGCAACATCAAAATGTAAATGATGGCGGGAGGATTGACAATGCCAATAGAGGCCACATTGCTGGTAGCGACTAGGTAACCATGGCTCACAGCGTCGTGAGCCATACTAAAGATCGTCGCCTGATCCCCATCAAATTCAGTCACATTGAGCATATAGAAGCGCAGCACGGCTGCTACTAGCAAGATTAGGTAAATTTCCCAGTAAGACAACCATGAACGGAGCTGGTGCCCTCGCACAACAGACTTATCACCAGTTTTTGTATCAGATGAATCAACAACTGGCGTTCCCTGCAAACTAAGCTTCATTTTGTGAGCGCACTCCTGACTGCTTCAATAGTTGCCGCCACCACACTACCTCTGACCTCTTGCGGTATACCGGTCTTGCTATCCTTGAGCAAATTGCCCGTGAGAACACCAACGACACACTCATCACGCTTAATAACGCCACGAGCCACAAGTTTGCGTGCTCCTGCCAATGTAGCCGCCGAGGCAGGTTCACAACCGATGCCAGCTCGATCAATAACGGCCTTCGCCTCCAGAATTTCCGCATCGCTTACCTCTTCTACCACACCATCACTCTCCTCGATAACGCGACGTGCGCGGGTATAGCTGACTGGATCGCCAATTTTAATTGCCGTCGCAACTGTCTCGGCATGCACAGACTCACGTTGGACAAAACCTTGTTTGAAACTGCGATAGAAAGGATTGGCTCCTGCCGCTTGGATAGAAGCAATACGTGGCAGATGATCAATCAGCGAAAGCTCATAAGCTTGACGGAAAGCTTTACCGATTGCAGAGGTATTCCCCAGATTACCAGCAGGAACAATCAGCCAATCGGGAGCCTGCCAATCTAGCTGCTGCAAGATCTCAAAACCGATTGCTTTCTGACCTTCCACACGGAAAGGATTGAGGGAATTGAGCAGATAAATGCCCTGCTCGTTACAGACCTGCTCGACCAAGCGCATCGCATCGTCAAAATCGCCCTCGATCTGGATAATCTGCGCTCCATAGGCAAGAGATTGTGCCAGCTTGCCACCAGCCACATTGCCAGCAGGAAGAAAAACAATCCCGCGCATGCCAGCCTGGGCCGCATAAGAGGCAAGAGACGCAGAAGTATTGCCAGTAGAAGCACAAGCAACCGCCTTTGCTCCTAGCATCAGAGCTACGGTCGTCCCAACCGTCATCCCACGATCCTTAAAGCTGCCGCTCGGATTTTCACCCTCGTGTTTGAGGAAGAAATGTTCCAGTCCCGCAAAGGCCCCAATTTGTCGGTGTCCAGCACGGCCACTACCACAGTTCTCAACGCCGACAGGATAAAGACCCGTATTACCTTCCGGTCGCGTCACAACATAGCGCTCTGGTGTTTGCAAAATGAGTTCGCGATAGCGCCAGACGCCGCTACAATCAAGCAAGAGCTTATCTGTGCTGATTGGCCAAATGGGCGGATTGGTAGCCCGCTCATCAAAAAGCTGACGCAAGCCAGCCCCAACTGGAAGTACTTTCTTATGCGATAGACCGCCAGCTGTAGGGCTATCATCAGAGGTCTCAATACCTTGAATCTGTTGTGAAGAATGCCCAGGGAAGCGAAATGCCATCTCGACGTCCAAAACACCGCTGCAATCACAACGATAACGAGGAGATCGCCCAGCCTCTATCCCTGGATAGAGAGCTGAGCATTCAACGCATCGTAGCGAAACAGAGGACAGAGCTTCAACAACATCTGATGGGAGGGGAGCAAGCGAACGATTATGCTCACCGTCTGCTCCCTGGTCTGGCTGGAGACCAGTAGAATTGATCGCCATGACGCGCACTAACTTCCTTTCGTATGCGACTACGCGGTGTACTCAGTACACGCGCCCCATTCTGATCTGCCCGCAAAACCATCCCGGTTCCCTCAATGCCAGATGCATGAGCAGTATCCTGCATCGCGTTTAACACACTATGAAACCGCGAACTGGCCAGTGCGATAAGGGATGAACCACCACCAGAAAGGCAAGCGCCATGAGCACCAGCTGCAATAGCTGCATTGATAATATCGGGCATAGCAGGGAAAAGCGCCTGACGATATGGCTGATGCAGACGGTCCTGCATGGCCTCGCCAATCAACTCGTAACGACCAGTTTGCAAAGCAGTTAGCAATAAAGCGACCCGACCAGTATTGAAGGTTACATCAGCCTTTGTATAACTGGCTGGTAACAACTTTCTTCCCGCTACAGTATCCATCGGAAAAGATGGTGTAAAGATTACAGCTTTTAGTGCATCGGGGAAGGGTGTCTTGATAGCATGTATTTTGCCGTCGATATTCGTAGTCGCAACTAGTCCACCCAGCAGAGCTGGAGCAACATTATCTGGATGGTTACCAGCTTCAGCTTCCACAGCAGGATCTAATAGATCCTCTTTTGGCACAGCTAATTCCTGTAATCGTACCCATTCATTCGCAGCTATGAGCCCTCCAACAACAGCAGTAGCGCTACTCCCCAGGCCACAGCCAGGAGGAATATTAATGCTCATACGAATACGTACAGAGGGAACCGGAATGCCAAGGCGCTCAAAGAGCATCACAAAAGACCGGAAAAACAGATTGTCCGGCCCAGTGGATAAGCCTGTGCCTAACAATCCCTGCACCTCGATAGTCGGAAGAAGAGGATCGCCTTCACACTCCTCGACATTAAAACGATTATAGAGTTGTAATGCTAATCCCAGGCTATCAAAGCCTGGACCTAAATTAGCTGACGTAGCTGGGGTTAAAACAGTAATTGTGATAGGTAATGCCAGTACCATCAGCGGCTACCAGCCTTTCTGATGAAACATACATAGTTCATCCTTTCCATATTACATTAATTCTACCATAGATCACGTTTATAGTCATCATCCAGAGTACCAAAGTCCCAGAGGATGGACGCGATGTACCACGTCCATCCTCTCTTTTAGATAGCAGCAGGCGTCTCTGTACTGCTATCGACAATATAGATCAAATCTACATCGGTGACATGCTTCTTCTCGTCGGCCAGAGCAACAAAGCGGCTGTAAGCTACCTTGAGCTGCTCACCTGTCAGTTTATAGCCAAGCTTGCGCAAACGAGCATCCAGACCATGGCGCCCTGAATGTTTGCCCAGCACAAGATTAGTACCATTCCAACCCACCGACTGAGGAGTCATAATTTCGTACGTCAGGCTATTTTTGAGCATGCCATCCTGGTGGATACCCGCTTCATGAGCAAAAGCATTAAGACCTACAATAGCCTTGTTAGGTTGCACCGGAATACCGGTCACATTACTCAGAAGACTGCTTGCCTTGAGCAGTTCTTGCGCATTGATGCGCGTGTCCACATGACTAAACACATCCGGGCGTGTGCGTAAAGCCATCACAACCTCTTCTAGAGCGGTATTGCCAGCACGTTCTCCTATTCCATTAAGTGTCACCTCTACCTGTCTTGCCCCACCTTTGATTGCAGCAAGTGTATTAGCAGTCGCCATGCCAAGATCATCATGGCAATGGGCACTCATGGTCACATTTTCCATTCCAGGAACACGTTCACGCAGATAACGGAACAGCGCTTCATATTCATGAGGAAGTGTATAGCCAACCGTGTCTGGCACATTGATCGTTGTTGCTCCGGCCTTAATAGCGGCTTCAAAGATCTGACAGAGGTAGTCCCAATCACTGCGCGTGGCATCCTCAGCCGAAAACTCGATAGTTGGGCAGAGATTGCGTGCATAGGCGACCATTGTTTGCACACGCTGAAGTGCCTCTTCTCGACTCAGGCGAAGTTTGTATTGAAGATGGATATCAGAGGTTGCAAGAAACACGTGGATAACAGGCTGTTCAGCCTCACGAACACCCTCCCAGGCAGTCTCAATATCACCAGCATTGGTACGAGCAAGGCCAGCAACAGCAACACCATGTACACGCTTCGCGATCTCTTTGACGGCTGCAAGATCGCCAGGAGAGGCAGCAGGGAAACCAGCTTCAATGATGTCTACATTGAGTTGTACCAACTGATCAGCAATTTGTAGCTTTTCGGGTGTGGCCATTGTAGCGCCAGGGGACTGTTCGCCATCGCGCAGAGTTGTGTCAAAAACTTTAACTACCGCAGGATCTCCCATTGTTTTGTTTCCTCCTTAATATGTGACCAAGTATGGTTAGGGTGAGACTAGCAGGCCTCACCCCTATTAGATTATTTTGTTGTCTCTACTTTCGCTTCAGCATTCTCAGACTTTTTCTGAACAGGATTCAGCCAAGGCATCATCGAACGCAATTCTTTGCCCACCTGCTCAATCTGATGTTTTGCATTGGCACGGCGCATAGCCAGAAAAGCAGGACGTCCGGCCTGATTCTCCTGAATCCAACGCGAGGCAAAGGTACCATTTTGAATCTCTTTGAGCACCTTACGCATCTCTTCACGAACACGCTCGTCGATTAAGCGCGGGCCACTGATATAGTCGCCATATTCGGCAGTATCACTAACCGAGTAGCGCATATAACTCATGCCACCTTGGTAGATCAAATCCACAATCAGCTTCACCTCGTGTAAGCATTCGAAGTAGGCAACCTCCGGCTGATAGCCTGCCTCAACAAGAGTCTCAAAACCAGTCTGGATCAGAGCCGTGATCCCACCACATAGAACGGCCTGTTCACCAAAGAGGTCCGTCTCAGTCTCTTCCTCAAAGGTGGTTTGCAAGACTCCAGCCCGTGTGGACCCAATTGCACGAGCATAGGACAATGTCAGAGCCTGGGCTTGACCAGTTGAATCCTGGTAGACCGCCCAAAGTGCAGGAACACCCACACCCTCAACGAAGAGACGACGCAGCATATGACCCGGACTCTTGGGAGCAACCATCGCAACATCGATATCAGCTGGTGGAACAATCTGCGAAAAATGCAGGCTGAAACCATGGGCTGTCAGCAACAATTTGCCGGGAGCGAGAGCAGGGCGAATGTCGCGCTCGAAAACCTCCCGGTGGTGCTGATCTGGAATGAGCAGCATGATAACATCGGCTTGCTGAGCGGCCTCAGCAGGAGCGAGAACACGCAATCCCTCAGCCTCTGCCTTCTGACGGCTCTTACTGCCAACAGGCAAACCGACGACAACCTCGACACCACTATCACGCATGTTAAGTGCATGCGCATGACCCTGGCTACCATAACCAATTACCGCAACACGTTTCCGTTGAATAAGCTCTAAACTTGCATCTGAATCATAATAAACACGTGCCATTACTAAATACCCCTAAATCTTAAGAGTCTCAGAAACTACCAATCTACAATCCTGCAGGTTTTGAGTCAATCAAGTAGACCCTAACTACTCTCTACTACTAGCCTAACGCGCTGTTGCTACATGCCCAGAACGAGCAATCTCACGAATGTCATATGTCTGGAGTGCATCAATACATTTCGAGATCTGTTCCTCATTACCAGATACTTCGAATGTGATAGTATCTGGCGAAAGAGCAACAGCAACAGCCCCAAACTGACCAGCGGCTGCAATCACTTCGTGAACATTGTCAGCAGTTGTGCCGACTTTTACTAGAGCCAGCTCACGTATCACAGCTTGCTGGGCCGTAAGATTGGTAGCTTGTCGAACATCAACGATTTTGCGCACTTGCTCGACGAGATTATCAACACTCACATCAGAATCATTGACTAGGGCAGTGATGCGAACAAGATCTGGCACATCGCCTCGCCCCATAGATAGCGACTGGGTATTTGCTCGCTTGCGACGGAGCACGCCGACAACACGATCGACGGCTCCTGGGCGATCTTCAACCAGCACAATCAGAACATGAACGGCTTCGGCGCCACGGGATAGATCAGAATACCCCGCACGCGACACAGCAGCATTTGTCATAGCTAACATCCTCCTAGTTCTGCTCAGGCTGCACTTCGATCATCTGCTTGACTGTCTTTCCAGAGGGAATCATTGGAAAGACATTCGCTTCAGATTCGATAGCAAAATCAATAATCACGGTGCCCTCAGTCTCCATCGCACGCTTTACAGCAGCTTCTACCTCATCACGCTTGGTCACACGGATACCGATGAGACCATAGGCTGGAGCCAGCTTAGTATAGTCAGGACTGCTGATAGGAGTCTCAGAGTAGTTGCGTGAGTGGAAGAATTGCTGCCACTGGCGCACCATACCCAGATAACCGTTATTCATAATCGCCACTTTAACGGCCACCCCTTCCTGATGTAGTGTAGCCAGTTCCTGCAAATTCATTTGGAAACATCCATCGCCAGCGACAGCCCAAACTGGCGCATCAGGAACACCCATCTTGACACCCATAGCAGCTGGCAGCGAGAAGCCCATAGTACCCAAGCCACCAGAACTAATATGACTGTTGAGACGCTCCCATCGATAGAAGCGTGCCGTCCACATCTGATGCTGACCAACATCAGAGACAATAATTGCCTCACCATCGGTAGCCTTATAGATCGCATCCAGAATACTCACAGGATCAGGCAGTGCCTCGTCGTCTTCATGTTGAAGAGACTGACTACGCTCGTTACTTGCAGCCTCCCAGGAGCGAATTTGTTCAAGCCAAGCCCGTTTGTCAACGGGAGCTACAGCATCAGTCAGTGCTGCTAGTGCCACTTTTGCATCAGAAACAATCGGCACAGTTGCTACCTTTACCTTGTGCATCTCTGAGGCATCAATATCGATATGAATAATACGCGCATTTGGAGCAAAACCGCTCACATCACCGGTGACACGGTCATCAAAACGTAGGCCAACACCTATGATTAGATCAGCTGCATCGATCGCGTGGTTGGTATGGGCTGGCCCATGCATGCCAGGCATACCGATAAACAATGGGTGCGATGTAGGGAAAGCGCTTAGTCCAAGCAGAGTAGTAATCACCGGAATAGATGCTTTCTCAGCCAAGGCACGCAGTTCTGTGTAGGCGTTTGATAGGATGACGCCATGTCCAGCCATAATCAGAGGGCGCTGAGATTGAGCAATGAGTTCAGTCGCCTGCGACAGCAAGTGGTCTGCCGGGCGTGAAGCATTAGCTAGACTAGCCTGCAAAAACTCTTCTGAGGTCTGATAATCGGAAGGCCGATATTGTGCCTTGACGATTTGTACATCCTTAGGAATATCGATTAGTACAGGCCCAGGACGTCCGCTACGAGCAATACGGAAGGCCTCATGAACGACGGAAGCCAATTCCTCAGTATTACGTACCAGAAAATTATGTTTAGTGACGGGCTGCGTCACGCCAAGCACATCGGTCTCTTGAAAAGCATCACGGCCAATAGCAGGGCGTGCCACTTGGCCCGTAATGGCCACAATCGGTGTTGAGTCCATAAAAGCGGTTGCCAGACCAGTAACAAGATTCGTTGCGCCGGGGCCACTGGTTGCCACACACACACCAACTTTTCCTGTTGCACGAGCATAGCCATCGGCTGCATGTGCCCCAGCCTGTTCATGTCTGACCAAAACGTGATGCAGAGACGGATACGACGTCAGAGCATCATAGAAAGGCATAATCGCGCCACCAGGGTAGCCATAGAGCAGTTCTACGCCCTCACGAAGCAATGCCTCACATAGAATTTGACTACCAGTAAGTTCCCGAATTTCACTATCATGTTGATTTGCCTGATATGTGGTACCTGGCACATGAACGATGTTTGCAGCGATTGCCATAAATCCCTCCTGCTATACAATGACTATAAAAAAGAGGACCTCCCAGCGTGGGAGGTCCTTTTAAGGTTACCTTCTTTGGATTGGGCTAGCTTCGTTGCTCCCGTTCATTCTCCCTGTGCTGTTCTTGTGGCTGGTCCCCTTATAAGCCCTACCAGACTCTCGAACCTTACGAGTCTGGTAAGGCCGATAAGCAAAAGGCTAATAAGAACTACAAGCGCTACTACAAGGAGGAGGAGCACAATAGAGAGCACAAATAAAGAAACCGACGTCATGACGCCGGTTAACAGGATTGCGCAGATGGTTGCA
>DASYAN010000394.1:0-2970 GCA_036501345.1 Ktedonobacteraceae bacterium
TCCATTGCGCGACCGTATGGAGATCCTGGAACTATCGGGCTATACCGAAGAGCAGAAGATACACATCGCCCGCAATTATCTATTACCCAAACAGCTCGAAGCCAATGGTTTGAACAAAGACGAATTGACATTTGATGATGATGTGTTGCGACGCATCGCTCGTGACTACACACGCGAAGCTGGCGTGCGTAACCTGGAACGGCAGATAGGCTCTCTGTGCCGTAAAGTAGCACGTCAAGTTTCTGAAGGTCGTACGACGCCCATTCACGTCACGGCAGATCAGGTGCCTGAGTATCTGGGACGCCAGCGTTTCTTTGAAGAAGCAGCCGAACGTATCGACCGTCCCGGCATCGCAACTGGCATGGTATGGACACCCGTCGGCGGTGAGATCATCTTCATCGAAGCAGCAACCATGCCCAGCAAGGAAGAGCGCCTGATCTTGACAGGGCAGTTGGGCGACGTGATGAAAGAGTCCGCAATGGCAGCACTTAGCTATGTGCGCTCCAATGCGGAGAAGCTTAGTCTGTCGAAAAATGTCTTCGCCGGACAGAATGTACATATTCACGTGCCAGCCGGAGCCATTCCCAAGGATGGGCCATCAGCTGGTGTGACCATGACCAGTGTACTTGTCTCACTTGCCAGTGGTCGCCAGGTGCGCTCCGACGTTGCCATGACTGGTGAGATCACCCTCCGTGGCAAGGTGATGCCGATTGGCGGTGTTAAAGAGAAAGTCCTGGCGGCTTACCGCTCGGGCATCCGCACAGTAATCCTGCCAGAGAAGAACCGATCAGACCTGGAGGAAGATCTGCCTAAAGAGCTACGCGACCAGATGAGCTTTGTCTTCGCCAGCGATATTCGTCAGGTACTCGATGCTGCGCTCGAACCCTCTACAGTAGAGGGTGAAAAAGCTTCCGCTAACGGCACTGTGCGGCCCCGCAAGCGTAAGAGTGAGAAGGCCGTGGCAAAGGCATAAGAGAAGCGAAAGAGACACAAAAATCGCTTTTGTGTCTCTTTTTCCGAAAACCGGATGGTCTTTTCCTAAGTCATGTTTGCCCAATAGCTATTCACTCTTTCCCAAACCCTCCATTTCTAACATTTCCTGCTAGATAATCGTTATGCGCTTCCTGAGAAAGCTCGCGTAGACGCTTTTTTACGCTGGGCTTGCTGACAATAGCATCCCACTCCAATTCTTCAATTTCCTCTAAAATGCGTTCTGCTATTATATTTTGTTCATTTTGTGGTAAATTCTGTAAAGCTTCAATTGCTTGCTGTAAAGGACTTGTCATGAATATCTGCCTTTCCTGATAGTATCCTACTATCATTCAACTTTAACTGATTCTAGCACTTTGTAAGAATATTTCCCATATTCAAAACATACGAAAAAACGGCCTAATTGTCAATGCCATCTTTTCCCTTAGGTTTGTAGCATTCAAAATACCTTTTCTTCTCTTCTCCCATCAGAACTTCACATGTACGGACGAATAAAGGAAAAGCAGTTTGAGGATCAGCATAAGGCTCAACACCAGCATCAAAGAAAACCCGCTCTTGCTTCAGCCCTTCCACTGTCTGTCTAAAAGTACGCCAGTTATCCCCAAAGTGGTATATATTGTCCAAGGCTAAAGCGGCAGAGACTAATAGACTTAAGATGGTTGGAACTACTTTCAACATCTCTGGAGTATTAAGCAGGACGGGAACAATAATAGCACCAATAGAGCTGATAACAAGTAAGCTTTGATGCCACCGTTTGTTCCTTTTCGATTGCTTAGAATAATAATCTCTCTGGGACCTCCAGCGCTCATTTAAATACTGCTCTTCTTTACTTCCCTGCATTTGCATCACATCCTCCAGTTTCAAGAAATTAATTTATAGCTGCTCGCTCTTTACTATTGTATATAGACCCAGACCACTTTGCAAGGGATTTTTTCTTTGCAAACTACCTTTTGGGAGCTGGGATAACCTCCCGCTGTGATCTTGCCGCAAAGCAACAAAGTCATCATAATCTCAACGATATCTTAACCCGATCTCAATGGCATTTAGCTCCTAATATAAGCAATACTTGAACATTCATATCCAGCCAGGAAGGACCACGATGAATATCTTTCTTAAACGAACAACATATAATACTGGCCTCGTCGTACTCATCTGTATGCTAATCCTATGCGGCATCTATGCCATCTACGCCTACAGGATCCATGCTAGTAGCAACACCGAGCAGGCTCACCCGATACAGGGAGGATTAGTGGTTGTCGCGCATCATCTCCAAGAATCGGCAGTTGTATTAACACCTGCACTAACTCCAGGGCCAGTGCAGTCAGTTTCACCACAGCAATCTGTACAACAAACTTATGTACAGCAAGATCCTGTGGATCTAAACTATTGGCAAAACTATTTCAAAAAGCTACATCAGTTTCCATCAAAGTAGAACTATGAGCCCCTTTGCTCGTCGATGTAGCTTTTTCTGATCTGCCAGACCCGTTAGCATTACCAGTTTATTTTTTGTTTCAAGCTGACATAGCGGGGATTGCCGATAATGAGATGATCCAATACATCGATATCGAGTAACTTGCCAGCATCAACCAGTTGCTGCGTTACATCAATATCCTCCGGTGAGGGTGTCGGATCTCCGCTGGGATGGTTGTGGCAGATAATTACGTTTGGACAATTGCGCACAACAGCAGGACGAAAGACCTCAGCCGAGCGCAGCACCGAGCTGTTGACAGTCCCCTTGTAACGTTTGATGAGCTCCACAAGCTGGTTTTTGGTATCGAGGATCAAGATATGCATCTCCTCATGATCCAAGAACATCATCTCCATACGCACTACATTGGCAGCATCATCGGCAGACTTAATCTGGAAGCGCTTATCCGGTTGTTGCATACTCAACCGTTTGCCAAGCTCCAAGGCTGCCTTCAACTGTGCGGTTTTTGCCAATCCCAGCCCATATTCAGCACTTAATTCATGAAAGTCAGC
>DASYAN010000395.1:0-12377 GCA_036501345.1 Ktedonobacteraceae bacterium
ATCGGCTCCAACCCCTGTGGTTTCATCGACATGCTCATCCTCCTTCGTGAATGGTCGTCTCTTTCGCTTTTCTCGACTTTACTCGATCCTCGCTTTCTTGTCCACTTGTCCCAACAAAATTTCCCATCAGAGTCATTTATCACGCCCGTTGGGTATCGCGCCCGTTGGGATATGTGATATGAGCAATGATGCTCGGAAGGCTAAGAAGCTTGAACGCGCCACTCGGCAGCTTGATATCGTCAATGCTCAGAAGGCTAAAACGCTTGAACGCGCCACTCGGCAGCTTGATATCATCGAGCAAATGATTACGACGTTGATGGCTGAGATAGACTTTAGCGTTCTGAAGACGAGCGAGAGGCTCAATATTGCCCTCAAGTTGATGACCCAGCACGCTCGTACACTTAAGCTGTATGACGATATCAGCAGGGAGCATGGACCCTCTTCCGGTCAACAGACTTTCGTTGGCAAACTGATGCATTTCATGCGTAATGAGGCCTCTGACCAGGATATCGATGATCTATCCTCCTTTGAGGGAGATAGTATCAAGGAAGGTGTTTGATGCGTGCGCTTTCTACCACGCTGACAACGGCATTGAATGCTAAGACGCGTCGTCCAGCCATTTCTCTGACCGCTGAGGATCATATCGATCATCTGGCTCAGGCTGTTGCTGCCGCTAATAGCGATGCGATGGCTACAATGATCTGTGTATCGCTAGCGACGGCAGCATCATTCGTGTCCGTGTCACGCGTGGTAGCAATGCATTTCAGCAGTCGTTTCAATGGCAGCGTGTAACCGATCCGACGTCTAGCTCACAGTGGACTACATGGAACACTTTCAGCGGCGGATCAGGCAATATATTCCAGGATGGTGGATGTGCGGTATCTAGAGATGCTGGCACGATCAATGCGTACTGCCAACAAGGTACTGGCGGCAATGCGCTGTGGAATTGGTTTTCCAACGATGGGGGGCTGACATGGAGCGGTCCAGGCACTATTCTTAGTCCCCCAGGAAGTGCGCTGATCAAGGGTATTAGCAGCGCTGGAAATGCCGATGTATTCTTCCAGTACGATGTCAGCGGCGGCGATAATATCGGCTGTAGCTTCTGGAATGGCACATCATGGTCGGCTCTGCAGGCATGGACACTTCCACCAGCCAGTAGCGCCCAGGGACTAGCTGTCTACTGGACGGGATCGCTCTATTATATCGTGTATAGCGATGGCTATGAGCTTCATCTGGTCACAACTAACTCAAGTGGAACCATTTGGACCGCTCTGCCGGATATTGCCCCTGCTACCAGTACAGCAATCGGACGCATCTCTCCGCGCATCTACTTCTTTGATAATCTCTATCAGTTGTCGTGTGTCGAGGCCGATGCTGGCTTTCTCACCGGATCAGTTTATAGCTATCCGCGTGTGCGCCAGAGTCAGGACCTTGTACACTGGTCTGGCGGCTATATCCTGCATGACATGCCCTGTACCTATGGGGCTGCGATCCTGAAATGCACGCCGCCGAGTACCAGTCGTGCATGCTATATCGCCGCCTGCATGCCATCCATCCGTCTGGGCACGGACTTTCAAACGAGTGATAGTACACAGTACATCGATCTCTCGGCCCGCGTGCTGGAATATGTGCGTACCGACGAGATCGGCAAACCAAGCAAGCTTACGGTCGTGCTCGACAATGCTGGCTCCAGTCTCACATCATCCGTAGCAACCTATGGCTCAACCTATCAGCCGATTGGTCTGAATACGTCGCTTGTGCTCGGCGAGGGCTACAGGACTGGTGCGCCACCAACTACCGTGGAGATGGTCACAGTTGCCAAATATCACATCCGGCAGATCGTTTTTGAGCGTGCGCCGAGTAAGAACCAGATCCGACTGGAGGCCGAAGATCTCTCGCGCCTGCTGGACCAGCGTAATCGCTATCAGGTTACCTATGCCAGTCAGCCGCTCTCCTGGATGATCACCGAAATCTGTGCACGGGCGGGCCTGCTCTCCGTCTCGCTACCAAGCACTGCGCAGATGAGCACAGTATCATCACCTTTGTCCTGCATGCGGGCCAGCGCTATCGTCAGGCCCTCGACGAACTGTGCCGTATTGGCTGGCTCGAATACTTCCTGGACCAGAATGAGACTATGCAATTTCGCGAACTCTCACCCTCTGACCCCTCCATCTGGAGCTATACGCCAGAAATCGAGACCTTAGCCATCGGTAGCGATGATATCCAAAGCAATCACGTCCTTGTCAGTGGGAAGCCGCCTGTCGGAGGGCCGCTCGGGGCTATCACCAATAGGCGATGATGTGCATATGCACGCAACGGGCCTGGAGCGGCTGATGATCAATGCTGATCCCAAGCTCACCACTTCGGTCCTGTGTGCCACCTCTGCGGCCTTCATTCTTGCTCAGCAGCAGCGCGATCAGACGGCACACAGCATCGAAGTACCAGCTAATCCTGCTCTGCAACTGCTGGACGCGATTACCTTAAATGATCAAGCTGCGCCGTTGGGTTCAGGGATCAGCTCGACTGCTCGTATCTGTAAATCGTCCGTGCATTTTTTGCCTGAGAAAGCTACATTTATAGCCACAATTAACCTGGAAGGGGTTTGACGCATGAATATGATCTAACATCGCTTATTCAGTATGCTATCTTGCTGAGCATGCCGCTCCTTAGTATGTTGGTTGTCTGGTTCTGTCATCGGCTGGTTCGATCACTGCCGACGCGACCGCATGAAGCACTGGAACAGTTTGCACGCATGGCGGTGCAGCAGATTGAGCAGCAGAATGCTAGCCTGAGTAGCGCGGACAAAAAACAGCTCGCTCTCGCTCTCGATCTCGTGCTCAAGCTGTTCAACATCTTCAAAATTCCAGCGCCTCCGGTGGAGATTATCGACGTAGCTATCGAGGCTGCAGTCTTCTTTATCAAGCAGATTCCGGCAGCTGTGGGAGCGGATAAAATCGGGCAATAAATGGTCAAACGTGCTCGTATAGGAGGTTCATTATGTTACTCTCAGATGTAGAAGGGTATGTTCGTCAGGATTTGTTTGATACGGGTGCAACACGATGGCAGACATCAGACATCGACCTCGCCATCGACAAAGCCGTGGATCGCTATACGGCCTATGCTCCCAACATTGTCTTCACTGACTATCAGATGCAGCCCTACCAACGTACCTATCCCTATCCACCGAGCTGGAACCCGGCGTACCCGGTGCTCTGGATCGAGAAGATCTTCTATCCCCTGCAGGTTTACGGCTCGCAATTCCTCCCGCCGACCGTGGCTCCCAGCCTTGCGATAGCTGCTGGCGCTAGTCTTGGCATTGGGGTTTATCAGTACCTCGTGACCTTTCTGACTCAGGGCGGCGAAACTCCAGCTGGACCTGCTGCCAGCATCACCACCTCTAGCGGCAACCAGAGGGTCAATCTTTCCAACATTGCCATTGCCCCCTCTCAGCCGCTACAGCCAGGTATTGCCACGAACAACGTCATTGGTCGCAACATCTACCGAACGCTCGCGGGTGGTAGCACCTTCTTCTACCTTGCCAGCTTACCCGACAACACTACAACCACGTATAACGACATCGCTGCCGATAGTGTGCTAGCAAGTAAGCCTCAGCCGCCGACAGTCAATACCAGCGGCGTCATGGTCTGGCCACCCTGCGAACGTAGCTTCAGCGAGTACAGCAACATGTATGACTCCAATGCCGCCCTGGCTGCTGGCGGTAACATGGGTCTGATGGGAGCTGTCGGGGATAGTAGTGGGCCAACGGGCACGCAAGCACCCGCATTCACGCTCAGCCTTTCGCCCGTAGAACTGCCAAAAGACAACTCACTGGCCATGCGCGTCTTCTATGCTACCAAGCACCAGCTTGACGCCAATGGCTCGACTATCCCAGAGGTCCATCGCGATGTTATCGTACTTGGTGCCTGCGCTTACGCGATGGAGGCGTACCAGGTGCCCCGAAATGACAATTTCCAGTTTGAAGATGGAGCCCTGCGTGATAGGGTTGATGATTCGATGATACCCAAAAACTGGCTAGCAGTAGCACAGTATAAAATGGGGCAATTTGTAGGACGTTTGAATGAAATAAAGCAGCAGAGAGATTTTGCATCTTCTGCAAGAGCTCACTGGGGCGACATTGCGATTCGCTATAACCGCTTATAGTTATGGGTAAGCTGGTCTATGATAGATCAGTGCTTCGATGAAGGAGCGAAAACGATGCCAGACGTCTATACCACCCTTAGCGTGATCAGCCTCCTACTCACCATAGGAGGTCTCCTCGGGGGCTTCTTTGCCTTTAGAAACGGCATGGCCAGAACGGCAAATGAGGTGCAAGAAAGGGTTATTAATGCGCTTGAAAGCGAGATCAATAACCTGCGCCAACGCCTGGATGACCTGAAAGACGAGAATATCCGGCTGCGGCTGATCATCGATACCATCTGCGCGGCTCTCAGGAGTCGAGGTCTGGCTGTGACGATCGATGGCGATATGGTTTCGATCCACGATGCTCAGGGTGGCACGACGACGATTGCCCATATCCAGGAAGCGGGACGATGGTTTGTGAGCTTATAACTTCCCTTCTTCTTGCCATCTGAATGCACTCTGATGTAAAATACTGTTTTGGAGCAGGATTTTGGAGAAAAGGAGACTTTTAACCAACTGAGTCCCGAACAACAGGCAGAAATCGAGGCACTGGCGGGCTTGCCAGATGAGCAGATAGATACACAGGACATCCCTGAAGTAACGGATTGGAGCGGAGCAAAACGCGGCATGTTTTACCGCCCCATCAAGCAACAAATCACCCTGCGCCTTGATGCGGATGTGATTGCTTGGTTCAAAAGCAGAGTACCACTAGGCGAAGGGTATCAAACCGATATCAACCGTGCCCTTCGTGAGTACGTTGTACAGCACATGGCAAAAGAGTAAATCCAGAACTTCATGAGGCAATACGATCTTGCAAATATTTTTCGTGAAGTTGTTTATGAGCAAAAGCCAGGGCAGCAAAGATCTGTTCTCTCGTGATTTGTGTGCTCATGCTATTTCTGCTTTTCAGACTAGCAGTATGTCCTTGCTATAGCTAGCAACCATCTGGTCATGAGTGATAAGGTAGAGCGGCTCAACGTGTGCTTGGGCAATCAGGGCGCGGTCGAACGGGTCGTGGTGGTAGTCAGGCAGACGTGCAATCGCAACAGCGTGCATATCGGTGAAGGGGAGTGCAGTAAAGCCGCTGGTCAAAGCTGTCGTGTGTATTTCATCAATATCTGCCATAAGCTTGCCGAGATGGGCTTTGATGGCAATCTCCCACAAACTGATAGGGCTCACAAAGATCTCATTTGCTGAGTCGGCAATCAGAACGTCGGCCTGTACTGGTAAAGCTGGGTCATCAGCTAGCCACCAGAGCAGGATATAGGTATCGAGCAGGAGGCGCATCAGAGGTCTCCTTCGAAAGAAGTCAGAATCTCCTCCGGGAGAGGGGCATCGAAGTTAGTAGCGATGGTGATCCGTCCTTTGAGGAGTCCACGCTGGCGGGGCTGGCTTGTAGCTGTGACTGCGACCAGACGTGCTATGGGCTTGCCCGCCTTTGCAATGACAATTTCTTCCCCTCGTGCTACGTCTTCAAGGAGCTGGGAGAGATGGGTCTTGGCTTGGTGGATATTGACTTGGCGCATAGGTCCTCCCTGTGAATATGAACTAGACTTAGCTTAGTTTATCATATTGGTACGTTGCTGACAAGGAACTTTGCTGCATCACCAAACGCCCCCAAAGTGCCGCTTCATTTCTTAGTAGTGGATCAATAGAGGAGGATACTACAGGCGAGAACCTAACTTCTGGTGAGACTTCCAGCGAAAGTTATCCTCCTCAGGTGAGCCACTACCAAGCCACGCGGGAGGTCACCAAAAACGGATATGCCACCACGCTAGCGGGTCGTAAACGCTTCTTCGACCTAGCCTCGACGGACAAGGCTCAGCGTGCAACGGCGGAACGAGCAGCCAAAAACCACCCCATCCAGGGAACCAACGCCGACATTCTCAAACGTGCCCTGGCCTTGCTCTATACAGCCCTTCCTCAGCGTGTGCACCTGCTACTCTGTGTGCACGACGAAATAGTGCTGGAATGTCCTGAAGACTTGCTAGCAGAGGCCGAGCGAATCCTCAAAGAAGCCATGGTCCAAGCCTGCCGAGACTATCTCAAAGTCGTAGCCATCCCTGAGCCGGAGGTCGTTGTGGGGCGGGCCTGGATCAAGAAGTGAGCATGGTTTAGGCAGACATCTTCTCTGTCTTAGGTGGGCTGACATATTGCTGGATAGCGACTTCAAGGCCAAGCTTTAACGCCTCTTCTGCAAGGCTGAGAGCGTAGTGTGTCGTCTCTGAATCGAAGTAGCGCTCTCCACAATTGTCGCAAATGAGAGCGGGTACCTGCTTAATAATGACTGTGGCCCCATCTCGCTCGAGGAACAAGCTAGCAGTACCGGGCTCAGTGGTACCATTCTGGCAAATTGCACATTTCACAGCTTTCTCCTTTTCCAATCTTGTGTCCACAGTAGAGGATCAGGATCATATACTGTAATGATCTTCTTCTGTTGTGAACTGAGATCTGGTGTAATTACTAAATGGATTGGGCGCTCTTGAGACCAGCCTAGGCAGAGCATGCTATTTGTGTAGATTTCAATTATCTCTGCCACTGCAAGAGCTTCAAACACATTTTCTCGAGTAATCCTACGTTCAAACATACGTATCATAGCATGGTTACTAAAAATAATCGAATCTTCATCCATTTTCTACGTTTCTTTTCTTCCAAACCTTTTCTACGTGATATCACACCTCTCTATTCTTTTTGTTAGTATGCCAAATAAAATGCTGTATGTATATACTTAAATATAACTATATAAGGTGGCTCAAATCAAAGCGAGATCATGCTGGAATGTCCCGAAGACTTGCTAGCAGAGGCCGAGCGAATCCTCAAAGAAGCCATGGTCCAAGCCTGCCGAGACTATCTCAAAGTTGTAGCCATCCTAGAGCCAGAGGCCGTGGTGGGGCGGGCTTGGATCAAGAAGTAGATACAAACCTCTACTCCTGTTAATCATGGTATGCTATAATGCAAACTAGGCACAGTTTTTGGCAAACGAAAGAAACGAGGTAGAATTTATGGTAAGTAATCAACTGAGGCATGCATATGAGCAAGTGGAAAAGCTCCCTCTCAAATATCAGGAAATGATAGCTGAGAAAATTTTAGAAGAAATTGAAGAGGCACAATGGGAAGAGTGGCTTGCACGGCCAGAAACTGATGCCTATCTGGATACACTTGAAGAGGGGTTGAAAGCTGATATTAAAGCAGGGAGAGTAATCAAACATATTCCAGGGAAAAGTCTTGCAGAACTTTTTCAACGATAAATTTGGGACCTTGTTTCGTCAGCTCTCTCCCTCTGTCCAGAAACAAGCAAGCAAGGCTTTTGACCGTCTTGCAATCGATAAGCTTTATCCAAGCTTAAAATTCAAATGCGTTCATCAGCAAAAATCAAGATATGCAATACGTATCAACAAAAGATGTCGTGCCTTCATATGGCGGAACCTTTCTTTTAACTGTTACAGATCGCATTGCTGCTTCAATCTCTAAAGTTGAAACAGCAATGCGCAGTCAAGGTCTCTCTTATTGTGCAAGACTTAAGAGGATTTGGCGAGCCTGCTCAGCGCTCTGGGCATTGCCGAGTTTGCCTGTGAGGCGTACCAACTGTGCCAGATTATCGATGGTTGCTACAACCTCTTCTGCTAGTTGAGCCAGCTCAGGAAAGCGTTCTTGTACGATTTCCACAATGGTTTGTCGCGTTTGTGTGAGGCTCCTGGCTTTCTCTTCTTCACGCCCTTCCTCTAAAATCCATTCATAGAGAGGAGATTCACGTAGAATGTCATCCATATGGCGAAACCTTTCTTTTAGCCATTGCAGGTCACTATACTGCTTTAGTAGTTGAAACGTGCGTGTTGCAAAGGCATAGCCGATCAGAGCAAGCTCGCGATGGGGTTCACCTGAGAGCAGGTCGAACATGTGTGTAACGATCTTTTGGGTGGCTCCCCCCTTGGTGAGTGGGAGCAGCGGATAGAGGACCGCATGGCCCAAATCCAAAAGCACCTGAAAATGGATCTCCCACAACTCAACGACTTCATAAGAAAAGCGTATCCGTTCTTTTTTTCGCTGAACGGAAAACCTGACTTGTGGCGAGCGTGAAAGAGTGCTGAACCTTTGTTCTTTTCATGCGTGCCTCAAGAGATCTTTTCCATTCAGCTTTTTTCTAGAACCGTAAACTTTGCATGAGGCAAACACGAAATCGTCTTTTCCGGTCTCTTAAAATGAGCGTGTGCCAAGCCAAGTTTACGATTGTAGTTTTTTGCTGAACGGAAAACCTGACTTGTGGCGAGCGTGAAAGAGTGCTGAACCTTTGTTCTTTTCATGCGTGCCTCAAGAGATCTTTTCCATTCAGCTTTTTTTTCAAACACATCTCATGCGACACTCAAAACGAGTGCCTATCTCAAGGATACCTGAGAATTCGGGAGTTTTTCTAGAGAAAAAGAGACTTTTGGAGCGCGGAAAAAGACATTTTCAGGTTTTAGCTCATCTCTGGATGGTGGAATCCAAGTTACGAAACGCCCTCTCTAGGGACAAAGCGGACAGCTTGATGCAAAAAGCGGACAGCCTTAAGAGGCAAAAGCGGATGGCTTCTGGAGAACAAGGGGCAAGTGAGCAGCAGAGGCTGTGCAATTGATGAAATAGAAAATACTAAACTAGGTTATGAAGATAATAGCATTCTTGCAGCATTCTTTCAGGATGTTCTTTCGTCAAAGGGAACTATATAAGACCTCTTTCCTATACAGAGAATCTCTTTCGAGCACTTAAAAAAGCAGTATGAATTTGTTCTTTCGTATATTTTGCGTCTAAAAGGCTAAATATGACGGCTGCTAGTGCTATATTAAACCATCGGTGCCATGTGCTCGCTGTAAGCTGAGCAATAGAGTCAGGATTATGGGGATAAAACAAGAGTCAAAGTGGACCCCTTTGTCAAGACAGGAGGAAGGGCCGTTTTAAGAGCTACTCTCCTCCTTTTCCTTATCATGCTTTAGTATATCTTATTTCTGGCCCTTTCCCTGTCCAAATTTCTGGGTCCATTATATTTTCATGATTTGCGACATAGTGCGGTGTCAATCTTGCTCTGTATGGGTGTCAATGTGAAGGTGATACAAGAGTTGTTAGGGCATAGCGACATTTCTATTACACTGAGAACGTATTCACATTTGCTCCCATCAATGCAGCAGGAGCTAGTGCAAACATCGGATGGTATGTTTGGAGAGGATGATGAGAACAGCAAAAAACAGGGATCATAGATTTTGCTCCCTGTTTTGCTCTCATTCTTCTGTTTTTGTTCGTTAGTGTTGTTAGATTGAAGCTAGGAAAGAAGGCAGGAAGTGCTTTCACGTTGCTACTTCCTGTCTTCTGGCTAAGTCGGGGTGAGAGGATTTGAACCTCCGACCACTACAACCCCATTGTAGTGCGCTACCGGGCTGCGCTACACCCCGTTTTATTACAAGGTAAGTATAGCAGAAAGGAGGTCAACTCGTCAAGAGATTTTGGTGAATTGAGTTTTTCTAAACTCTTCCCAGAACTTAGCCTCAGTCTTTTGGATCGGTCTTCTCCCCTGAATTGCGCTCTTGCCATGTTGCATACGTTGTACGTAGACAAGAAACAGTGCAATAAGACATTTTTGTGATGGAGATAGCAAGCACTACTGCACAGAATAACAGCATGCTGATACTACTGATGGTTCCATAAGGGATATTTGTAGCCTGTGTTAAAGTGCATGCTATGCGCTGCTCAGTAGCAAAATATACAATGAGTCCATAATAAGCTACAGGAACGACTGCTAATGCAATTAACGGAAGTAGTGCGCAAGTACAAAGTCGGTTGTTCATGAAATCACCTCGCGGAAGGGAATGTGAAATACTCTAAACTACATCTATCCTTAATTTTACCATAGCAATCTCTGGATATTGGGTGGGATCGAGGGACAGTTCTAGCAGCTTCTAGTAGTATGCGAGTGATAACAATAGCAAGCGTTTTGTTAACGCTATTTTGGCATGTAGTTACCTGTAGTAAGAGCTTGATCTACGTATCAATTTTATGATCTCAGAGCACTAGCCATAAATGATCTTTAATACCCATAATAACAGGATTATTACGACTAAGACCACAAAAAAAGGCATCTGTGACCTAAAGTTCGTCATAAGGTCATTTGGCTTGTTTGCAACATCATCGCACCATTGCATAGCTGCTCGAAGAGATTTGGCAATATCGCGTCCGATATCTGGAGCCTCAGGGTCTTTTTCAGTCTCGCGGTCTTCTTCAGGTGAAAGGTCTTCGGAGAGGCTATCTCTAGTTGAGCGATCTTGAGTTGGCAGGTCTTCGGGTACCGTTTCTGTAGCGAAGTTATCTTCAAATTCAAATGAGAGGTCTTCGGGAAGAGTTTCTTCGGGGAAGAGCTCTTCAGGTGAGAGCTCTTTAGGTAGCTTTTCTCGAGATAAGACATCTTCGAATGGCTCATCTTCTAATAACTCTTCTCTTGATGAAGATCCTAAAAACTCTTTCATGGTGAAAAATCCTTCTTGCGCTTTTCACAAGCACAATAGTGTGCGGCGAGATACCATCTACTCAACTATAGCATGGAAGATGTGGGATTTGTAGTCCCATGGAGCCCCAATATGATACCAAAGGCCACAAAAATTCCGAACCAGACCTGTATCATCCCTGAGAACCCCCTCCTGGATAAGTATGCTTTCCTTTTTTGTCTAGCTAATGGATAAAATGTATAATACGGCAAAAAATTAAAAACGTGCGGTAGCTAGACTTCTTTTTCTATCGCACGTTTTTAGTGTCTAATTGTTTGTTAAAGGCTGGTTGCTTCCAGTGAATCTATGGCTGCATGAATGCAGGCTATGGGATCAAAATCCTCACTCAATGAATGGAGTGGGGGTAGGTGCAGGACCTGATGGTGTTGGCGTACTACCTGGTGTAGTGCTGTTTGACGTGGAAACATCCACGCAAGCAATAGGATCAAAGCCCGTTTGGCTACTCAAGCCGTCCTTTGATGAAGCTCGGTGCACATTTACATACCAGCCTGAGCTAGGTATAGAAGAAACATTCTTCACAACAGTTGTGGAGGTACCAAAACCTACTGAGTCGGCGTGAACAGGACTAAGTGGATAGAGAACCGATCCTTGACTTTCGCAACTACCATTGTGAATATGGGCTACATGAGTACTTTTGGGCGCTAGGCGATACAGGAAAATTTTTACTGTGAGCTGTCCACTCTTACGGGCAAGAGAGAGTTCTACAGCTCCTACCGATATGGATTGATCATCATCAGCAGAGCCCCCGAGAGGAACATTCACCACCTGATCGTTAGTGATCGATGAGGGCGGTGGGGGACTGCCATTAGGTGGTTGTGGAGGAGCCTCATTACTGATTGGCCCATGACTGGTTTGTACAGGACTCTCGTTATTGATGATCGTATTAACGGTAGTCGTCGGTGGATTACCTGAAGTAGTGGGTAGTGGAGCAGGGATCAATGCATTGGGGTTGATGATGCTCGCACAAGCAATTCTTTCCTGTTGGCCGTTATCTGAGAGTTGGGGACCATTGTGCATATCGATGTACCAGCCTTGGCCCGGGATACCCTGTTGTACATTGGGAATCGTTGTGACGGAGGTTCCTTTTCCAGTGGAGTCAGCATTAACGGGGTTTAAGCCATACACAACATCTCCGTGGGTGGAACTTGTGCAGCCACCGCTGCTACCGTTGTGGATAGCGTCCGGATGGGTACTGTTTGGTGCCAAGCCACTTGCAACTACCGTCACGACTAGTGTATGGTTTGTCTGGCTCCATAGTAATGCGGCTGTTCCCATTGGGGCATGATTTAAGACTCCAAATGTCCGCGGGGTAGTGAACGAAGTGGCTTGGGCAGATAATAGATTGTCTGTAAAGCCATAAATGGTTACGAGAAGCATCGCGGCCAGGATGAGTCCTACTCCGATGCTTCTTTTGGATGTCCAACGCGTCATGCTGCTCATAAAAGAACCTCCTTGACAATAATTTCTCACTTATAGAGAACGGACCTCTCTATCTTTACTACTCTCTCTTCTGTAGCACTTCTGACATTGCGTTGGATCGTCTATACATCCTTTTAGTAAGAAAATCATCTGTGCTTGCAGACGACATCCTGTTCTTATGTCAGATCGTTGTGATATCCAGCATTATAGGCTACTCGTTGTATGAATATCCCAACGAATCTGGCCTGTCACCTTTTTGGTGAACGCTGTTTCCTTTTAATTGCCTGTTGG
>DASYAN010000396.1:0-4880 GCA_036501345.1 Ktedonobacteraceae bacterium
CGAAGTCGTGCTGATGATCGAACGGCTTGTTTACCCAGTGATTGATCCACTGCTTCAAGCGTGCTGATAGCTCGCTCGGCAAAAATGAGGAAATGATACTCTTCTGTTTATTAGAAAAACCGGTGTGTGAGATTAGAAGTAGAATATATCTCCACATCGGTTTTTTGTTATGGAGCTGTACCGAATAATGGGTGTTGATAATGCAGCAGAAAATTAAGGTTTTCGTTTCCTATGCGCATGAAGATAACGATCTCCGTAAGCAACTGGATAACCACTTGAGCCTGTTAAAACGACGGAATTTTATTGACATATGGCACGACCGTGAGATTAGTCCAGGGCATGATTGGGAACATGAAATTAATACCCAGCTGGATGGTGCTCAAATTATTCTTCTTCTCGTCAGTGCCGCTTTTTTAGCGTCTGATTATTGCTATGGTGTTGAGCTAAAACGAGCATTAGAAAAGCATAAAGCAGGAGAAACCTGTGTAATCCCTATAATCCTCCGTCCCGTTGATTGGAAAGAGGCACCATTTAGTCATCTTCAAGCCCTTCCGACAAGGGCAAGACCAGTAACTGATCGAGGATGGCATACTCAAGATGAAGCATTTGCTGACGTTGCTCAGGGTATTCGTAGAACGATAGAGGAACTAAATGCCAAATCTAACAATGTGCCGTTATCCGAACCTGATCAGGCCAGCATCTCACCAAAACCAACGAATATAAGCTTTACCTATCAACCTTCAAGGGAGGGTAATAAGGGTGTCGCTCTCTTTATTTTGAATGGGATTCAGCATGCTTTGGAATATATCCGTAACGATAGAATCACCCACCAAATTATTTTTCTGAAACGAGAACAACAGGAGCTTGTGAGACTGGTTGTTCCTTTTGCAACCCTCAAGTCATTGGAGGAACGTGTGGAGTTTCAAATCGATGGCGTGAACTGCCTCTTCACTTTCAAAATGAGAGCAGTTACGAGTATTATGAGTGTCAAATTGGAAGTAGGAGGAGTGGAAATTTTTCGTCAATGACTCCTTTGCTTTGTTGATTTGTGACCCAGCCTATGACGAGTGTTCAGATCCAGGAAAATATCTCTGCTTATATAACTCTAAAGTAGCTGTACATGCATCTATCTGCTCTGCCAGTTTTTCAAGCTTTGCCAAAGGAGAAATGATTAATCGAGTAATAGAAACATAAATACCACTTCTTCTACGCAACTGCTCAGTCGTTTTCTGTAGACTATTTCTACAAATCCTTCAGAATCGTCTGAGATACACCCAGGGAGGTAAATCGCTAAGAATACCATTGTATTTCCGTACAGCTTATTATACTGATTTTCACATCTTTCTAAAGTAAATTCCTTAGATCCATTCAGATGCACGTAACTAGCGATTTGGCTGCGAAGCAACTTGAAACTTTGAATAATTTGTTCTAATTGCTCTAATGCGCCATATTTGAGAAAGCTTTCTGTCTCGCTTTCCGCTTTAGTTGGATACAGCCTCTCCAAACACTCGTTGGCGACTTTCGCGATACCCTGCACAATATCCAGAAAACCTTGATCTCTATTTCCCCAGAGTGAAACTGCTTTAGCCCCTGTGGGAAGAACCTGGAGTTTTCCAAATGGCGCTTCTTGCCATGCAACAGGACGGACAATGATAGGAATGACACGAATTGTCCCTTCTTCATGTTGCTGCATTACACGCGTCATCTCTTTGCTATAGCAGTAATCCGAATTCATGAAATCTGCGCTTACTAGCAAAAGAACCATAGAGGCTGTCTCCAGATGATTGTCGACCTCATCTTGCCATACAGCTCCCGGACTGATATTTGTATCGTCCCAAAAGAGGATAGAGCCTTTTCGCAGGAATGGGTTGAGGTGCGCCTTCAGCATCTGTAAATACTCATCATCTTCATGGGCATAGCAGCAGTAGATTTCTACCTTTTTGTCCGTTATAATCCTCACATCTCCTTCATAGCAGTATTATCGCGCTCTGAACCGGAGGAGAAGGTTTGTCACAGTGATAAACCTTCTCCTCCATTGATATGATCAATGAATCGTTGGGTCGTCAATTAGCTAGACAGCACTGTATAGCTGAAGTTGTTTGTTGTAATACTACCTGCATAGCCAGAGTTAGCGAAGTATGTTATTGCTACTTTGGTTGGTTGTATTGGTGTAATACTGTTGACCTCGTGCATTTCGTTGTCCATTGAAAATGATAGCGTAGTACCTTGGAGAGTCAGTGCGATGTCCACTGTTGTTCTCGTGGATGTAAGGTCTTTAGCCAGTGTTTGGACAATAGTTCCATCACTTGATATTGAGTAGATAAACCAATGACCATCACCGCAGTATTCTGCTAAAAATCCTGTATTTGCGTCTTGTTCATCCAAGCCAATGCATTGGAGGAAGCCGTTTGGAGTACCAGGGTTACCTATAACGCCTATTTTGTTGTTCGACGAGAATGCTTTGTTATTTGGAAGTTGGAGGAATAAATAACCTCGTGTATTAGCTGAACTGGGAGATACAGCTGTGCCACAAGTGATATCACCAAGTCCTTGTGGTGTCCATGTCCCTCCGTTTTTATCACATCCGGGGCCTGGTTGTAGTGCTGAGTAATTGCTCGGTGATGACGGTTGAACTGTTGACATTGACGACGAGGTAGAAGCACTCGTTGGCGCTGATACAGTTGCTGTTTGTTGTGGTGCTTGTGTTGCAATTGATGTTAGCCTAGCTGCTGGTGGATTGATTATATGATTATAGGCTAGTAGTGTTGTAGCTGCGAATACAACGGCTATAATTGACATCACCATAGCAACAGCTCTCCAAATGTTGCGCTGCTTCAATGGTTGACCAGGGAGCTTTTCTCCCTGCGATCCCGGTCCAGAGTTCTGGGTAGTATGCGGTTCCTGCTTATAATAATGACCTTCTCCTGAAGAACTTCTCTGATCGTCATTTGACATCTATGGATCCCTTTCGTTCGCCCATTTCTGGAATGATTTTGTGCTGGTTTAGCAGGCATTGACCATGTTTTTCGTGCCTGTCTTGCTCATAGTTACTCAGCTATTTTAGCATAAATGCACGCAAATGTATAGATTATTTGTGGTACATGTGGAAAGGGAGTCTTGTGTATGCCAGTTAAATGTAACATCAGTACTATGGATGCTACCTGAGAGAAATCACTTCTGAATATTTGGATATATCATCAGATTAAGCAATCAGGCAGAATTGAGAAAATAGCCAAATTTGCCTATGATATTGTAAATATAGCCATTTCATACGTCTGGAATTTCAGATGATATGCGCTAGTAAGCAAGAAAGAGGAGTGACCCAGAACTAAAGGTAAGCTATAAACAAGGAAATATCGCCAAAGCACACTTAATCTCATTTTGTACTTCTATATCTTGCTCAGTTTCTAATGCTTCGTGAAGTGCCGCTAGAGATTGCCCACCCCCAATTTGTCCTAATGCCCACGCCGCGTGTCCTCGTACAAGTGATTCCTCATCATGCAATGCTCCGATCAGTGCAGGGACAGCCTGCGGATCGCGGATATTTCCCAGAGCAACACAGACATTGCGCAAGAGACCACGTCGCTTCGTGCGCTTGATTGGACTACGCCTGAAACGCTCACGAAATTGTTCTTCGGTCAGTGAGAGCAGAGGAATCAATTCAGGACTGCTACCTACTGTAGAGCGGGGCTGGAATTCATCATGAGAGCGGAAATTAAGTCTCGCTGTTGTCGCATTTGTTTTCTGTGTTGTGCTTCTTCTCTGAATATTCGTGATGAGTATACTCTGTGTTTCCATTCTGTCTGGCATCCCTAGTCGCCGCTCGGCAAGCTTGTTAACCGGACAGACCTCCTGGCAAATGTCACAGCCAAAAATGAGGTTTCCCATTAATGGGCGCAATTCCAGAGGAATGCTACCACGCAACTCAATTGTAAGAAACGAAATACAGCGCGTATTATCCAATTCGTAAGGGTTAGGAAGGGCCTTGGTTGGACAGGCATGCAAGCAAATTTCGCAGCTCCCACAGCTTGCTTTCAATGGTTCGTCCGGTGTCAATGAGAGGTTAGTGACGATCTCTGCCAGGAATACCCACGATCCCCAGCCCTTGGTGAGAATGTTGGTATTCTTGCCATACCATCCCAATCCGGCGCGTTGGGCAACTGCTCTATCCACCATACGTCCTGTATCGACGAAGAGACGTGTCTCTAGAGCTTCTCCCATCTCATCGCGGGCATACTCACGTAACCAGTCTGCAAATTGTTGCAATTTGGGTTTGATGATATCGTGGTAGTCATCTCCCCACGCGTAGCGTGAAATGCGACCACGAGGTGAACCCTCTTCCTGTTGCTCTTCGGGTTGTTCGGAAAGGTAGCATATGGCGAGTGCGATGATAGATTGCGCATTCGGCAGTAGCGCATCTGGATGGCAGGACACCTCGGTCCGCTCAGCCGTAAACCAGGGAAGCCCATCCATCAATCCTGCTGCAATGCGCTCCTTTATAGTCTGCTCGGCATCGGGAAAAGCCTCAGCCGTGGTAATCTGCACTGAGTCGAAGCCGAGCGAGTATGCGTACTCTTTGATCGCCTGTGTATTGAGCATTAGTTTGTAACGTCTCGTTGCTGATTGACCCACCATGCCACGCCAATAAACACCACTAAGTAAATGGCAAGAACAATGATAGCGTGCATATCCGATAGATTTTGCGTATTTGCGTTTGACGTCGCTTGTCCAACACCATTGATCAGATATTGGTTTTGATGATCACGCAATGCTGAGATGTTATTTCCTATAAAGTAGTCTGGTATGGACTGTAGGAAGTCGCCAACTGGTCCTTTATTTAGAAATCCGATGGCAGTAAGCACCGCTCCGAGCACGCTTTC
>DASYAN010000397.1:0-3249 GCA_036501345.1 Ktedonobacteraceae bacterium
CCACCTTGGCGGCTGTTCGTCGCAATTCCCAAGACCGTCATTGGTTACGACACCATGATATCAGCTTTCAGCTCTCTGCTACTCCTGACAATCTCGCTGCCTGAAGCAGACTCTTGTGGCTAGCTATTTCACAGGTGGAAATATTTTTAATCTCAATAGGAATGAGACCAATAGCTAAACCATACACAAAGGACACCGAAAACCAGATAGTTGACAGTTGCCATGCTGTCTTACTTGTAATGGCTTTGCGCAAAAGATGTAAGTGATTTTCTGATTTTTCTGACCGTAAATCCTTTAAGCGAAAGATGAATACTAAACCAATGAACGGCAAAAGAGCAGCAAGCAGGAATGATGATTGATAGGAGAATTTAGCAATAAGAAAACCCAACGAAATAACACCCGCAGCTGATCCAAGAGACAGTAAAGTACCAAAAAACCCAGCGTTAGCACCACGATTATCATCAGTTGTCGCTCGCACCAAATAGCTATTCTGTCCTGTCCATAACAAAGACGCAGCTATACCAAGAAGAGAAGATGCTAGGTAAATAAAAATCATAGACTTTGTCATTAGTGCAAGTATGAATAATACATAAAAGAGTATACCAATTGCCATTGATTTTTTAGCGCCATATTTAGAGACAACTACAGCGGACAAAGGGTCTGCCAAAGTAAAGAAGAGGTAGATGAGAATAAGAGATTGAAAACCAATTCGAGGCAATCCTATATGTGAGAAAAAGGTTGTAATGTACTGCTGAACCCCATCAAAACCAGTGAACGAAAAGAGAAATGCAAGACTCAGCAATTTGATTTCTTTAGTGACGGAAAACTTCATTATTTTCAAAAAGTGATTTTCTCCATAAAATCGATCTTCTATACTTTTGATGATAAAAGCTCATCAATATAGCGTCTTGGGAACCTTCATCCGCTCCGACAGCGATTTCTTGAAGTGCGTTCATAGCTCCGCAATAGTCTATTCACCAAATTTGTGTAAGAGCGACATTATTGTTCAGTTCTCACAAAAGTATAACATATTAGAGGCCATTTAACTCGGACTCTCCTTGCCACAGATGAGCTAAGACTCGTTTTGGAGAACGGATGAGATCAGGACGGCCTGAATGCTGAGCAGCCAGGCCAACAATGACAGAAGCGGCATAGGTCAAGGCGACCTGTGAAGCCACCTCAGACCAGCCCGTCAGGGGAGGACGTTGGAGATGAAAAAAGAGAAAAACGCGTCCAAAGAAGCGTTCGATGCTACTTCGTTTGCCAAGTTCTTCTCTGGTCCAAGTGGGAGGCAAGCAGGAACGGTTCTTGCAGTTCTTGGGATTCCATGCCACGACGGCGACTGCCCCGAGCACCGTATGAATCCAGGCAATCAGACGCAAGCCCCAATAGGCCGCATCCAGACGGATGACCCGAGGATGGATCTGGTAGAGCTGCTTGGCCCAGGCCAACAAGCGTTGCGCAAAGGGAGCATCGTGTGGATTGGCAGGAGAAAGCAGAAACAAGAGCGGAAGTCCAGAGCCGCGACACATGAGGGTATGCACCCGGAAGCCGCGCAGGAGTGGGCGAGGATGGTGGGCCGGAGCATGCCCATAGGCGGCATCAGGATCAGCGCGTCTCCATGCCAAGATGGGAGCACTATCAATGATAAGATCCCGGGCTCCGATAAGCCGTCGTCTGAGAGCCTGCAGAACAACCAGTACTAAAGAGGGACTCATGTACAGGGGCTCCAGCTTGGTGGCGACGTCTGCACTGCTGGGATGGGCTCGGAATACACAGCTTTCCCTCTTGATCCAGAGGCAATCCACAGGCCAGAGCTAGCGCAGGCCAACTCTTGAGCCAGTCGCGCATGTCCGCATAGGATAAGCGCCACAAGGTGCGCAAGAGGCCAATCAGCAAGAGGCTCTCTTCGCTGTAGGTGCGCGGTCTTCCACCCTTACCTGAGGACACCGACGATGGGCCAGGCGCACAGCCAAACGGCAAAGGGCGAGCAAATGCAAGGTCATCACCAGCGTGAGTGCGGTGATCTGCAAAGGCGATCCCTGTCGGGCTTGTGCTCGGTGATATGCTGGTGGGGCAACAGTGCGACACGAAGTCGCTTGTGAGGAGTGGAGCGAAGAAGCTCTCAGCCCAGTGTCCGGGGCTGTCTCTGATCCCTCTCTGCGTCACTGGTAACGGTGAGGAGGAAAGCGAGGGGTAATGTCCAAGGAAGCTTCGAGCCGAACGAGGCGACCGGGCTAGGAGAAAACTAGAAGGATGAATACAAGTGAACCTTTGAAGAGGCTGCGTGACACTAGGTTATCGAAACGGCTGAGACGATGATGAATGGGATAGCGGTCCCCGTGAGCCGTTCCATCACGGGAAAAGGACACCCGGTCCCCGCAGTACAGAAGGCATCCTCCCCAGTTGGATCTCCCACATGCGGAACGTGAAAATCCCAATGAGGTCTAGAGGGGGGTCGATTCCTCTAGTAAGTGGACCGCAAGGAAAACTGAAATCTTCAGTGGGGACAGGAAGGATCAAGAAGCGAAAGCTGCTCGCCGAAAGGCAACAGGAAAGCATAACTGGGCAGATAGGGCCAGCAATGGAGATACCCACGCTGAAAGGTGGCTGACGTGATCCTGGTGCATCACCCAAAGAACGATGTGAAGGCACTTATCGAGGGAAAAGTTAGATGCGAGAAGCACTCTCTGCAAACGGAACCGAGAAGCAGACCGATTGGAATGCCATCAATTGGAAGAAGGCCAACCGGACTGTTCGTAACCTGAGACAACGGATCTTTCGGGCAGCACAAGAGGGGAACCTGAAAAAGGTACGCTCGCTCCAAAAACTCATGCTGAAAAGCTACTCGAATCGGCTGGTGAGTGTCCGGCGCGTAGCGCAGATCAATACTGGGAAAAACACGCCTGGAGTGGATAAACTGGTAATAAAAACGCCAGAGGCTCGTGCACAGATGGTCGATACACTCTCCCACTATTCACTCTGGAAAGTTAAACCAGCAAGAAGAGTATATATATCAAAAACAAGCGGAAAATGCAGGCCGCTTGGGATTCCCGTCATGATGGATCGCTGTCTTCAATCCATGGTGAAAAATGCCCTTGAACCCGCCTGGGAAGCCAAGTTCGAAAGCACGAGCTATGGGTTTCGACCAGGTCGAAGCTGCCATGATGCCATCGAGAAAATCTTCGCCTTGGCTCGACCAAATAAAACCAAGAAGTGGGTCCTCGATGCCGACATCAAAGGCGCATT
>DASYAN010000398.1:0-4039 GCA_036501345.1 Ktedonobacteraceae bacterium
ACTCCTGATTCTGGATAATCCGGCCATGATCCAAAATAGGATCTCCGAGATTGACGCTCAAGCCCAAGAACTTAAAGAGCGACTCGAACGTGAGCGCGAAAACCCTGCCCACTTGAGAGATGCCCATCTGACATGGGACCAGATTGAACTCCAGATGCAGCAACGACGTCAACTGCGTTTCGCCGATCTCCTCTCGAGTGCAGAGAGCGACTTCGAGCTGCATCAGCAAGGTGGCACTGAATACTTGGTACCGCCGTGCAGTAGTGCCAATTCCTATGGTGGTAGGCTACGTGCCTTCGTGCAGGATTGTCGCAAAATGCTCGATAATGGGGATAGGGTAATCATTGTAACTATGCAAGCTCGCCGTATGGCAGAAGTGTTGAGCGACGAGAGCCTGCTGCAAGAGGCAACCATCCATGTCAGCCCCGGAACAAAAATCAACCAATTGCCAGAAGCAGGAACACTCACCCTAATCCAGGGGCAACTGCTTGAGGGCTGGCAATCGCGCCTGCTGGGAATCTATATCTATTCCGATACTGAAATATTCGGTTGGTCAAAACGGCGTAGTGTCCAGAGGCGCAAACCAATCACACCGTCTTCATTCCTTACAGAGGTCAAGCCCGGTGACTATGTTGTCCACCAGGAACACGGCATTGGACGCTTCGAAGGGCTGGCCCGTATGAATCTGACAGGTGTCGAACGTGAATATCTCCTGCTTCACTACGCCGGAACTGATAAGCTCTATATCCCGACTGACCAACTTGACCGTGTCACGCGCTTCATTGGTATGGGAGATGCTATCCCCGCCCTCAGTAAACTGGGCACATCAGAATGGGCACGAGCTAAATCAAAAGTCAAGGAAAACGTTCAGGAAGTTGCTCGCGATCTCTTGCGGCTCTACAGCCTACGTGAGGCAGCACCAGGACATGCATTCCCACCTGACTCAGAACAACCCTGGCTACAAGAACTAGAGGATGCTTTCCCCTACGAAGAAACGCCCGATCAACTGCATGCCATTGAAGAAGTCAAAGCTGACATGGAACGACCACGCCCGATGGATAGGCTGGTTTGTGGAGATGTCGGCTACGGTAAAACAGAAGTTGCATTACGAGCAGCCTTCAAAGCTGTACTAGATCAACGCCAAGTCGCCATTCTCGTACCAACAACAATTCTGGCTCTGCAGCACTACAATACTTTCCAAGAGCGCCTCAAACCCTACCCAGTGCGCGTTGAATTGTTGAGTCGTTTCCGTTCCGAGAAAGAGCAGAAGCAAGTCTTGGAGGACCTCGCCTTTGGCAAAGTGGATGTTATAATCGGAACCCACCGCCTATTGCAAAAGGATGTCGTTTTCTTTAACCCGGGACTATTAATCGTTGACGAAGAACAACGCTTCGGTGTTATTCATAAAGAGCGCCTCAAACAGATGCGTTCAGAAATCGACGTGCTCACAATGACGGCGACCCCTATTCCGCGCACACTCCACATGTCGCTCGTCAACCTGCGTGATATGAGTGTCATCGAAACCCCTCCTCAAGAACGGCTACCCATTCGCACAACAATCCGAGAATACGATGATGCACTGGTGCGCGAGGCGATTCTGCGTGAGATCGACAGGGGAGGTCAGGTCTTCTTTGTACATAACCGCGTCCAAGGCATCCAGATGACAGCGGCCAAGCTCCAGCAACTTATCCCTGAGGCTCGCATCACCGTAGGACATGGGCAAATGAACGAAGAACAATTGGAACGCGTCATGATAGGCTTCTCAAACGGCGACTACGATGTTCTCGTCTCTACTACCATTATCGAAAACGGGCTGGATATTCCCAATGCAAATACCATCATTGTGAATAATGCGGCTTACTTTGGCTTAGCACAGCTCTACCAACTCCGAGGTCGTGTTGGCCGTGCGACACAACAGGCTTATGCTTACTTTTTCTACGGCAAAGATGCTAAACTCACCCCTATCCAGGAAAAACGTTTGCGTGCAATCTTCGAGGCCACAGAACTAGGGGCGGGTTTCCGTATCGCGATGAAAGATCTGGAAATTCGTGGTGCTGGCAGTCTCCTTGGAGCAGAACAATCCGGCTTTATGAACTCAGTTGGCTTCGATCTGTACTGTAAACTCCTCACAGAAGCAGTCCAGGAATTACAGGGCAAACAGGTCGAAGCAGCTGTGTCAGCTACAGCTATCGATTTGCCACTGGATGCCTACCTACCGGACGAGTTTATTGGAGACCGCACTCTAAAAGTTAACTTCTACCAGCGCCTTGCCTCCCTGACAGCTCCAGAGCATGCTGAAGCCATGGCTGCAGAGATGGCCGATCGTTTCGGACCATTGCCGCCACCAGTTCAGAATCTCCTTACCTTGGTGCGGTTGAAGCTTGAAGCTGCGAAACTAGGCTATGAATCTATCTCCATAAAGGATAATGAGTTTGTACTTACAGTCAAGCGTGTAGTGGTTCCAAATCGTATTGCGCTCTATCGACGTTTCCGCAATGAAGCTCGTGTTCAACAGGGAGTGATTCGCATTCCCAAGCGTCTGCTTGGATCGGACTGGCTAGAACAACTGCAAGACCTCTTACCGACAATTGCCGCTCCAGCCTCATCTACAGCATAGAGAAGTATCCTTGTAGAAAAGGATACTTCTCTTGAGTTTAGAGAATTAGAAACGGCGAGTATGCATCAGATGAAACATCAATGCTTGCTTGTAGTCCAAGACAGTCACCATGCTAGTTTTGACAACTTGATTGGCAAGGTTGAGTAAGGTCGAAACAACTTGCAAGCGTGTCTCATCTATACGGGACTGCTGACGCAACATTTCAAGCAACTGAGCAGGCCCCTGACCAGCAATCTCAAGGCCAGCACTGACCGCCTCTATCCGCAGCCAGAGAATAAGTTGATGACGCATCTGCTCAAAAATAGCAAGATCATCCTCTCCCACCGACATCATATCGCGCTGGCTGGAGCTAGTTGTACCATTGGTTACTGGCAAGTCAGAAGGAGGCACACGACGAGCTTGTGGCTGTGCCACCGGAACTGGAGATGTTGCAGAGTCAGGCAAAGCAGATGTGCGCCCTCTTCCTTCTACCGATTTGGGGGAAGTCAGGGGTACCATCGGAGTTGAAGCCATAAATGGTGGTGCAGAGGAAGTAAGCTGGCCAGATTTGCGTACAGGAGCCGATCGTTCTATCAGAGGCGATAATGGCTCTGACTTGCTACGAGCAGGATCAAGTCGCTCTACTGGTATTGCCGATGGTTCTAGTCTACGAGTGGGAGCTATAGCAGCAAGTGGTGTTGAACCAGAGGATATAGTGCCCCTCCCATTAGTCACCTGAGCTGCCACACGCGAATTCGTTGAGGGGGGCATAGGTACGACTGTTAGTTGCCGAGCAACCACCATATCAAATTCAGGGCTGTTAAGAGGATTCACAGAGGCCGATGGCATTGCTGTTACCTGCGGACGAGAAACACGCGGTACCTTTGCAGATGAAGCAGAGATTCTAGAATTTGTAGAGCTAGTAGGCCTGGCAGGAACAGCGAGATTGCTTGGACGTTCCTGACTTACATCAGCAGGCTTGAGTTCACCACGCAATTCCTGCAGCTGCTGTTGGAGTATCATAGTCGATGCTGAAATTTGCTCCCAATGGAGACCTGGTTGCTCACTGATAGCAGTCGCGCTCCAAGAGACAGTAGGGCGAGGACTACCGAAAGGAGGATTGCCCTGCCGCTGTCCCGTCAGATGATTACGCAGTCCTTGAGCAACAGTCCCAGCACACGAACCAATGAGCATCCGCACATCAGACATTCTGCGACGCCCCTGCGGCCCAAAGAAACTCCGATTGCGCTGCATAAACTGGATGAAGAGACCTTCTATCTGATGCTGAAAATCGGCAGCAGTAAGATCCACACGGCTCCACGCAGTAAAATCAACAGAACTAAGGTAAAGCCAGACCTCTTGACGTTTAGCACGGCCAACTGGGCGCATGTGCAACGACTCGGTACGATAATCAAAAAAGCGCGGATAACAGAAATTAGCGAC